>CAMHKW010000012.1 GCA_946185835.1 uncultured Bacteroidales bacterium
AGCGCGGGAAGACGCAGGGAGATGCCGCCTATTACAAATTGGTGTACCCTATGTCTCACGCAAATTGAAATCGGTCGCCGCAGAAGCTGACGACCGATTTCGAAATATTGGAACTATACCTTGGTTTGTTCTCTTGGGGAGACGAGTCGAAGCCTCGTCTCTACGAGGGCGGGGAGCGCGGGAAGACGCGGGGAGATGCCACCAATTACAAATTGGCGTACCCTATGTCTCACACAAATTGAAATCGGTCGCCGCAGAAGCTGACGACCGATTTCGAGATATTAGAACAATGCCTTGGTTTGTTCTCTTTGGGAGACGAGTCGAAGCCTCGTCTCTACATTGAAATCGGTCGCCGCAGAAGCTGACGACCGATTTCGAGATATTGGAACAATGTCTTGGTTTGTTCTCTTATTGTGCGAGCAGGAACTTGCCTGACAGTATCTTCTGTCCGTTTTGGAAGAAGACGTAGAAGTACGTCTGGTTGGCGAACGGCATGGTGAAGAGTGTACCTTCGGCATCGGCGCTCACCTGATAGATTACTTGTTGTCCGTATCGGTTGAGACCTATATCCACGGAGTTGGGGTTAGCCTTCACCACGTCTTGCATCATGAGCAGGTGTCCTTCGAAGTCGAAGACGGCGCACTGCACGTTGTTGCATATCGTCACAGCCTTGTATTGCATCGTGCCGGGCACATACTCCCAGTAGCAGCTGCCCTCGTTAGGAGTGGCGTTGACGTCGATTTCGGAGTAACGGAACAAGATGGTATATACCTTCTCGGTACCGTCTTGAGCGGTGCAGTAGATATTGGTCAGCTCGCCGATAGCTCCTACCGTCACAGATACCTCAGCCAGCGTGTCTTGCGCCACGGCGAGTACCTCCGGTATGGTCTGTCCTTCGTAAAGGTCGTATTCGTAGGTGAAGACATAGGGGTCGAAACCGGCTATGGTCACACTGTCGAGGGTGAGGTCGGCAAGCAGGGCGTTGTCCGACAGTTTGATCGACTGCTCGATGACATACACCATGATATTACCGTTCGGAGCTGTCACGATGACGGTGATGGTTGTCTCGCTCTGTTGCGTTACCACAGCCGTAGCATCGGGGTCGATGGTGATATATGTCACGTTGGCGGTGGTATACAGTTCTGTGGAGTCGGTGCCTGTCGGGAAGACGAGATGATAGTGTGTGGTATCGGGGTTCCAGCCTTCTATCAGGGTGCCGTCAAGGCTCAGCTGTGCCAGACGTGCCTCAGGCGAGAGTGCCACGGTAAAGTCGATGACATACTCGTTGGTGGTGATGCCGTCGCCGGCTCTTACGATGAGAGTGTAGCTCTCGTCGGTCTGTTCGAGGTTGACGGTCTGCTGCTCGTCGGCAACGGTCCACGTGATGTCGGGCAAGGTATGCGTGCCGTAGGGCAGCTCTATCTGATAGTCGAACTTCTCTTTGTCGAAGCCGTCGATGAGGTTACCATCGAGTTCGATGCTCAGCAGTGTGGCGTTCGTCGACTTGGCATTCTCGAAGCTGATGACGTAAGTGGTAGTGGTCACTCCGTCTTCGGCGGTCACGCTGAGGGTGATGCTGTTGGCGGTCTTAGTCACCACGACGGTCTGTGCAGGCTCTTTCTTGTCGAAGGTCACCTGCGGCAGTTTACTCTCGCCGTAAGGCAAGATGACGGTGTAGTCGGTGCGGTCGCCTTGGAAGTTATCGAGTGACTTGCCATCGGCATATATCATCTCGAGTTCCGACTCCGACGACTTAGCCACGTCGAAGTAGATGCTATATGTGCGCACTTGTCCGTTTTGTGCCATCACGAGGATGTACGACTCGGCATAGAGTTCGCCCTTGGTGACTACCACGTCTTGGTATGGATCGCCGAGGTCGTAGTCGATGTCGGGTACGGCTTCGGTGCCATGGGGCAGCACTACGGTATAGCTGTTCTGATATTTGTCGAAGTCGTCTAACGGCTGCGTGCCGAGATAGATCTGGTTGAGGTAGTCAACATTAGAGAGTTGGAGTGTGAGTGTGACGCTGTACACACGTTGGTTGCCCGCCTCTGCCGTCACGCGTATCTGGTAGGTCACCGACGAGGAGTTGGCGCTTACCACCTGCGGCTCGTCTACCGTCTGCCACGGTTCCGACAGGTCGTAGCCGATAACGGGATAGTCGGTCTGACCGACGGGCAGCAGCACGCTGTAGCTGTTCTTCTGCCCTTCGAAGTCGGCGATGTCGCTACCGTCTAACGTTATCATGGCGAGCATGTCGTTGTCGGAGTGTAGCTGTTCGGAGCGCACGGTATAGGTGCGTACCTGTCCGAGTTGGTTCTGTACGTTGATGGTCACCACGCCTTTGGTAGATGTCAGCGGTGCCGACATGGTGATGACTTGGTACTCGTCGTCGGCTTGGTAGCCTATCACCGGAGCGGTGCCAGCCGGGGTGCCTACAGCCCACGAGATGAGGTATTCGGTCTGAGCAGGGTCGAATGCCGACGAGGCGGTATATCCGGTTCCGCTAAGCTCGATGGGGAAGCCGTCGATAGTGATCTGACGCAGGTTGAGGTTGGTCGACTTCTTTATCGTAAGCTCTAAGGTGTAGACGCGTTGCAATCCACTCTCGGAGGTGGCGATGATGTTATATGTGGCGGCATCGCCGGTGTTGCTGAGTTGTATGATCTTAGGCTCTTGCTGATACTCGTCGCCTTTGTCGGCTGTCACCAGCGGAAGGGTGGCGGTACCTATCTCGAGTTCGACGTTGTAGTTGTTGTTCACACCCACGAAGCCGTCTAATGGCACATCGTCTAAGTATATCATCGAGAGCACGTCGACGTCGGACTTAAGGGTCTCGTATACTACGGAATAGGTCTTCTTAGCCTTGCCGTTCTCGGCTGTGACATAGAAGCGTGTCTCGCGGCGGTAGTCGGTGTAGAACACTTCCTTCTGGTCGACGGTAGCATTGGCGTCGGAGGTGAGGTATCCGAGTGTGGGGAAGGTGCGCGTGCCCACGGGCTGCTCGAACTCGTAGTTGAGGATGTCGGTCTGGAAGCCGGGCAGCATGTCTCCGTTCTCGGTTATCATGTCGAGGTCGCAGTTGTCGGACAGGGTGAGCTCGAAGAAGATGCGGTACTCGGTCTCGGAGCTGAGGTCCTCGGAGCGCACTTTGATATACGATGTCTCGCCTGCCTCGCGTATGTCGGTGGTGATGATCTGTCCGTCGCACCCTGCCACAGCTGTAATGCCCGGCACCGTCTTCTCGCCTAACGGCAGAACATAGGTATATGCAAGCACGTCGGGCTGGAAGTCAGGCAGCGGGTTACCGCCCACGAGCAGGTTGCTCAGCGTCGAGATCTTACATTTCTTGACCTCATAGTTGATGGTGTATACCTGTGTGCACGATAGGTCTTCTGACGTGACGCTGACGCGTATGACGCCTTCGGTGCTGTTGTCGATGTCGATGGTCTGACCGGCATCGCCGCGCACGGGTTGTACGACAAACGACTCGTTGAGTATCTCTACGTTGTCGTAGGTGAGGTTGCCGGCGGTGAACCCGGCGAGCGGCTGGTAGTCGATACTCAGACCTGCGAGGTCGCAGTTAGCCGACAGAGCCACTGAGAAGTGCAGGCGGTATTGTATGTATTCGATGCCGTCGGGCGAGGTGACGTCGATGATAGTCTCTGAGTTGACGTTACCGGCTATCACGCTCACCGTCTGTGTTGCATAGCGACGAACGGCATTGATGACGGGCAGTGCCTTGGTGCCACACTGCAGTACTATGTCGTAGTCGTAGGTATCGGGGTTGAAGGCAACGTATGGCTGCCATTCATCGAGGGTCTTGCCATCGAGCAGTATGGTTGCCAGATGTGCGTCGGAGAGCGACGGGTCGAGCGAGAAGTTGAGGTGATAAGTCGTCTTCGAGCCATCCTCAGCCTCTACCTCGATAGTGGCGTCGGTAGCACCCACGGTCTTGCTTACCACGGCGAACATATCGTCGGACTTAGCCTCCACCTCGGGTACGCCGAGTTTGTTGAGTGTGACGTCGTAGTCGGTCACGCCGTCGGTGAGTGCCACTGCCACGCCATTGACCTCGAGCATGTCGAGCTTAGAGTAAGCCGACTTGGCAGCTAACACTTCGATGTCGTACTGTTTCTGGTCGGTTCCGTTCTCTGCCGTGACGATGATATATGAAGTAGCGTTGACGCCGTTGTCCTCGAGTTCTATCGTCTGTCCTTCGGCACCTGCCACAGCCACTATGCTCGGCATCGTTGTCTGTTCGGTCTTAGGCTGCGGCACGGTGAGCGTCACGGTATACTGTGCAGGGTCGGCTGTGACGTCAAGCACCTCGGTGCCTACCATGAGCGAGGCAAGCTCCGTCTTGTCGGACTTCTTGACTCCGAGCACTAACTTGATGGTATGCTCAGCGATGCCGTCGGATGCCACCACGTGAATGGTATATTCGCCCTTGCTGTCGCCTTTGAACTTAGGAGCCATGCGCAGTCGCGGCGAGGTCTTCGGTTCTATCTCGGCAGGGGTATAGCTGATGGTTACGGTCTGACCATCAACGATGACGGGCTGAATCTTAGCTGCGAGGTCGTAGATGGTGTAGTTGCCGTCTTCGTCGCCATAGAAGCCTTCAAGCGGTTGCCCGTTGACGAGCAGGTCGAGCAGAGCAGCGTTGCTGCTTACCTCTTCGGGTGTGCTGATGATGTAGGTTTTCTCATCGTCGGTGCCCTTAACCACGAAGGTGGTCTTTGTGTCGGTTATCGTCTCTATCACTATGTCCTGAGCGTCTTTGCGTTCGAAAGCGAAGCGCATGTTTTGTTCGCCGTCGTACGAGAATACGTTCTCGCCGTCGTAGTCGCGCAGCAGCATGTCGCTATTGGAGATAGTAGTGAGCACGCCATAGGTCGTTGCAGCCACAGCAGCATCGCGGAGTCCGGCTGCCACGAGGTCGTTGATGGTCTCTGTGGTGGTGGCGTCGGAAGCGGTGCAGACGACAGTACCTGAGGTTTCGTCGAAGACGACGGTCTGACCATCGTAGCTCTTTGTGATGGTGAAGAAGGTCTCGGTCTCGGCATTCACTCCGTCGATCTTAGCGGCGGTGAAGGTAGCGACAGCAGAAGTCGGTATCTCATTCTTCTTCCATGTGATGACATATACGGTCTCTACCCCACTCTCTGGCTGCACGTGTATCTTGGTCTCACCCTCTGTCTGTTCGAGAGTGACGGTAGCGAAGTTAGACGCTGCCACAGCTTGCAGGTCGGGTATCTCGCCATCGTAATTGATGGTGTACTGAGTGGTATTGGGAACGAAGGATGCCAGTTCAGTGCCGCCGACATAGAGCTTTTGGAGTGCGCTGTTGGTCGAGGGGTTACGTGTTATGTTCAGTGTGTAGTTAGTCTTGGTCTCGCAGTCCTCAGCCATGCTCTCTATCTGCGCCTGAGTGTAGTCGGCGTTCCAAGTAACGGTCTGCTGCTGGTCTTCTACGCCACGCAGGAACGTAAGCTCGGGCTTGCCGTAGTAGTCGTCAGCGTCAAGCGTTATTGTGAAGTCGCTACCTGCTAACGTCGCATCCTGTCCATTGACCTTCAAACCGGTCAAGTCAGAACGGTATGTGAAAAGCATGTTGTCGACATATAGAGTCGACTTGTATCTTTTTTCCTCATCGCTACCGGAGTTCTTCACATACATGTCGTGTGGAATCTCTGTCCCGCAACTGTTGATACGAATATCAAGAGTTGCAGGTCCGTCGATATAAGCCAAATCTTTCTCTATCGTTTTCCATTCTGAAGAACTATAATCACCTACTTCATCTATCACTAAACCACCATTCACATAGTAAGTAACTCCCCAGTTTTGCACGAGTTGATGAGATTCAGGCTTTACCTGCACGCTGAACTTATCGGGTGTATTTCTAAACGTGATAGGTTCGCCGAAAGTAAGCGTGGTGGGTGATGATGCTGCAGCAAGCATATCAGCAATACTTTTAAGACCATCCAACGTTCCGTCAAGCATCCACATTCCTATATTCACATACTGCTCCGATAGTGAATAGACACCGGGCAGCGATTCGGCTGAAGTCACAACGTACTCGGTAGAAATTCTTGCAGCCGAAGAGCCTTGTGTCTTAGGATCACTAACCTGAGCTGACATGCTTTCCGGTGCATAGTCGGTAATTACACTTCCTATTATAGAAGATATATTAATATTGGCTGCAGGTAGTATCCAACATTTACCCGTGAATATTTCTTTCCAGCCGGAATTGAAATATCCCATGTCATCTTTGTTTTTCAAACCGGCGGTATTAGCTGTAATAGGAGAGTTCCAATTATGTGGGGTCACACCGTTGTGAGTGTCATCTTTGAAGTCACCAATAACAAGTTCGGCACATGGCAATATGCCGGCTTTTTCTCTGACTTCATTAGTCATATCCATCAGTCCCGCTCCTTTTAGAGTATTGCTGATGTTATCAAAATTATCGAAAGTGGTGTCGAATGAGAAGTCGCCGGGATAATAGAAGAACAGGTCGTATGTGGTCGTAGCATAAATACCATCGGGGTCTTCTATCGTTATCTGCCTATGATTGGTAGCAGCAATAGCCTCGTTATCTACAAGCATGGAAGCATTATGGGCTGTAGCGATAACTTCCATTGGCTGATCTGAGACAGAAAGCACATACGCATATTTATCGCGTTCGAAACCGGCGAGCGGTGCTCCGTCGATGGTGATACCATCAGCCGAAGTAGGATAAGCAACATCGGTATTAGGTACTATAGTATATACTTTCGGTTTTTCACTACCTCTATTAGGATATACTGTAATAGTGGTATTATTATAAGCTCCACCATTTATGATATGCACCGTCTGCTCATCGAAGTTTTTGGTCGGAACTTCTACCACAAAGTTTTTCGTCCCGTATGGCAGGTCAACCGTTACATTTTCTACATCTCCAAGATTAACAGGTATGACCTTCTCACCAAGATTCAGATTTACCAGAGGCAATATGTTTTCATTTTCAGACTTCAGGACGTTGAAGCTGAACTCGTAGGTCTGCTTGGTGCCGTTTTCAGCAACCACTTCTATCATCGATTTCTCGCCGAGCGGAGCGTAGGTATAGATAACCTGCTGTTCGGGCTCTTGTTTCTTATAGTAGAGCATCGGCGCTTCGGTAGTGCCGTATTGCAGGTCGATGGTGTAGGTGAGCTGGTCAGGGTCGAACATCACGTCTGCCACCTCGCAGGTCACCTCGTCGAGTTTCACGTTAGCCGACTTGTCGACAGGGAAGTCAATCTTATAAACGCGCTGAGCGATGCCGTCCTGTGCGGTGACGGTGATGATGGTGGTCTCGTTTACAGCGCCATATTTGACCTCTATGGTCTGACGCTTCGCGTTGCCCACTGCCCATACCGCAGGCACCTGACGGGTGCGCCATGCAAGCGGATAGCTATAGGAGGTCTCGTTGATATCAAAGATAGAAACGAACTCAGTACCATTGAAGACCAACAGGTCCTTCAGAGTAGCATCGCTATTAGGTATCTCGTTGTAGGTTACGGTATAGGTGTGGTGCTGGGTGCCATCTTCGGATGCCACCTCTATCTGCGTTCCCTGTAGACCGTTATCTACGAAGCCTATGGTCTGCATCTCGTCGCCTGCGGTATAGTCGACCAAAGGAGTCGAGAAGGCAGGCACGTCGATAGTATAGTCGAACTTTCCGGCAGTGAGTATGTTCACTCCGTTGACGCGCAGTGCTTCGAGTTTTGCATTGTCCGACATCTTAGCCGTCACGTTGATGGTATATGTGGTCTTATGCTGATTGTCGGCGGTGTAGTCTTCGGCATACACGGTGATGGTAGCTGCACCTTCGCGTAGCGGTGCGTTGACAACGACGCGCTGTGCTTCGTATGCTTTCTCTACTGCTATAGGCGGCAGCTGTGCCGTGCCGCGAGGCAGTTCTACTTCGTAGTTTGTCCGCTCAGCACTGAAGTCTGCAAGCGGCTGACCGCCAATCATCAGACCGGCGAGCTGCGAGTCCGACGACTTCTCTATCACGAAGTCGATGCTATAGGTAGCTCGGCTGCCATCCTCGGCGGTGACGTAGATATAAGCGCTATGCAGTCCGCTCTTCACCTCTATGGCCTGTTTGTCTTCTGCCTTAGTAGCCGACACCGTGGGAGCGGTAGCCGTGCCTATCGGCAACTCGACCTGATAGTGGTGCTCTGCCGCGTCGAACGCGGCGATGGCGGTGCCGTCGACGGTGATACCGGCAAGAGAGGTGTTATGCGAGAGGGTCGCCTCGAACTCGACAGTATACACCTGCTGCGAGCCGTCGGCTGCCGTCACCTCTATGGTTGCCGTGCCCTCGCCTTCGGGTTGCGAGATGACGATGGTCTGTGTCTCTTCGCCTCGCTGTGCTGTGAGCTTAGGAGCTACGTTACCGGTCAGACGGTAGGTATAACTCTGCTGCTCAGGGTCGAACTGTGCGATAGGCTGTCCGTCGAGCATAATCTGAGCGAGGTCGGTCGATGACGATACCTCAGCTTGCGACATGGCAAACGAGAGAGTGTAGATGGTATATGTCTCGTCGGCTGCTACCACCTTCAGATACGTCTTGTCGGTGAGTCCGCCGGAGGTCATATATACCGTCTGATATTCGTCGGCAGTCTCGTATGAGACACGCGGTACTGTGGTGGCGCCGGCAGCGAGAGTGACGTTATATGTAGTTACGGCAGGTTCGAAGTCGGCGAGAAGCACCCCGTCGATAAGGATTGCCGCCAGCTGACTGTTGGTAGAGGCAGCCTGCGTGAAGCGTATGGTGTAGATATTCTGTTCGCCCGTCTCAGGCTCTACCACTATCGAAGCGGTACCAACGAGTACGGGCATCGTGATAGACACGCGCTGACCATCTTCTTTGTCGACGGTGATGACGGGGCATGCAGTAGCGTCGAGCGGGAGGTTATGTGAATACTCGAGTTGCTCGGGGCTGAAGCCCTTAAGCTGTTCGCCATCAAGATATATCATCTTGAGCAAGGCGTTCTCAGAGTGTTGCTGTGTGAAGCGTATGGTGTATGTATTCTCGGTAATGCCGTCTTCCGCTACCACTCGTATGGTGGTGGGCTGCGAGAAGGAGCCGTTCTGTACTGTCACCGTTTGTGTCTGCTCGGCCTTGGTGAAGGTCACCGTAGGTACGCGACTGACAGAGGCAGGCAGGGTGATGCTGTATTCGTAGACGGTGGGCGAGAAGTCGGCAAGAGCCTCGTTGCCTATACGTATACCGGCGAGATTGGCGTTGCTTGACGTTGCCACCACAAAATGCAGCACATAGGTCGTCGTCGAGCCGTTCTGTGCGCGTACCACGATACGTGTGTCGGCGGTCAGACCGCCTTCGGTCTTACGAATGGTCTGATACTCGTCGTTGGCAGTATAGGTGATGACCGGCAGTTTGGTTGTACCCTGCGGCAGGTTGATGGTGTAAGAGGTGATGTCGGGCGAGAAGCCTTCTATCGACTTGCCGTCTAACTGTATGTCGAGCAGAGTGCTCACACCGGCAACGGGCACCACGAAAGCTACCGAATAGGTGTTGGTCGAGCCGTCCTCGGCACGCACCAGCAAGGTAGAAGCGGCACCGTTGAGCACACCGGCGGAGTAGATGACGCGCTGCGAGTTGTCAGCCACATCCCATGTCAGCGCCGGCAGAGTGGTGGTGCCCATCGGCAGAGTGACGGTATAGCTGTTGGTGCCCGCAGCGAAACCGGGAACCTGCTGACCGCCATAGTATATCATACGGAGGTTGACATTAGACGAGGTCTGAACCGAGAAGTGTATGACGTAGGTGTTTGTCGAGCCCGACTGCGGCTTGACGATGATCTTATAGTCACCGCTCAGACCCGAGAAGGTACGTACGGTCACTGTCTGCGCGTTGTCGCCTTTCTGATAGGTCACCTCAGGTAGCGAGGTCGTACCTTGAGGCAGCTGATACGTATATTCGAAAGTGTTTTTGTTGAAGCCCGTCAGCTGTGTGCCACCTATGTATATCATGCCGAGCGTATTGACGGTCGACATGGTCTGTGTGAAGGTGATGTTATATGCTTTGGTGGTCTTGCCGTCGCCTGCCGTCACGATGATACGTGTGGTACCTGTCAGTCCGCCTTCGCGTATGTCGATAGTCTGATAGCTGTCGCCGGCTTTGGCAGTGACCTTAGGTGCGGTAGTGGCTCCGGTGCCGAGCGAGACGACATACTCGTAGGTGTCGGGGTCGAAGTCTTCGAGCGACTTACCATCGAGCATGATGTCGGCAAGCTTCACGTTGGTCGACTTCTCGACAGAGAACGTCAGACGGTAAACGGTCTGGTTGCCGGCAGCAGCGGTAACGGTGATTTTGGTCACACCGTCGAGTCCGCCGTATTCAATCTTCGGCTCCGACTGGTACTTGTCGCCGGCGGTGTACCCTATCTTAGGCAGAGCGGTGGTGCCCATCGGCAGACCAACGTAATAGTCGGTACGTGACGGTTGGAAGTCGGTGATGGTAACGCCATCAAGAGTGAGGTCTTTGAGATACGAATAGGTAGAAGCCGTGATGACGTATGTGATTTTGTATACGTTAGCTTTCTGATTGCCGGGCGTGGTGACAGAAATCTGCGCACCTGCCTTCAGGTCGTTGGTGATACTTACCGTCTGCGCACCATTAGGATAGTTCGACTTATACGTTATCTTCGGTGCGGCGGTGGTGCCCAACGGCAGCTCTACGGTGTAGTTACGTTTGGTCGATGAGAAGCCCGGCAGCGACTCGCCATCGAGCAAGATGTCGGCAAGGGTGTTGTCCGAGAGTTGAGCTACCGAGAATTTTATGGTATAGGTATTCTGGCTGCCGTCTTGAGCCGTCACTTTGATAGTAGCAGTACCTGTCGTAGACGTAGGCTGTGTGATGCTCACTGTCTGTGCATCTTCTGCTTTCTCGAATTCCACTTTCGGTGCCGCTGTTGTGCCATACGGCAGTTCTACGTTATACGATGTCACATAGGGGTTGAAGCCCTTGAGTGCCTCGCCATTGACAGTGATAGCGGCAAGACGGTTGTTGTTCGACTGCTTCGAGACGAACTGTATCTTATAGGTAGTGGTCGACGAGCCGTCTTCGGCTTTCACCTGTATCTCCATAGGGTCGCCATCGATGGTACCGGGCTTCAGAATGGTAAACTCATTGCTCGTCAGCTTGCGCCCCGTAAAATTAGCGGTAGCACCTCTAAGGTTAGTCAGTTTACCCACACCACGTTTACCATATACCGAAGGGATAGCAGTAGCATTTCCTAACGAATACACCTGTACCTGAGGAGATACTACATCGGGGTTAAAACCTTTCCACTCCTTGTCTCCTATAAAAATATGGTCGATTTTAGAAGAGTATATCAAGCGAACGTCATCTACATATAGTCCGTTTCCTTCGTAAATACCCGTACTTACGCGGAAGTTAGGGTATCCGCTCGAAGCAAAAATGACGTTACATTTTTCGGGGACGTCATCGTTCATATAGTAAATAGGAATGACGAGCTTCACCCAATCTTCGTAAATCTCCCGGCCATAAATCCATCCCTCAGCTATTTGGGTAGCAAGGGTCTTCGTACCGCATTTGTTGGCATCCAATGCCTGGCGTATATCCGACTCTTCGTTTGTATTATAATCGGAATTGCTCACATCAGAGCAAGAACCGCTTTTGCCTTGATATTGTTCTGCACGCGATGTCCCTTTCCACGAATAGAACAGAACGTTATAATTCTCGTTGCTGATGTTGTCACCGGCACGTTTTATCCACACCTCCATCGAGTCGGGACGATACGCGAAGTTCAAACCGCCGGAGGTACCGCCTGTCGCATTGTTGACATCAAGTCCGTTAAGATTCTGCCACGGAGTGCCAAGAGCGAAATAGCCGGGGGTAGTCTCGTAAATTCCGGCGGCACCGACTTCTACATTTTTCACTAAAACACTATTGCCCCCTGTTCTACCCGCCGCCTTGTAAGTCACCGATTTCTGAACTACTATACCGGCAGCTTCTTTAGACACGTGTGAGCCATGCCAACCCGTAGGCTGCTGCTCTCCGGATATGGTGGCACCCCAATATTTGATAGTCTCCCAGTTCTCAAACCCCGGGTTAGGCAACTGCTGTGCACTTAACTGCACTGCTAAAAGACTTGCAATCGCTGCAAGCAATGATACGTAAAATTTCTTCATATCTTTGGTTGTTATATTTCAGTATTTATGCTTCTCCGGCGTGCTGCATAGCTGCATCACGAAGTGCTTGAAAACAGCGTTTCAGAAAAGCCCATTTTTTATCGGCTGCAAAATTACTCGAAATAATTGGATACCGAAAGGCACACACTTACTAAAAACATACCATTTCTTAAGGAAAAACTAAAGATACCACCCTTTTTAGCCCCTAAATACCCCAATATTTTTAAGAATTGCAATAACGAGCGAAGCCGCAGCCAAGCTCTATACCATTGGGTACGCCGGTTTCTAACCGGCGAGGAAAATCAGGGTACGCAGGTTTCTAACCGGCGGTCACATATACGAATAGTCATCACGTATCTTCCCGCCAATTGCAAATTGGCGTACCCCCGCTGTGGATGACACTATACAAAAAGTCGGGATGCCACCGGCACCCCGACAATCGTTAAAGCTTATGTTTCAACGCATTATCTTAATAACTCATCACTGCGGGCAGTTCTTTTGCCTGAGCAATCATCTTCTCGAGTTCTTTTACAGCGGGAACACGACCTGTGAGATGGCGCTCTTCGTTAACCTCTTGCAGTTTCTTCTCGAGGTTAGCAGGTACACGATGTCCGAACTCTTTGACGGTGTCGACACCGGCAGCTTCGAGCAACTCGGCGAACTGCGGACCAACGCCGTTGATACGATACAAGTCGCAGTGGTTAGCCCATTTGAGAATCAGAGCTTCCGAAATCTCAGCCTCCTCTGCCAAAGCCTTGCGGCCTGCGGGTTTAGCACACTTCTCAAGCAGTTGACTTGCTTTCTCTACACCTGCCTTCTGCAGTTTCTCTGCATACACGGGACCTACGCCCTCGATGTCAATAACTTTGTAATCCATAAGTAGATAGATTTAATTTGTTGGTTGATAAATATCCGTTAGCAATAGGCGACACCATATACATATTAAAGGCACTACTCATCGACGCATACATGCCGAGGCAAGTACATTTGTCGCACTATGCTCACGTATTGCACGGCAAAGATAATATTTTTTCCGATAGCACGCAAATTTTTTTCATGCCGACGCAACGTTCGGATCGATTGTACACGATTGTATCTGATTTGTATCTGTTGCACCGCCCGCGTTTCAAAAGCCCGCTGCAAGACAAGGTCGTTTGCTGAACTGTTTAATAACGTTTCTGCGCACGTTTTCACTCTCCTACTCTCACATCGCGCCATTAATGCAAAAAAAAAAGATATATTATTTTGCTTTTCCAATAAAAAACTGTACTTTTGTAGCCATAATGTTGCATCCAATGACAAAGCACAACATTGTAGAGGCAACGATTAGGCATTTTGCCTATGACTTAGAGAAAAAAACATTGACCTCTGATAAGCCGAACCAAACTAACAAAATCCTACAACTATGGCACTTTTATTTGATTCATTCAAAAAGACCAAAGACATTCAGGCTTACATGACTGAGCTTTGGCAAAGAGCAGAAAAAGACGATACAGATAGTCTTTTGGTGCTACTCTACCTTGCAGCCCAAACATGCGCCGCCAACGAGGCTGTTGATTTTCTCGAAAAATTATGCGCCCAAGAGGAAGCATTTTCTGTGCTTTTAGGTGAGAATATCTTTCAACAAGTCGATTCACTATCAGAAGAAGACAAAAACGACGATATACTCTTAGGGTATATCATAAGAGACCAATATGACAAGACAGAGAAGCAATATTTGCAATCGCACCCTGAATATTTATTTCCCCGCCGGCTCTTTGGTGATTTAGATTTATCACTTCGTCAAGCATACAAATATCATGTAGGTCGTTTGCAGGTTCCTTCACCCGATATAAAAGAGTACCGCAAACGAAATGACATAAACGGCTATTTTACGGCACTTTGGCAAGGCATAGAGATGCAGGATCTCGACAGTATGCATGTCCTTTTGTATCTTGCCTCGCAAACGTCAGAGACAGAAGACGCCTTGGACATACTTGAGAAAATGCAAGATGTAGATAGTGAATATGCCCTTTTGTTTATCGAACAATTCCGTAAGGCATTCAACAATATGTCAGAAGAAGACAAAAACGACCATTGGAAATTGGGGGCCGTAACAAAACGGGTACACTGTGAGATAGATTACATATACGAGCACAAACATCCTGAGCATCTGTCCGCATTCAAACGATTTGATAGCGAAATGGATATTATCTTGCGCAGAGCATATTGCAATAATGTCGGGCGACAGACGACGCCTGAAACACCGGCAGATAGCATAGTTTTCAACGACTGTGTTCCACAAGAGAAAAAGGATTATTGGAAAGGTTTATACAGTCGTTCGGATTGTAGTAGCAATCAAGAAAGTATCTATAACGATGCCATACCATACGCTCAACAGGGCGACCCCTATGCAATGTATATTGTCGGTTACCTCTTATCACATGGTATCCGCACCAAATACAGCAATCCAAATGTGGTTATTCTCCCCGCCGACAAAGAAAAAGCGTTGCCGTGGCTCATACATGCTGCCGAAGGTGGGGTGACGGAGGCTTATTGGGAAGTGTGGTTAATCAACTCTGACGAATCATATCTGAGACATGGGGCAGAACTCAAAGACGAAAATTGCATACGTCACATGGTTGATTACATCGATGACGATGCCACAAAAGTGGAGCACCTAACGATATTGGCAGACGAATTCCATAGTAACCAGGCACGCCTGCAACTCGCCAAACACTATGAGAATGGTATCGGTTGCCGGAAAAACGAAAAGAAGGCTTTTGAACTTGTGGAATATGTCTATAATCATTCATCTGCCTCACCATACAATAGTTCATACGAGGATTCGGTTGATATGCTTTATCGCTATCTTAATGAAGGTATCGGCTGTGAAGTAAATCCTGAACGCGCCTCACAAATACAACGATGGTTTCATGAAGATGAAGACCGCATGTGGGAATTACTGAGCAGATAAACTATACAAGACTGAGCAGATAAACTATATTATATACAATCATTGAACTATATACAATAATTGAAAGAGTGATTGCACCCCCATAGGCGTAATCACTCTTTCTTTATCTACACATGCTACGACATCAACTTGCCGACTGCGGGAGGGGACAGAAAGTGATACTTGTTGACCGCCACTCAACAAAGCTACTAAATATCAACTGCATGTGCCGAATTTGCTTGATAGCATGACAATACTATTATTACATTCTGTCAACAGCTCTTAGGTGCATACTTAAAAAAAATTGCCATTCTACAGGCAGTGTGGCACACAATTTGCTATTGAATTGTGGTTGCTTTGCCGTATCGGAACAGATACCTGCCGAGCACCCGTACCACAGATATTACATAAAAAACATACACACATGAACAACCCTGTTGATATTCGCGAGCTCCAAGACCGCATCGAGCGTGAGAGTTCGTTTGTCGATGCCCTGACGATGGGCATGAACCAAGTGATAGTAGGTCAGAAACACTTAGTAGAGAGTCTGCTTATCGGTTTGCTTTCCGATGGTCATATCCTGCTCGAAGGTGTACCGGGCTTGGCGAAGACCCTTGCCATCCGCACGCTTGCTGACCTCATCAAAGCCGACTTCAGCCGTATTCAGTTCACCCCCGACCTGCTTCCTGCCGACGTGTTAGGCACTCAGATTTACTCACAGAAGAACGAGGAGTTCCGCATCAAACGCGGTCCTATATTTGCCAATTTCGTCCTCGCCGACGAGATCAACCGTGCTCCGGCGAAGGTGCAGTCAGCCCTGCTCGAGGCTATGCAAGAGCGACAGATCACCATCGGCGACGAGACCTTCAAGCTCGACGACCCCTTCCTGGTGCTTGCCACACAGAACCCGATAGAGCAAGAAGGTACCTACCCCCTGCCCGAAGCGCAGACCGACCGTTTCATGCTCAAAGTAGTGATAGGCTACCCCAAGAAAGAGGAGGAGCAGCTTATCATTCGCCAGAATATCGCCGGCAAGCGCAAACCTGTGTTGCCTATACTCTCGACCGACGACATCCGCAAAGCACGCGAGGTGGTACGAGAGGTGTACTTAGACGAGAAGATAGAGAAGTACATCGTCGACATCGTGTTCGCCACACGTCAGCCCGAGAGCTACGGACTCGACCGTCTCAAACCTATGATTCAGTTCGGCGGTTCGCCTCGTGCCAGCATCAACCTCGCCCTCGCCGCACGAGCCTACGCCTTCATACACCGTCGCGGATATGTCATACCCGAAGACGTGCGCGCCGTATGCTACGACGTCTTACGTCACCGTATCGGACTGACATACGAAGCCGAAGCCAACAACCTCAACACCGAAGACATCATCACCGAAGTGCTCAACGCAGTGGAAGTACCTTAATGATGTTGAGTGTTTAGAGTTTAGAGTTTAGTGTTGAGTGTATAGTGTTTAGAGTTTAGTGATATGACCTCAGAAGAATTACTACAAAAAGTCCGCAAGATCGAGATTAAGACTCGCTCGCTGAGTCGCAACATCTTCGCCGGCGAATACCACAGCCAATACAAAGGTCGTGGTATGGCGTTTTCCGAAGTGCGCGAATATCAGCCCGGCGACGACGTACGCTCTATCGACTGGAACGTGACGGCTCGTCTGAACCGACCATATATCAAGGTGTTCGAAGAAGAACGCGAACTCACCGTGATGCTGTTAGTCGACGTAAGTGGTTCACGCCAATTCGGTACGCTGACACAGATAAAACGTGACATGATAGCCGAGATAGCCGCCACACTGGCTTTCTCTACCATCGAGAACAACGACAAGGTGGGCGTCATTTTCTTTTCTGACAAGATAGAGAAATACATACCCGCCAAGAAAGGTAAGCAACATGTGCTGCATATCATACGCGAACTACTCTCGTTCGAGCCCACCTCGCAAGGCACCGACATAGCTCAGGCACTACAGTATTTCACCAACGCACAGAAACGTCGCTGCACCGCTTTCCTCATCTCCGACTTCATCGGTGCTACCGACATCGAGAAGCCTCTGATGATAGCCAGCAACAAGCACACCATCAGCGCCATACAGATATACGACCATCGCGATGCCGAACTACCTGACGTAGGACTGCTGAAAGTACGCGATGCCGAGACGGGGCAGCGGCTGTGGGTTGACACCTCTCTGAGCGCCGTAAGGAATAGCTACCACCAATACTGGCTCGACAACAGCGAACGATTAGAGCAGCTCTTCACCAAGACCGGAACCGACAATGTAAGCATCCGTACCGACCAAGACTACGTGAAAGCACTGCTCAGACTCTTCAAAACCAAATGACGAAGACAAGAGCCATTAAAACAAACAATAGTAGTACCATAAAAAAAGACCTATCTTGAAACTGTTAAGTATCATATTATCGGTAGTGGTTAGCGCCTCGCTCGACTCTGTCACACTGAGTGTGGGCGACCAGACCGCACTTCATCTTCAGGTGACGCAAGACGCCGGCGAGCGAGTCGAATTTCCAGTCTATGGCAACAGTCTGCAACCATCGATAGAGATAGTGAAACATTCCAAACGCGACACCACCAAGCTTCGCGATGGACGTATCGAAGTGCGCCAAGACCTGACCATCACCTCGTTCGAAGACTCGCTGTTCCGTATCGACCCCATACCCTTCGTCTTCGAAGACGACACGTTGTTCACCGACGCCCTGTCGCTCAACGTGATACAGCCTTTCGAGGTCGACACCGCTCAGACGCAGATCTTCGACGTGAAAGACATCGAGAAAGCACCGATATGGTGGTGGGGTATCATACGATGGATACTACTCGCCCTCGGCATAGCAGCCTTGGCTACGGGCATCTACTACCTCGTACGTTTCATACGCTCGCGGCGCAAGGCGAAAGACGAAGAGCCTGTCGACCCCGAACTGCTACGACCGGCACACGAGGTGGCAATAGAGAAACTCGACAAGATAAAAGCCGAGAAGATATGGCAACAAGGCAAAGACAAAGAATATCAGTCGGAACTGACCGACGTGATACGCGAATACTTGTCACGCCGCTTCTGCATCTCGGCTCAAGAGATGACCACCGACGCCATCCTTACCGACATGCGCATGCTCTTAGCCGACCGCAAAGACCTGTACAAGCAGCTATGCGACATACTCCGTCTTGCCGACCAAGCCAAGTTTGCCAAACACCGTCCGTTGCCCGACGAGCACGAGACGTCGCTACGCAATGCCTACAACATCGTGGAGCAGACCATCCCCGCCCCCGAACCGACAGACGACAACGACGAGACGGACACCGACAGCGCTGCTCACACCAACGCCGCTAATGGCAACACCACAGCCGACAAGTTCGGTAGCAACTACAACAATAACAAGTTTACAACCTCAAAAGACAATACAGAGCAATGACATTTCAAAGTCCGGGATACCTGTTTCTACTCTTGCTGCTTGTACCTATCATAGCATGGTACATCATCGAGATACGCAAGTCCGACGCGAGTATGTTGGTATCGTCGTCGAAGACCTTTCGCCGCGGTCCGCGCTCGGCTCGCATATACATGCTCCACGTGCCCTTCGTACTGCGTGTGGCAGCCATCACCCTGCTAAGCATCGGACTGGCACGTCCGCAGATGTCGAACCGCTGGCACAAAGAGTCGACCGAAGGTATCGACATCATGATGGCACTCGACATCTCGGGAACGATGCAGGCAGAAGACCTACGCCCCAACCGTTTAGAGGCAGCCAAAGAAAAAGCGACGGAGTTCATCATCAACCGACCCAACGACAACATCGGATTAGTAGTGTTTGCCGGCGAGAGCTTCTGCCAATGTCCGCTCACCACCGACCATGCCGTACTGATTAACCTGTTTCGCTCTGTCAAATTCGGGATGATAGACGACGGCACCGCCATCGGCTTGGGTCTTGCCAATGCCGTCAACCGCATGAAAGACTCACCCACCAAGTCGAAAGTCATCATCCTGCTCACCGACGGCTCTAACAACCGCGGCGACATCGACCCGCTGACGGCGGCACAGATAGCCAAGACCTATGGCATACGCGTCTACGCCATCGGCGTGGGTAGCAAAGAGCCGGCACGCATACCCTATCAGACACCTATCGGAATACAATACACCACCATCGTCAACGAGTTCGACGAGACCACACTCCGACAGATAGCCGAAGCCACCGGCGGCGAATATTTCCGCGCCACCAACAACAACTCACTGCAACAGATATACCAACAGATCGACCAGTTAGAGAAGACTAAGATACGCGTACGCGAGTACTCCAAACGTAGCGAGATGTTCATGCCCTTTGTGCTCTCTGCCCTACTCTGCCTGCTACTCGAGATACTCATCCGCTACTTCGTCATTAGAACGATAGCGGAATAGAGGTTAGAGGTTAGATACATACGAATTAACAATATTGTCATGTTTCGATTTGCAAATATAGAATACTTATGGGCACTACTGATAGTGCCGATACTGATTGTGGCTCATGTGCTCTACACTCGCCATAAACGTCGCCAACTGCAAGCGGTGGGCGACAGCGACTTGGTAGAGGCGCTGATGCCTAATGCCTCACACGTGCGCCCGCACGTCAAGTTTTCGCTACTGCTGCTCGCCCTGGTGCTGATTATCTTCGCGGCAGCACGTCCGCAATACGGAACCAAAGAGCAGACCATCAAACGTCAAGGTATCGAGATGATGGTGGCACTCGACATCTCTAACTCGATGCTGGCAGAAGACATCTCACCCAACCGCCTTGAGAAAGCCAAACAGATGCTCACCTCGATGATCAACCGCTTCGTCGACGACAAGATAGGAATGGTAGTGTTTGCCGGCAACGCCTTCACACAGCTGCCTATAACCTGCGACTACGTCAGCGCTAAGACTTTCCTGCAGAACATCGACCCCTCACTCATCCCCGCCCAAGGTACCGCCATCGGCAAGGCGATAGAGACATCGCTGCTGTCGTTCGGTTCAGAAGAGAGTGAAGCGTCCAGAGTCATCATCCTCATCACCGACGGCGAAAACCACGAAGACGACGCCATAGGCGCCGCCAAGAAAGCACAAGAGAGAGGCGTGAAAGTGATAGTGGTGGGCATCGGCAAACCCGAAGGCAGCCCTATCCCCACCTCGCCCGGCAGCAACAACTTCCTCAAAGACCGACAAGGACAAGTCGTAGTCTCAAGACTCAACGAAGACATGTGCCGACAGATAGCTCAGGCAGGCGGAGGCATATACGTCAGAGCCGACAACACCAACAGCGCCGTGAAAGTGGTGGAGAAAGAAATCGACAAGCTTGCCAAGACAGAGATAGAGACCAAAGTGTATACCGAATACAACGAACAATATCAGTCGTTTGCGCTGATAGCACTGCTCATCTTGGTCATCGACTTCTTCATCTTCGCACGCAAGAACAAACGCCTTAGCCGGATCGACATCTTCGACCTCACCGCACGCCAAGACAACGAAAAAGCATAACAAACGAACTCAATACACTCGACAATGAGAACCCGCATACTGACAATCACACTCTTATTGCTCTCAACACTCACTCTGCAAGCACAACGCGAGTCGGGCGATGTGCGTCGTGGCAACAAGCAATACCGCAAACAGCAATACGTAGAAGCCGAAAACGAATATCGCCGCGGTATCGACAAAAACAACAATAGCTTCGAGGCACACTATAACCTCGGAGATGCGCTGTTCAAACAAGAGAAATACGAGGATGCGCTTCATGAGTATATGAAAGCCGACTCGCTACTCACCAACTCCGACAAAGACAGCCGCCGACGGGCTTCCACTGCACACAACATCGGCAACTCGCTATACGCCATGCAAGACTATGGCAAGGCCGTAGAAGCCTACAAGCGGTCACTCAGAGACAACCCCAAAGACGACGAGACACGATACAACCTCGTGAAAGCCATGCAAATGCTGCAACAACAGCAACAGCAACAACAGCAGCAAAACCAAAATAAAGACGAACAACAACAGCAGCAACAGCAAGAGCAGCAACAACAAGAGCAGCAAGAGCAGCAACAACAAGAGCAACAACAGCAGCAAGAGCAACAACAGCAGCAAGAAGACGAGATATCAAAAGAACAAGCCGAACAGATACTGCAAGCTCTCGAACAAGACGAACAAGCTACACAACAAAAAGCACAACAGCAGCAGATGCAAGGCGGCAAACGCTCGGATAAGAATTGGTGATAATAGATGTTAGACCGCTACGCTGTTAGATGTTAGACAATATCACGGATATGAAACGCTTTATATATATATTATTTTTTGTTGTTGGCATAAGTAGTGTTGCTTATGCCGACGATGTGTCATTTCGTGCTTCAGCCCCGGCACAGGTAGTGGTGGGCACTCCGTTCCAGCTGAGCTACACCGTCAATCAACATGCCAAAGACCTGCGAGCACCCGAACTCGACAACTTCAACATCATTGCCGGTCCGTACACCTCGCAGTCAAGCTCGACACAGTTTATCAACGGCAAGCGCACCTCGTCGTTCACCTTGACCTACACCTACACACTGATAGCTCAGCAAGAGGGTACGTTCACCATCCCGCCAGCCACCATCACTGTCTCGCACGAGAGTTACAGCTCCAACGGGCTGAAGATCACAGTGCTGCCGCAAGACGAGACCCCTGCCGCCAACTCGTCGCAAGGCGGACAGGCACAAGGCGGACAAACAGCAGGCAGTCAGTCACAAGGCGGACAAACAGCAGGCAAAGCCGACGAGCTGTTTATACGAACTATCGTAAGCAAGACCAACGTCTACGAGCAAGAGTGCATCACCGTGTCGTACAAACTCTATACCCTTGTCGACATCGCACAGATAACCAACAACATCAAGCTTCCGGACTTCTCAGGGTTTGTAAAGCAGGAAGTAGACCTGGGCAACATACAGACCAACCTCGAACACTACAACGGTCGCAACTACCAGACCGCCGTCCTCTACCAGGTGATGCTCTATCCGCAGCACTCGGGCGACATACGCATCGAGCCTGCCTCGTTCGAAGCTATCGTCAGAGTACGCAACCAGACACAAGTGCGCAGTTTCTTCGACAGCTTCTTCGACACCTACTCTAACGTCAGCCGACAGCTCACAGCACCAAGCACCACCATACATGTCAAAGGTCTGCCCTCGGGTCGCCCTGCCGGATTCTCAGGAGGCGTCGGACAGTTCCGACTCAACAGCTCCATCAGCAGCACCGAGTTGCAGACCAACGAAGCCGTCACTCTGAAAGTCGACATCACAGGTACGGGCAACATGAAGATGATGAAGACACCGCAGATCGACTGGCCGGAAGGCTTCGAGGCATACGACCCGAAGGTGCAAAACAACTTCAAAAACACCTCCGGCGGCATGAGCGGCACCAAAACCATCGAATACCTCGCCATACCGCGAGCCTCGGGCGTATATACCATTCCAGCCGTGCAATATTCGTATTTCGACCCGCAGGACGGCAAATACAAGACTCTCACCACCGACGAGTACACACTCAGCATAGCTAAGTCAGAAGGCGAAAGCACCACAGTGGTTAGCAACTACGTCGAGAAAGAAGACATCCGACAACTCGGTCAGGACATCCGCCATATCTACACCGGCGAACTCGAGAGCCGCAAGTCGGCAGGTCCCGCCTTCGGCAGCTGGCGTTTCTGGCTATGGTATCTGATACCGCTACTCGTCACCATAATAGTAGCTATAGTGATGCGCAAACGTATACGCGACAACGCCGACCTCAGGAAGATGCGCTATCGTCAGGCTGGCAAACAGGCACAGAAACGTCTGAAGACAGCACGCGAACTGCTTGCCAAGAACGACCGCACACGCTTCTACGAAGAGATAGAACGTGCTATATGGACTTACCTGAGCGACCGTCTGTCGATACCGACAGCCGAACTCAACAAAGAAAACGTAAGGCAGTTGCTCGAACAGAAGAACGTGAGCGCCGAGACCATCGAACACCTCAACGACCTACTCACACGTACCGAACTGGCACGATACGCACCGCAACAGTCAGACCACGACATGCAAGATATTTACGACGAGACAGCCACACTGCTCGACGAACTAAAGATATAATCACCATGAGACGTACATTATTTCTGATATCAATACTTAGCTTATGCTGCCTTGGCATACAAGCACAAACGGCTTTCGAAGAAGGCAACCGCCAATATGCCGACGGCAACTACTCTGAGGCTGCCGCACAATACGAACAAGTCATCGGCGACACGCTACTTAATCTGTCGGACGTGGCACTCTCTGAGGTATACTACAACTTAGGCAACGCCTACTTCCGCCAAGGCGAACTCGCCCGCAGCATCCTGAGTTACGAGAGAGCCTTGCGCCTCGACTCACGCAACGAAGCAGCACGACATAACCTCGAGTTCGCCGAACAGAAGATAGTCGACAACATACCCGACAAGAGTAATTTCTTCCTGCGCCAATGGGTGCGCCGACTGATTGACTGCCTGCCGCTCTCTGTCTGGATGACGCTGAGCATCAGCTTGTTCATCCTCTCGCTTGCGATGCTGCTCGTCTTCCTTTTCTTCAGCACGCCGCTTGTTCGACGTATCGGCTTCCACACGGCATGGGTTGCCCTACTGCTTTCTGCTTGTAGCCTGCTGTTTGCTGCCAACGCCCACAGCCGACGCACCGACACCTCGCTCGCCATCGTCACACAAGGTATCGTCAACGTCAAGTCGAGCCCCGACCGCTCGGGTACCGACCTGTTTGTCATACACGAGGGCACCAAAGTGCGCATCACCGACCACGTGGGCGAATGGATAGAGATACACGTAGGAGATAACATCGGCTGGATACGCGCCGACTACGCCGAAGTGATATGATAAGCCGTCTGCTACAATTCGACACCGACCTGCTGCTTGCCATCAATGGTTTTCATAACTCTTTCTTAGACGTTTTCCTCTGGCAAGTCAGTGCCCGCGCCACGTGGATACCTTTGTATGTTGCCATGCTCGCGCTGATAGTGGTGGCATATCGCCCACAACAGCGTTTCAGGCGTGACTGGTGGATAGGTATCGCAGTGGTGATATTGGCTTTTGCGGCATGCGTCGGATTAGCCGACTTCATCAGTTCGGGTGTTATCAAACATGCCGTGTGCCGTCTGCGCCCGACACAGGAACCCGCCCTCGAACCGCTGCTCCATATCGTCAACGGCTATCACGGCGGCAGATACGGCTTCGTCTCGTCACATGCCGCCAACACGTTCGCCACAGCACTGCTCTTCTCGCTACTGATACGCCAACGACACAGCACCCTGACACTACTATGCTGGGTGGCACTGAACTGCTGGTCGCGCATGTACTTGGGCGTTCATTACCCCGGCGACATCATAGGCGGACTGGCTGTGGGAGCCGTCGTGGCACTCGCCATTTACGGACTCCTGCACATAACACCGCTGATAAAAAAAGAAGACTTCTCGTCAGAGAAGCCTGCGGCTGTAGCTTATATATGCGAGATAGTGATGGGTGTTACCTGCCTGGTGATTGCAACTGTGGCATGGTGTCAGTAGTCATCACCGCCGGTGCCTGAGCCACGCTGTCGGTCAGTATCACCATCGGCTTTTGCATCATTCGCTTTCGCTCTGCTTGCATCTTCCTAAGCTCAGCATACTGCCCTTCGGTGAGTATTCCCTTCAGTTCGCTTATCATCTGCTCGAAGAGCTGACGACGGTTGTTGGCATATTCGGGGCGGCGACGGAGCTTGGCATAGCGCAGGTGAACGGCATACACCGTGTCGAGCTGCGACGAGTCTAACGAGATATTACGCAGCAACATAGCAGTCTGTTTGGCAGCCTCCTCCTCCGCCGTACGAACAGGCACACCATTATCCTGAGCACTCGAGCCAAGCGCCACAAATGCCATAACAGCTAAAATAACAATGCGTATCTTTCTCATATAGTTTCTTCTATGGTTTTTCGATTCTCTATATTCTCTATATATGGTCTGAATCTTCTATATTCCCTACATTCTTTAGAAACTCTCCGACAAACTCTGTGCCAAAAAAGCCCGTTGCGCTATTTTCGCATATTGTTTTTTTTTCTTACCTTTGCAAGTCGTAAGTTAGATTTATCTTGCAGCACCAATCGCACATATTAAGCTCTGAGTGGCTGATAGCCAAACGCATGTACTACTCTCAGACGGGTCGTCGGATGATGTCTCGTCCCGCTGTACGTGTAGCTCGAGGGGCTATAGCTGTAGGTATTGCGGTGATGATAGCCACCATCTTCATCGTGGTGGGTTTCAAGCATGAGGTGACAAGCAAAGTGGTGGGCTTCGGGTCGCACCTGCAAGTGGTCAGCTTCGACAGCAACAACACCTACGAGTTGCGTGCCATCGAGGTCAGCGACTCACTACTTGACGTGATACGCACTACTCAAGGCGTCCGCCGAGCCGAGCCTTTTGTCACCAAACCAGCACTCATCAAGACAGCCGACGCGTTTCAGGGTGTGGTACTAAAAGGACATAGACTGCCAATCGACATAGAAGACCCCTTCTCTTCTAAGCCGGACGACAACTTCTGGACATTCTTTTCCGGCAACCTCACAGAAGGCACGTTGCCAACGGCTCAGGGACAGGTGCTGCTCTCTGCCTCCCTTGCCCGGCATCTGCAACTCGGCGTCGACTCCACGTTTCTTTGCTACTTCATCGGCGACAACATACGCGCCCGCCGCTATCGGGTGTCGGGCCTTTACGAGACCGGACTCAAAGAAGCCGACGACATGTTCGTGCTCAGCGACATACGCGACCTGCAGAGGCTGCAAGGCTGGGATAGCACACAAGTGTCGGGTATCGACATCGTAGTCGACGACTTCTCACGCCTAAGCGAGACCTACGATAATGTATATATGCGCGTTGCCAACCGCTTCGACGAACAAGGCAACACCATGTACGTGACCAACGTCGTCGATCGCAACCCCGCTATCTTCTCGTGGTTAGCACTGCTCGACACCAACGTAGTGGTCATCATTCTGCTGATGCTGGCAGTGGCAGGCATGAACATCATATCCGGACTTATCATACTCATACTGGGCAGCATCGAGATGATCGGCATCTTCAAGTCGCTCGGTGCGAGCAACACGTTCTTGCAGCGGGTGTTCCTGCTGCAAGGCAGTCTGCTCATCTCCGAAGGACTGCTTATCGGCAATGCCGTTGGTCTGGCGTTATGCGCCTTGCAATATTTATTCAGGATAGTGCCGTTAGACCCCACCTCCTACTATGTGAGCTACGTGCCCGTCTCGTTCGAATGGGGCTGGTGGCTGCTACTCAACATAGCCACCATGGCGGTGTCGGTTGCCATACTGATAGCTCCGGCACGATTGGTAACACGCATCTCACCTGCACAGATAATGCGATACGAATAGACATATTAAACGATGATATTCACCACACCCGTCGACATACCTGCTGTCACACGTCTTATCGACTACTCCGACCACATACTGTGTATCGGTTCGTGCTTCGCGCAGAACATAGCGCAGCGGCTCTCTGAGCGCTTTTTTCGCGTGAGCTGCAACCCATGGGGTACCATGTACAACCCCGCTTCTATCTACCAATGTCTGCAGACGATAAGCAGCGACGGCGACCTTCGGTTCACAGCCGACAGCCATAGCGCAGAGTGCGAAAGCAACGTGTTCGACCTCCGCTACTCGGGCGGACTGTGGCACTCGATGTCGCACCATGGTGACTTCTCGTATGCCAACCGACAAGAGTGCGAACGGGTGGTTAGGGAGAGTGTCGAGAACGGACGACAAGCCTTCGCCCAAGCCACAACCGTCATCCTGACATTGGGTACAGCATGGGTATACACTCTCGACGGACGTATAGTAGCCAACTGCCATAAGATGCCCGCGAAGATGTTCTCTCGCCGTATGCTCAGCGTCGACGAGGCTTATCGTTATCTTGACGACATCATAGCTCTGTGTGGCAATCGGCATGTGGTCATCACCGTCTCTCCTATACGTCATCTCAAAGACGGACTACACGGCAACCAACTCAGCAAGGCGACCCTGCTCTTAGCCGCCGAAGGCTGTATGCAGGCATACGCCGACACAGAGACGTCATGCCCAAACGCCGCTCACAAGCACAGCACCATGGCCACCGATGAAGCTGAGATGACAGACCATGACGCGGCACTAAAGCCTTGCAGCCCTGTGGTCGACTATTTCCCGAGCTACGAGATTCTCAACGACGAGCTGCGCGATTACCGTTTCTATGCCGACGACATGCTTCACCCTTCGAGTGTGGCTGTCGACTATATCGGCGAGCGTTTCATGAGTACTTACTTCTCTGCTCCGACGCGCCAAGAGTCCGACCGGCTATGGCGCTATCACCGCATGCTCTCGCACCGTCCGCTCCACCCCGACACCACCGAGGCTGCCGCCTTCGCCGCCACCCTGAGCCACACCTACTCCACCCTCGCCCCCCACTACCCCTGGCTCCCCGAACCCGATTTGACCGCAATGACATGACCGACATACTATTCGGCATAAACAAGGCGCTTGCTGCAGATGACTGCAGCAAGCGCCTTGTTTGGATTGCTATTGATTATCTTATTTTCCCCAGTAGCGGTCGACGAGTTCTTGTTTGATGTTGACCTCTTCGGGGCGGAAGTGCTTAGCGAAGAGCTGCCATGCGATGTCGAGCATCTGTGTGGTGTCGATATTGACGTCGATGGCCAGAATCTTATCGGAATAGTCCTTGGCGAAAGCCAGACAACGGTTGTCGTAGTCGGTGAGGTCGAAGCCGTTCTCGAGTTTGGTCTTGGCGTTGGCGGCATCGGCATAGAGACGTACGGCTGCGTTCATCACCTGCGGGTGGTCTTCACGTGTCTTCTTACCTGCCACAAGCTGCTTGAGTCGCGAGAGCGAGCGGAAGGGGTCGACGATGACTTTTCCGATGTCGGAGTCACGACGCAGGTAAAGCTGACCCTCGGTGATATATCCGGTGTTATCGGGTATGGCGTGGGTGATGTCGCCGCCCGACAGAGTGGTGACAGCGATAATGGTGATAGAGCCGCCGGTGGGGAACTGCACTGCCTTCTCGTATATCTTGGCAAGGTCGGAATAGAGCGAGCCGGGCATCGAATCCTTCGACGGAATCTGGTCCATACGGTTCGACACAATGGCAAGAGCATCGGCATAAAGGGTCATGTCGGTAAGCAAGACGAGCACCTTCTGGTTCTTCTCGACAGCGAAATACTCGGCAGCGGTGAGTGCCATATCGGGGATGAGCAGACGCTCGACAGGCGGGTTCTCGGTGGTGTTGACAAACGAGACGATACGGTCGAGCACGCCTGCATTGGAGAACACGTTCTTGAAATACAGGTAGTCGTCGTTCGTCAGACCCATACCACCCAATATGATTTTGTCGGCTTGCGCACGCAATGCCACGTTTGCCATCACCTGGTTATACGGCTGATCGGGGTCAGCGAAGAAAGGTATCTTCTGTCCGCTGACGAGGGTGTTGTTAAGGTCGATGCCGGCGATACCGGTAGCTATCAGCTCCGAGGGCTGCTTGCGGCGCACAGGGTTAACCGACGGACCGCCGATCTCCACCTCTTGCCCTTCGATGTCGGGTCCGCCGTCGATAGGGTCGCCGTAGGCGTTGAAGAAACGACCTGCGAGCTGGTCGCTGACACGAAGCGAAGGCGACTTACCAAGGAAGACGACCTCGGCGTTGGTAGGTATACCTTCGGTACCTTCGAACACCTGCAACGTCACCTCATCGCCCATAATCTTAACCACCTGCGCCAACTTACCATTGACGGTGGCAAGCTCGTCGTTGCCCACACCTTGAGCTTTAAGCGAACACGTCGCTTTTGTAATAGCAGTTATCTGCGTGTAAATCTTTTGAAAAGCTTTTGCCATAGAGTTATATTTTTCAGGAAGCATACCTCCACCATGGTGCAAGGCATGACCTCAGTTTTTTCGCTTTGCAAAGATACTGCTTTTTTTTAATCTCACAAAATGTTTGGACGGATTTATTATTTCTGATTTCAAATTTCTGATTTCTGATTACTGATTCAGTTCCCACGGATTGGACGTATTGTTTTTGCGGTTTCCCGGTATTCCGGTTTTACGGAATTCAGAGAAATAGAGATAACGCCGGTTGCAAACCGACGTTTCCGGATGACGGGATGTCGGGATATCAGGATGTCGGAAACCACTATCTCTTAAGCTTACATCGTTGAGTCACTTTGCAGATTTTAATGCATTTCTTAATAATCGGCAACCTAATCTAAAGGGTACAGAAAGATGTATTTTGACAATTCGAAAAAAAAGACTACCTTTGCAGCCGCTTACGATGTGTATGTCTTCTCAACCTTTCTACACCATACACACGTTCAGCAGGGTTGATTTCCATGGGAATGTTAACGTATAATAACCATAGAAAACACTGATTATGAAAATACTCTTCGTTATCGACACATTCGATACTAACAATAATGGTACGAGTATTTCTGCGCAACGTTTTGCTGCGGAGCTACGCCGCAAGGGTCATGAGGTTCGGATTTTATGTTCCGACAAAGAGAATACCGAAGGCAAATACATAGTGCCGGAATTCAACGTACCTTTCTTCGACAGCCTTATTCACAAGCATGGTTTCCAGTTTGGCGACATCCGCAACGAGTCGCAGAAGGTGATACGCGAAGCGGTTGAATGGGCTGACATCGTTCACAACTTCATGCCTTTTGCATTGGAGATTTCGGCAAGCAACTATGCCGAGTCGATAGGCAAGCCCAATACTGGTGCTTTCCACATACAGCCCGAGAATATATGGTCATCGGTAGGATTGGGCAAAGTCGATTGGATACAGAACAGTACTTATCGGGAGTTCCGTCGTTTGTTCTACAAGAACTTCCGCCACATACATGTACCGTCGCAGTTTATGTGCGACATGCTCAAGGAGCGTGGTTACACAGCCAAGATACACGTCATCTCCAACGGTATTCAAGACGAGTTTATGATAGCCGGGCACAACAACACCGATGGCGAGAAGCCTCGCAAAGACCCCAAATACGAGGGCAAACTCATGGTGATGATGGTGGGCAGATTAGCCCATGAGAAACGTCAGGATGTGATCATCAACGCAGTGGAGTACAGCAAGTATGCCGACCGCATACAGCTTGTGTTTGCCGGCAAGGGACCTGAGTATGACAAATACGTAGAGCTCGGAAAGAAGCTAAAAAACGTCCCGGAATTCGTATATGTCGGTCGTGACGAGTTGATTCATCTGCTGTCGCAATGTGACCTATATATTCATGCCTCCGACATGGAGAGCGAGGCTATCTCGTGCATCGAGGCGTTTGCCACGGGTCTGGTGCCTATCATTGCCAACTCGACAGTGAGTGCCACGCCGCAGTTCGCCCTCGATGGCAGAAGTCTGTTCTTGCCGGGCAACCCGAAAGACTTAGCACGCGCTATGGACTATTGGTTCGACAACCCGCGCGAGAAACGCTATATGGAGAAGATATATGCCAAGTCAGCCAAGCGCTACAGCCTCGCCAACTCGGTCCGTATGTTCGAAGATATGCTGGCAGAAGAGATCGCCGACAACCAGGCTGCTAAGAAGCAACAATAAAAACATTCGAAACATCGGAATCCCGCCGGAATCCCAAAATCCCGAAATACCGAAATACCGAAATCCCAGAATCCCGGGAACCTTCAAAATTTAGAAGTTAAATTTGGTCAGAATCTCCACTCGGTGGTCAGTCACCCAGTGGAGATTATTTTGTGCCAGACCATAGTCAGATAGGTCGTCGCCGTACTGTGCCGAGCAGATGGTGTATTCGGCGCCGAGTTGGAAATGCCCGATAGTCCACAGCAGCGACGGTGCTACCCGATAGAGGCGAACCATATTCGACGCTCCGTTCTTAAAGAAGTAGAAGTGGTCGGTATCGGTGCTGACGAGCGGCTTTATAGTTCCGAAGTTGCGCACGTATCCGGCGAAGATGGTGCCTTTGATTTTACCCCCGTAGCTTATCGACACGAAGCTGGTGCTGTTGCGCGTAGGTGTATATTCGCGCGAGCCGTCGGCGAGTTGTCTACTCACTCCGTATCCGCCGTTGAGGTTGAAGTGTTCGCCCGCCTGCGCGAAGATAGTCTTAGCCTTGAGGGTGAAGTCTCCATGCTTATATTGCAGATACACAAACGGAGAGTATGTCGTCAGGCGGTCGCTGACAGGCACTGCCACCTCTTGAGTTCCGACAGTAAGCACGCCGGTGGTGCGAGGTCGGATGCTAAGCAGGTCGACACCGGCGCGTAGCAGCAAGCCCGATGAGTGTTGTATGTCGAAGCCGAGGTATGCCTCGGGGGTGAGAGCCTTGTTGATATAATCGGCACGGCTGCCTTGCGGACCGGTACTGGTATATTGCATCTGCCATAGGGCTGCAGCAGTGAGAGAGAAGACATCGCCCAGGCGAGCTGTCAGGCGCACTTGCGGCGTTCGGCTGAAAGGTCCGAAGGGGGCGCCTGAGTTAAGAGCTAACACGTCGGCGAGTCCGTCAGCCATCGGGTGCCAGTCCTGACCCATGAGTAGCGAGACACGGGCATAGTGGTCGGCGCCGAGGGCGAGGCTATCCCAACAGAGTGTGAGATAGGCACGTCTCAGACGGAACAGAGCCACGCCGGTAGTGCCTGTCAGACCGGCATAGAAGTCGGCTTCTATCTTTCCCTCGAACTGTGTGTTACCTACCCTATAGTTACCGATGTCGAGTCCGAGGCGCGTGGTGAGCGAGAGGAAACGCAGCGAGGGCTGAGCGTTAAGGTCATGACGTTCGATGCCGTTAGCTTGAGCGAAATCCGGTGTTGTCGACCAAAGGTTGTCTTTGGGCAGGTAGAGATATAGGTCGCCCGTACCTGCGACACACTCGCGCGAGTCGAAACTCAGATAGTTACGCACGAAGCCATAGGGTTTGTAGTGCGTATGCCAATGTGTACGTACCGCCTCACGCCGTTGCTGACGACGGTCAGACTGACTGACGGCTGACGTGTCAGTGGTCTGTGCGTTACCAAAGAAGGAAAACAGCACAAAGACAGCGACAGACAAAAGGCGATAACTACGAGGTTTCATGACACGGTTTTATTGTTTGAGTATGTTATTGATGCAGATAGCCAGCGAGAAGGTCCAATGTGGTATGGTTGCTAAGCAGAAGGTCTGCTTTACCTTGGTCTTGTCGAGCACCGAATAGGCAGGACGCACCACCTTACTGGGGTACTCGCTCGAGTGGCAGGGCAGCACCTTGCAGTTGTCGTGCTTAGAGAGCAGACCTACCATATAGGCGAAGTCGTACCATGAGCACACACCTTCGTTCGAGAAGTTATAGATGCCGGTGTTGCCTACGTATTTCTTTCTCTCTATGACATCGACTATCAGTCTTGCGAGGTCGCCGGCATAGGTAGGTGTACCGGCTTGGTCGAACACCACGCTGACCGACTCTTTGATGGCTGTGAGCTGCATCATCGTCTTGCAGAAGTTACGCCCGTATTCGCTATACAGCCACGAAGTGCGGAAGATGAGGTAGTCGCATCCCGAACTGATGATATTGTTTTCTCCTTCGAGTTTGGTGCTGCCATACACGCCCGAAGGTATACCTTTCATCTCTTCGGTACACGGAGTGTTATATTGTTCGAGTCCGAAGACGTAGTCGGTAGAGATATGAATCAACAGCCCGCTGCGTTTCTTTAGCTCTTTAGCCATGAACAGCGGTGCGGTGGCATTGAGCAGTGTGGCTGCCGCCATATTATCTTCGGCAGCGTCGACATTGGTAAAGGCTGCACAGTTGACGATGATGTCGATATCATTGTCGTTCACTACTTTGCTAATCTGCTGCGGTGAGGTGATGTCGAGCGGTATCGTTTCGAGTTCGGGAATGACGTTGATGTCGGCAAACAGATAGCGGTCGGTTGCATTGGCAGCGGCGCGTCGGATTGACATGCCGAGCTGACCATTAGCGCCTGTTACGAGGATATTCACGAGGTAAGAGATATTTTTGGGGTTACAGATGGTTTAATTGGTATAGATGCTTTAGATACTCTATACGCTCTATATTTTCTTTGTTATATAAAATAGGGTTGCAGTTGTTTGAAAGAGCCATGATGCTTGTCTTTGTCAGACAGTATCACTTTGTCGTGTGGCAGTTGCCAGTCGATAGCGAGGTCAGGGTCGTCCCAAGCTATGGCACCTTCGGATTGAGGGTTGTAGAAGTTGTCGCACTTATATTGGAAGATAGCCGTCTCGCTGAGTACGGCAAAGCCGTGTGCCATGCCTTGTGGTAGGAAAAACTGCCTATGGTTGTCGGCTGAGAGTTCGACAGCCACCCACTCGCCATAGGTAGGGCTTGAGGTGCGTATGTCGACAGCCACGTCGAGCACTCGTCCGCTCACCACTCTTACTAACTTCGACTGTGCGTATGGCGGTTTCTGGAAGTGCAGTCCGCGTAGCACGCCATAGCAAGAACTCGACTCGTTGTCTTGCACGAAACGTATGTCAGCCACGCTGTTTCTAAATTCCCGTTCGTTGAACGACTCAAAGAAGTAGCCTCTGGCATCGCCGAACAGACGCGGTTCGATGATGAACACGCCTCCGATTTTTGTAGGTATGACGTTCATAGCTATCCGAGGTTTGCGTCACCTGTCTCTTTTAACTCATCGATGACTTTGAGCAGATATTGTCCGTATTGGTTTTTGAGCATGGGTTGCGCGAGTTGACGCATCTTGTCGTCGTCGATCCATCCCATTCGGTAAGCTATACCTTCGAGGCATGCTATCTTCAGTCCCTGCCGTTTCTCTATCACCTCGACGAAAGTAGAAGCCTCACTCAGTGAGTCGTGTGTGCCGGTGTCGAGCCATGCAAAGCCCCGTGCGAGGGTCTGCACTCGGAGTTGTCCGGCTGTAAGGAACTCCTGATTGACGGTGGTGATCTCGAGCTCGCCGCGTGCCGAAGGCTTGATATGTTTGGCTACGTCGACCACTCTGTTGGGATAGAAATACAAACCCACGACGGCATAGTTGGACTTGGGATGCTCGGGTTTCTCTTCTATCGACAGGCAGTTGCCTTCGCTGTCGAACTCGGCTACGCCGTAGCGTTCGGGGTCGTTGACCCAGTAGCCGAAGACGGTGGCTTTGTTGTTTTGTTCGGCATTAAGCACTGCCTCACGCAGCATGCCCGTGAAGCCGGCACCATAGAAGATATTGTCGCCCAACACGAGGCATACCGAGTCATCGCCGATAAACTGTTCGCCGATGATGAAAGCCTGTGCTAAGCCGTCGGGCGAAGGCTGTTCGGCATATTCGAAACGCACTCCGTAGTCGCTCCCGTCACCTAACAGTCGGCGAAAGCCGGGTAGGTCTTGCGGAGTAGAGATAATCAGTATGTCGCGTATCCCGGCAAGCATAAGCGCCGAGATGGGATAATACACCATGGGTTTGTCGTAGATGGGTAGCAACTGCTTGCTCACCCCTTTGGTAATCGGGTACAGACGAGTGCCCGAACCACCGGCTAAAACGATACCTTTCATTATGTTTGTTTTTTGATGGATGCTTTAGATGATCTATATTTTCTATATGCTATAGATACTCTTGATAATTAAAATACTATGGCTTTAACAATTATGCTATAGATGCTTTAGATGTTCTAACTATTAAAATACTATGGCTTTCACGCCGTCACGTTCGAGGATGGCGTCGATGGTAGGTTCGCCTCCGCGGAAACGTTTGTAGAGTTCCATTGGGTCTTCGGTGCCACCACGTTCGAGGATATTCTTGCGGAAGAGGTCAGCCGAGGTCTTGTCGAAGATAGAGCCTCCACGCTTGCGTGCAGCGGCTTTGAATACCGAGAAGGCATCGGCATCGAGCAGTTCCGACCATTTATATCCGTAGTATCCGGCAGCATATCCGCCCGAGAAGATATGTGTGAATGCTGTCTCCATCTGCGTGTTAGGCACGAGTGGCAGTAGTTGCACCTGTGCCATAGCCTCATCGCCGAAGCGCATCACAGCCTCTTGCACCGTCAGTGCCTCGGGTGCTTGGAAGGGTTCGGTGAGGGTATGCCATGCCATATCTAAATATCCGAAGCTAAGCTGACGTGCGCAGGCATAGGCAGCGTGATAGGTCTGCGAGGCGTGCATCTTGTCGAGCAACTCTTGAGGCAGTGCCTCACCTGTCAGATAATGCTTGGCAAAGGTGTCGAGAAACTCCTTCTCGTCGATGAAGTTCTCGTTGAACTGTGAAGGCAGCTCTACGAAGTCGCGTGGCACGTTCGTGCCCGACATCGAGGAGTACTGACACTGGGTGAGCATGCCGTGCAGGCCGTGTCCGAACTCATGCAAGAAGGTGCGCACCTCGTCGTAGGTAAGCAGTGCCGGCTTATCGTCAGTGGCACGGGTGAAGTTCATCACGTTGACGATATGCGGACGTGAGTTTTTCTTACCTTCCATCCATTGCGGTTTGAAGTCGTTCATCCATGCGCCTCCGCGTTTGCCGTCACGCGGGTGGAAGTCGCAGTAATATACGGCAAGATACTTACCTTTCTCGTCGAACACCTCATAAGCTGACACTTCAGGGTTGTAGACCTGTATGTTTTTATTCTCTTTGAAGGTGATGCCATACAGACGTTTAGCCAGTCCGAACACACCTTTCTTCACGTTCTCGAGTTCGAAATAGGGTCTGAGGTCATCGTCGGTGATAGAATACTTCTCGGCTTTGAGTTTTTTCGAGTAGTAGCTCCAGTCCCATGGTTGCAGCTTGGCGTATAGTCCGTGCTCGGTAGCATACTGCTGCAGCTCTTCAGCTTCTTTTCTTGCCACGGGCATATAAGCATCGCGCATCTGGTCGAGCAGACGATACACGCTTTCTTTGTTTTTTGCCATCGTCTTAACAAGTGCCTTGTCGGCATAGCAGTCTTTGCCAAACAGTCGGGCGAGCTGAAGACGTGTATTGGCGATGTCGACGATGACGGCGGTATTGTCGAACTCGCCACCTATACAGCGTGAGTTATATGCGGTATACAGCTCGCGACGTATGTCGCGGTTGTCGCAGTCTTGCATCACGGGGATATAGGTCGTAGGCTTGAGGTTGAGCAGGTAGCCGTCGAGTCCTTTAGCCTCAGCGTTTTTGCGAAGCATCTTCTTGGTGTCGTCGTTCAGTCCGGCAAGCTGCGACTCATCGGTCAGCAGCATCGACCAGGCGTTGGTGGCTTTCAGCACGTTCTGTCCGAACTGCAGGGTGAGTTGCGACAGACGCGACGAGAGCTGACGGTATGTCTCTTTGTCCTCGGGCGAGAGGTTGGCACCGTTGTTGGCGAAGCTGTCGTATATGTCTTGCAACATCTTCTGCTGCTCTTTGGTGAGTTTGAGTTTGTCGCGCTGGTCGTATACAGCCTTGATACGTTTGAACAGACCTTCGTTCAGGCGTATCGCCGACGAATACTCCGACATCTTAGGCGAGAGTTCCATCTCTAACTTCTGCAACTCATCGTTGGTCTCGGCATTGGTGAGGTTATAGAAACACGAAGCCACCACCGAGAGCAGCTGCCCCGACTTCTCATAAGCCTCTATGGTATTGGCGAAAGTGGGGGCTTTGGGGTTGTTGACGATGACGTCGATCTCAGCAAGCCCCTGACGCATACCTTCTTCGAAGGCAGGCATATAGTCGGAAATTTTGATTTCGTTGAAAGGATAAGTTCCGCGCGGAGTAGTCCAGTTTTTGTAGTTGAAAAACGGATTCGTCTGTGCACCAACAGTGATAGTAGTTGCCGCAAGTGCCATAATTACAATCGATTTAAGTTTCATATCTTAGTGTTATTTAGTTACCTTTTATTATTTTCACCGTCGAGCTGTTGTTGCCTGACGTGCGCAACACATAGATGCCGTCGCTCAGGTCATTTAGGTCGAGTGAGACATGCGTGGCTGTTGCCTTCGTCGAAAGCAGCAGCTTGCCGGTCAGGTCGTAAACGCCGATAGTAGTATTGTCAGCCCTCTCGAGGTCGACATACAGGGTGTTGATGACGGGATTAGGGTATGCCGAGACGGTGGTAGCTGCCGTCACCGAAGGCAGAACGGTATACAGACGACTGCCATACACCACCTTCAGGTTTCTTCCTTTTTTCTGAGGCAGGTTATGCTGCTTGAGGAAGTCGATCTCGAATGGCATATCGGCTTGTATGTCACGTCCCCAGAACGACGACGTCACCTCAGCCTCTATAATATTGTTGCCATAGGTATAGTTCACTTGCAGCATGTCACGCCATTGGCTGTGTATCGGCTCTTGCCACAAGAGCAGTGCCGGTGCTAAGGTCTCGCTGTATGAATACAGATAATGTTCGCGGTTCTTCCAGAACATGTCAGCCCACACGTTACCCACAAGCTCGTTGAGCAGGTTCGAGGAGTAGTTCATCTGCGCCGACTGCTGCATCACCCACCCCATACCTTTCGGTGTCTGCTTGTAGTTTTCCACTGTCTGATAAGCGGTATTCCTACTTTCGGGGTCGAGATGCGACGTGAACCGCATCAGGTGTTGCCGGTCAGCCTCACCTGCGAGCTTGGCGTCGAGCACCGCCACCTTGGCTGACTGACTGCTATCGAACGAGAGACGGTACTCGGAATACTGATTGGCAGCGGCACCGTCGGTCAGTGTTACTATCAGCTCCGACAATTCACTGCCGTTGTCAGCACAACGATAGGTATAAGCCACCGTGTTGCTTGTGCCATCGGTCTGAGTAACTACCTGCGTGGGTAACAACTTATTACAACTCTGCACATACGTCGTCGTCACGCTGCGCAGCAATCTGCCTGCCGACTCCACATCGTAATAACGTTCGACAGTCTGAGCAATGTCGGTGCCGGAGTATGAAAAACTCACCTGCACCTCGGTCTGCCAGCCGGCATCGGTATACACCTCGTGGTTCTCACCGATCATGACGTCGTCATCGAAAGCACGAGCTATACGACGCGACGGCAACCAGTCACTTCCCGATTGCACATACTCCATCTCCACCACGAAATTATTGCGTTGGTCGAAGATATACTGATACTTATACTCACCTTGAGTAGTAGTGAGATATATTTCTCTCACATCATCGGCACAGACCATAATAGGCAACATGCCGACCATCAAAATCGCTAAAAAAAGGATATATCGTTTCACGTTGCAAATGTAATGTTTTTTTTTGAATTACGCAATTTTCGGGCGTTTTTTAGAGAAAAGGGAAAGACATCTTTTCGAAATACCGGAATATCGAGATTTCGTGATTTCGGGATTTCGAGATTTCGAGATTTCAAGATGTCGTGATTTCGAGATATCGGGATTTCGGGATATCGGGATTTCGAGATTTCGGGATTTCGAAAAAAAAAAGATGGCACTTCCTGATGCCATCTTTTTGCTTGAATGTATCCTTTTCGTCTGAATTCGATTTCAGATTATCTTCGTGTCGTTCCTCCTCCGCCGCGGGAGACTGAACCTCCGCCGCCGCGAGAGACTGAACCTCCGCCACCGCGGGAGACAGAACCTCCGCCGCCTCCACGATAACCCGACGAACTGGAGCCGCTGCTACGATAACCCGACGAACTGGAGCCGCTGCTACGATAACCTGACGAACTCGAGCCGCTGCTACGATAGCCTGACGAGCTGGAGCCGCTGCTACGATAACCCGATGAGCTGCTTCGAGATACTGACGAGCCTCTGCTACGTGATACCGAAGAGCCCGAAGCGTTACGTGAGCCGGAGCTGTATGAAGAGCTGCTACGCGTCGACGAAGCTGATGAGCTGCGAGTGGCGGTGGCACTGCTTACCGACGAGCTGCGAGTGGCGGTGGCGCTGCCTACCGACGAGCTACGAGTGGCGGTGGCGCTGTTAGCCGACGAGCTGCGGGTAGCGGTAGAAGCAGGGCGAGTGGCTTGTGCCGAGCCTGCGGCACGCGTGGCAGTACTTGCTGATGCCGAGCGCGATACCGAGCTTACCGACGACTGACGCGAGGTGGTGGCAGAAGCAGCACGTGAGGTGGTGGCTGCCGAGCGAGAACCGGTCTGTGCTGTTGCAGAGCGGCTTACGGCAGACGCCGAGCGGGTAGCCGTGCCGGCAGATGCCGAGCGCGAAGCGCCATTGGCAGCGGTACGCGAGCCTGCCGAGGCAGAGCGTGAGGCGGTGGCAGCCGAAGCCGAACGACGTATGTTGGCGCTTCCGAAAGTGCGTTCTCCGGCAGACATCGAAGTCGAACGAGTCGCCGAGGCTCCGCCGCGCCCCATCGACGAACGAGGTTGCAAGTCGCGAGCGTTGGTAACCTTACGAGAGGAGTTGCGCGAGGCAAAACTCTTCTCAGGATGCAACACAGCGTAGTCGTGACGAGCATCCGGACGGTTGAGCGACGCAAAATGGTGGTCTACATGATGGGGATGACGGAAACTGCAATACGGATGCATGTGATGGAACGAATATATGTGGTGCCAATAGTCGTGTACCATCCAGCAGTCAGCTGCATACCACCAACTCGGATAATAAGCCCAGAAGAAAGGTGAGAAATAGAAGGGATGATAACTATATATTCCCCAGAAATAGTCGTAGATGATAGGTTTGGTGATATACACGGGTTCGATCACGTAGTTGACGCCATAGACATACTCATCGCCTACCACTTGCACACTGACTTGCTGATTTTCGTCACGCTCGAGATAGATAGATGCTACATCTTGGTAGATGTCTTTTGCCAATACAGCCTGCACGAGGACTATATGCACATCGTCTACAGCCGACTCCACCACACGCAGGTAGTCAACGAGTCCGTCACCATTGAGGTCGAGGTTCGAGATACGAGCATCGACGTCGTTGATTTTCTTCTCAAACTCCTCAAGGTTAGCCGACTCAGCGAAGATGGTAGCCACAGCTTTCAAGTCGAGGTTTGCAGATATATCTGCATCGGTAGCTGTAACGGTGACAGTCTCATCGGCACGTAAGGTAAGCGAGCTACATAGTGCCAACAAGCTTACAAGAAAGAGAGAGAGACGTGTTTTCATAATCGTAAGAATTTAGAGAGTTACTATTCACAAAAACATATACAATTATTGTGCCAAATTGTCCAAGATAATGAAAACAAAATTTCGGAACATCGGAATACCACAATACCGAAACTCCGAAATCAAAGTCTCACACGAGTCGGAGGTCGTGGTGCATCTTATCTTTCTTGGTACGCATGTAGCGGATATTGTACTTGTTAGGTTCTATTTCTATCGGCACGTTTTCCACTATCTGTATACCATAACTCTCGAGTCCGATACGTTTGACGGGGTTATTAGTCATCAGTCTAAGTTTCCGGGCACCTATACTTCTGAGTATCTGTGCTCCTACGCCATAGTCACGTTCGTCGGGGTCGAAGCCGAGGTGCACGTTAGCCTCTACGGTATCGAGTCCTTGTTCTTGCAGTTTGTAGGCGCGTATCTTATTCATCAGCCCGATGCCACGACCTTCTTGGTTCATATACACTATCACGCCTTTCCCTTCCTGCTCTATCATCTGCATGGCTTTGTGCAGCTGTTCACCACATTCGCAGCGCATCGAACCGAAGATGTCGCCGGTCATGCACGACGAGTGCACCCGACACAAGACGGGTTCGTCGTCAGCCCACTCGCCTTTCACCAAGGCTATGTGTTCCAGCCCGTTAGAGATCTGTCGGAAAGGTGTGAGCATGAAGTTGCCATAGCGTGTAGGCAGGTGCACCGTCTCGCCTCGCTCGATGAGCGACTCGGACTGCAGCCTATAGGCTATGAGGTCTTTGATGGATATGAGTTTGAGGTCGAACTGCCGTGCCACCTCCTCGAGTTGGGGCAGGCGCGCCATAGTCCCGTCTTCGTTCATTATCTCTATCAGAGCGGCAGCGGGTTGCAGTCCGGCAAGCCGGGCGAGGTCGATGGCAGCCTCGGTATGCCCGGCACGCCGAAGCACTCCGCGCGAACGGGCATAAAGGGGGTTGATATGCCCGGGACGACCGAAGTCCGACGGTTTGGAGTTGGGGTCGGCAAGAGCACGGATGGTGGCAGCTCTGTCGTGAGCCGACACACCGGTGGTGCACCCCTCAAGCAAATCGACGGTGACGGTAAAAGGAGTCCCCAGCATCGACGTGTTGTTTGCCACCTGATGGCTCAGTTCGAGTTCCTGACAACGCTCCTCAGGCAACGGTGCACACAGCACACCACGACCATGGTGCAGCATGAAATTAACCTTCTCGGGGGTTATCTTTTCGGCGGCAACAATGAAGTCACCCTCGTTTTCACGATCCTCGTCGTCGACCACGATGACGAAACGTCCTTCTTTGAAATCGGCTATTGCTTCGGGTATAGTATTCATATCTTAATGTTTTAATGTTCTAACGATTTGCCTTGAATTTACGTTTTGCTTGTTTGGCTTTTTTCAGTGTCCATTCCTTCAGTCTGTCGAACTGCTTTACCCACGCTTCGGGGTTGAGCAGCGCCGAGTCGGTGGCAGCCTTGTAGGTTAGGAAGATACCTATCGGCAACAACACCGCCGACGAGAGCCACATGCCTGCCCACGTGGGCCACAAAGCCTCGCGCGCCATCTTAAAGCCGGTGTTGTCGATGATATAATAGATGATAAACATCACCACCGAGATGACCACCGGTGCTCCGAGTCCGCCTTTTCTGATGATAGCACCAAGAGGCGCACCGATGAAAAAGAATATCAGGCAAGCGAAAGCAAGAGTGAACTTACGATGCAGCTCGATAGCATGTTTGCGTATATAACGCTGCGAGTCGTCGAGCAACAGCGCGTTGTATTCTATCTGGTCGCCTTGCGACTTGGCTTTGTCGATAGCCGTGCGCAAAGCATTTTGCTGCTGCGTCGGCGTCAAGGTGGCGAATAGCGAGTCTACATCTTTGCCCTTGGGATGCGGGTTGGTAGCCAACTGCACCGAGTCAAGCAGCTGCCGCCCCGTCTGGCGGTCGCGTGCGAAATACTTATGCTTGACAAGGTCCATACTCTGGTCGTAAGACCGGGAATGAGCTATCACCTTCACCGAGTCGATCGAACGGACGAGCTCAGCTGCGTTTTTTGCCACATGCTGGTCGCGCAGCACCGACTCGTCGTAACGGTTGAAGTCGGTATCGAAGTCGATGAGCATCACCTTCTTAGAGAAGGTCTCACGACGATAAGGTATCTGCTCTTGCTTCGAGCTCTGCTTTTTCTGCTGCTGTTTGAGGTTCTCGAACGACTCACCATTATATAACTCAAGCTGCAGATACTTGTTGTCGGCTGTGAAATATATCTTACCCGAGTCGGCAAGCATCACGGTGGAGTTCTTAAACCCTTCCGACAGGTCGTAGATAATCAGGTCGTAGAGTGTACCTTCTTTACTTTTTTTGCCCACGTAGATGTTATATCCGCTGATGCCGTCGTAGAATTCACCAACGGGGATGTCGAGTTCGGGCGACTTCTGACGGAGCGAAAAAATCAGCGTCCATAGTTTGACTTGCGAGCGCGGTAACACATAGTTAGAGAAGAAGAAAGCGCCGACACTTATCAAGGCGATGGTGATGGTGAGCGGCCGCATAATACGAAACAGCGACACACCGGCCGACTTCATTGCCGTAAGCTCGAACTTCTCACCTAAGTTTCCAAACGTAATCAGCGATGCCAGCAAGATGGCAAGAGGCAAGGCAAGAGGCACCACCGTGACGGCTGCATATATGAAAAACTCGGCAAGCACCGAGACCTCTACACCTTTGCCTACCAAGTCGTTGACATGCATCCACAGGAACTGCATCAATAGTATAAACACGCAGATGAGAAAGGTCATCAGAAAAAGCCCCATAAATATCAGGAGCATGTAGCTGTCTATACGTTTCAGTATCCTCATTATATGTACAAAACAATCACGTTGGCGCTGACGCGTCAATCGTTTTCTCGTAGATTATATTATCCCCCGGACATTTCGGCGGGGACTATAGCGTCGTATTATCCGAGCAGGTCCTCTTTGAGGAAAGTGAGCGGCAACAGGTCGGCTACAGAGTCGATGATATATATCTGTTTCTGCCCGTAGAGTATGACCTCCGTCTTACCTCCATAGCGGTTCTCGGTCTCGAGCATTACCTGGCGGCACGCTCCGCAAGGCGATATAGGTTTGTCGGTATAGCTTCCGGCTGTAAAAGCTGCGATGGCAATGGCTCTCACCGCCAAGTCAGGATATTGTGCGTTGGCTGAAAACAGCGCGGTACGCTCGGCACATAAACCCGACGGATACGCAGCATTCTCTTGGTTAGCACCACCATGGATGCTTCCGTCTGACAGACGCAACGCTGCCCCTACGGCAAAGCCCGAATACGGACTGTACGAACGATATATCATCGCCTTGGCAGCATCAACCAACTCGCGTCGGTCTGCCGACAACTCTTCGTAGCTGCACACATGAATGCAACTCGTAATCTTAAGTTCTCTCATGGGATTCGATTTTAGGTATGGTTTCAAAATGGCTTTTTGAGTAAAAGCGGGCAAAGTTACGATTTTTTTTCGATACTTCAAATAGCGAAGGCTGTTTTTGAAAAAAATAGGACTTTTTTCGAGCCGAAGTATTTGAAAATCGGGAAAAAAATTATAATTTTGCGCGCCTGTTTTGTGCATCGGCATAGTCTGCAAACCATCGAACATGGTTTCGGGCATGCTCCCGGCACGTGAGCATAATGATGTGAATCATTGCAATTAAATACTAACCAACACATTAACTACTATGAAAACTGAAATCACCAAACAAGAAGAGCTGGCAATAGAGCAAGCGTTTGCCGACTTGCTTAAGTCGTATACTGCCACTCGACATCATCAGAAAGTAGACCTGATAACGCGGGCTTTTGAGTTCGCCAAGAATGCTCATGCCGGTGTGCGACGCCGAAGCGGCGAGCCTTATATCATGCACCCCTTGGCTGTTGCCAAGATAGTGGTGAGCGAGATAGGGCTGGGCTCGACATGTATATGCGCCGCCTTACTCCACGACGTGGTGGAAGACACCGACACCACCATCGAACAGATACAGCAGGAGTTCGGCGAACAGATAGCCGTCATCGTCGACGGACTAACCAAGATCTCGAGCAACCTGCTAAGCAAAGAAGCCAGCACACAGGCAGAGAACTTCCGAAAGCTGTTCGCCACCATGGCTACCGACGCCCGAGTGGTTCTGGTTAAGATAGCCGACCGACTGCATAACATGCGAACTCTTGAGTTCCAACCCAAAGAGAAGCAACTCAAGATAGCCGGCGAGACACAATATATCTATGCTCCGCTTGCCTACCGACTCGGACTGTTTCCCATCAAGCAAGAGCTCGAGAACCTGAGTTTCAAATACAACCACCCCGCACAATACGAAGACATCTGCCGACGATTAGAGAACAAGCAGACAGTACAGATGGAGCATTTCGAACTCTTTGCCAAACCCATACGCTTCGCATTGCAAAGCATGGGATACGACTTCGAGATGCAAGCGCGCATCAAGACACCATACTCCATCTGGAAGAAGATGCAAGACAAAAACGTCAGCTTCGACGAGGTCTACGACCTGCTGGCTGTCAGAATAGTCTTCAAACCTAATACCGACCGCAGCGAGAAAGAACAGTGCTGGAACATCTACTCCGCCGTGACCGAGATCTATAAGCCACACCCAGAACGCATCCGCGACTGGATCTCTACACCGAAAGCCAATGGTTACGAAGCCTTACACGTGACCGTGATGGGACCAGAAGGCGAATGGGTGGAAGTGCAAATCCGAACAACCAGAATGCACGACATTGCCGAACGAGGCTTAGCTGCACACTGGAAATATAAGATGGGAAACGACACCAACTCCGAACTCGACCGCTGGATAGACCAAATCCGAGACCTTATCAAACAGCATAGCCAAAACACCGCCGACTTCCTCTCTGAATTCAAACTCAACCTCTTCTCGTCAGAGATCTTCGTATTCACCCCGCGTGGTGACTTCAATATCCTTCCTCAAGGAGCTACCGTACTCGATTTTGCTTATCAACTTCATACTGAGCTCGGCGAACACTGCGTCGGAGCTAAAGTCAACCATGCCCTACAGCCACTAAGCTATAAGATTAAGAGCGGCGACCAGGTCGAAATCATCACGGCAGAAAACCAGCACCCTCAGCGCGAATGGCTGCAATGGACCAACACCGCCAAAGCCAAGTCGCGACTCAACGACTACTTCCGCCGGGGCGACCGGGAACTGATAGCTCAGGGCGAGAAGAAATTCAACGATGAGCTCAACCGGTTAGGCAAAAGCGAGATGCACGACATCGCACTGCACCGACTGCTGCACTACTACGACTTCAAACAACCCGCACACCTGATGCTGCAGATAGGCAAAGGCGTACTCTCGCTCGAACCGCTCGAAGAACTGCTCAAATCAAAAAAACAACGACAACGCAAAGAAGAGGCGCCTGCAAGCAAACCACAAATACCCAAGCTACTCGTACTGACCGACTACGGCAGAAACAAAGAATACACACTCGCCAACTGCTGCCACCCCATCCCGGGCGACGAGGTGTTCGCCTACCTCAACGACAAGAATATGTTTGTGGTGCATAAAAGCAACTGCCCCGATGCCGAACGTATCAAGTCCAGCTACGGCAAACGGCTATGCCCCGCCGAATGGGACAACAGCCGGACACAGACGTTCGTCGAGACAATAGCACTGCAAGGCATCGACCGGACAGGTGTCATCATCAAAGCGCTCGAGATAATAAGCACACACTACAAATGCAACTTGCAATATATGCAGATAAAAGCTAACGACGGACTTTTCGAAGGACGACTCAAACTCGATGTCTACGACTCCGACGAGGTACGCAAGATCTGCAGCGAGATAAGCGAGATACCGGAAATAAACTACGCCCGAAGAATAGAATCCCGAGGCGAGAAATAATGTCCGCCTGACACTGCTAAACACACCTCAAAGCACATAATGGTACGATATTTGTAGAGCACTCGGAAGACGGTACGCCAATGTGCAATTGGCGGCAAGAAAAAAAATACATAACATAAAACAAACATAAGACAATGAAAAAGAATTTAATTGTTTGTGCACTGCTACTTGTCAGTGCAGCACTGATGGCTCAGAAGCCGGTGATTACGTTCAAGGAGACGGATCACAACTTTGGTAAGATTCATGAAGAAGACGGCAGAGTGTCGTATATCTTCGAGTTTAAAAACGAAGGCATGGAGCCTTTGGTATTGAGCAACGTGCGCGCCTCATGCGGCTGCACCACACCCAAATGGACACGTGAGCCTATCGAAGCCGGTCAGACCGGTAACATCACCGTGACCTACAACCCTAACGGCCGCCCTGGTAACTTCCAAAAGACCATCACCATCACGAGCAACGCCGAACCTGCAACCACCAAAATCACCATACGCGGCGAGGTAATACCCAAGCAAGCTAAACCCACCATACGCTATAACGTTAAGATGGGCGACTTGAGCCTGAAAAGCAGCAGCATCGAGTTCGGCACCATATACAAAGAGGCAAGCAAAAACGCTACGCTCGACTACACCAACCTCACCGACCACGACATCACCGTCGGAATAGCCGGTGCCGACAACTACGACTTCCTCACCACTCAGCTCTCGCTCACTACCCTCAAACCCAACGAAGTGGGAACACTGAACATCAACTACGCAGCTTCATTATGCCCGGTATGGGGAGAACAGACCTACAACTTGTATTTCATCGTCAACGGCGAGAAGAAACTCACCGACGAATTCAAAATCACACTCAAAGCCGACGTAGCTGAAGACTTCACCCGACTGAGCGCCGAAGACCTGCAGGTAGCACCTATCGCAGTGGTCAACGACGGCATGGGAAGCCAAGTGAAGGTCAACCTCGGCACCGTGAAAGCCGGTAGCAAACTCACACACAAGCTGCACATCAAGAATGCAGGTGTACAGCCTCTGCAGATACGCCGTATCCAATCCACAACCGACATCAAAGCCGCAGCCGGAAAGACAAGCGTAAAGAGCGGTAAGACGGCCGACATCAAACTCGAAATCAACAACGCCAACAACGCAGCAGGCACCTATACTCGACCCGTCACCATCATCACCAACGACCCAAAGAACCCGCGTATCTTCGTGTCGGTGACATGGACAGTGGAGTAAAACGATAAACAGCACAGTAATAACCATCCTCGGGATTCCGGGTCCACGGAATCCCGAGTGTTTATTTAACAACCATAGTTTCCTCATTGCAAACAAATTGTCAAATCTTATGCAACATCCTGAGAACTCAGAAGAATACAAAGGTCTGACGGTCAACGAGGGAGTCGTCTCTCCCCCTTCTGTCAATCCCTACTCTACTTTTCGGCGTCGGCGTCAGACGCTGAGCGTCGATGACTATGTCGACGGCATCCTACGCGGCGATATCTCTATACTTGGCAGGGCAGTGACGCTGGTAGAGAGCAACCTCGCCTCCGACCAACAGATAGCCCAACAGGTCATCGAACGCTGTCTGCCCTATTCGGGCAAGTCGGTTCGTTTAGGCATCACCGGCGTACCCGGAGCCGGCAAGTCGACGTTCATCGAGAGTTTAGGCACCATGCTTGCCGGCAGTGGCAAGCGGTTAGCCGTACTCGCCATCGACCCCAGCTCGGAACGTACACGAGGCAGCATCCTTGGCGACAAAACACGCATGACAGAGCTGTCGACAGCTAAGAACGCTTTTATCCGCCCTTCACCATCGGCAGGATCACTCGGCGGCGTAGCGCGTAAGACACGAGAGACGATAGTGCTATGCGAGGCGGCAGGATACAACACCATCTTCGTAGAGACGGTAGGCGTCGGACAAAGCGAGACAGCGGCACATTCGATGGTCGACTTCTTCCTGCTGCTCCAAGTCACCGGCACCGGCGACGAGCTGCAAGGCATCAAGCGTGGTATCATGGAGATGGCTGACGGCATCGCTATCAACAAATGCGACGGACAGAACGTAGAGAAAGCACAGGTGGCACGAACACAGTTTAAGAACGCTCTGGCATTGTTCCCGCCCACCGAGTCGGGATGGAAACCCGACGTGAGGACATGCTCGTCGGTGGAAGATACAGGCGTGATGGACGTATGGAAGATGGTGGAAGACTATATCACCTTCACCAAACGCAACGGCTATTTCGACCGCAAACGCACTCAGCAAGCCAAGTACTGGATGTACGAGACCATCAACTCAGCCCTGCTGCAACATTTCTACCACGACCCGCAACGCGAAGCCGAGATAGCCCTCGCCGAACAACGAGTGCTCAGCAACGAACTATCGTCATTCGTGGCAGCCAACCGACTGCTCGACGAATACTTCAAAAGATAATCTGCCAAAGAGAATCTGCCAAAGAGAATCTGCCAAAGAGAATCTGCCAAAGATGGCAAAAGATGACCTTACTCATAATCACGGGATGTCAGCCGCCGGTTGAAAACCGGCGGCATCATCCCGCCATCTCAAAATCTCGACATCTCGCCATCCCGAAATCTCGTCATCTCGACATCTCGTCATCTCGAAGAACAACCCCCTCGTCACCCACGACACGTAGAGACGAGGCTGCGACTCGTCTCATGTCAACCCCCTCGCCATCTCGTCATCTCGACATCTCGCCATCTCGACATCTCGTCATCTCGACATCTCGACATCAGGGTACACCGGACATTGTAGCAAATGAAACATTGTCTTGATTGCGGCAATGGTATTGCCGCCTTTGCATCATCTCGTCATCTCGACATCCCGTCATCTCGACATCCCAACCCCTCGTCATCTCGACATCTCGTCATCCCGAGAAAAAACAAGAGGGTGTGTCAAAATGCAGACACGCCCTCTTGCTGTTCATTATCGCCTCTGTGGTTTAGAACACTGCTATCTTCTTGCCGTTTTGCAGATAGATACCCTGTGGCAAGTTACGTGCCGAGGGCAACAGCCTGCCGTCGATAGTAAAGACCGGTGCATTCTTGTCGAGCGTAGCGGCTTGGTCTGACATATTGTCGACACCCGACGGGTCAGGTTCTTCGGGCAACAGGTTCTTTAGCGAGAACATAGCCTCCGACACACGACCGTTATTGGGGTTGAACAGTCCGTGGTTATACCAGGGTTCATACACATGATTGTTATACGGGTTTTCTTCGGGGAACCAATACAGCAACCCCGTTACCTTCTGTTGACTTTTGATAAGCTCCACCAACTCGTCGAGGAAAGCCTTCTGACCGGCAGGCGAAGCCGGCCATACGGTCTGGAAGTCGTACGTGGCATTCTTGTTATACCAGTTGTTAAAATAGCCCGTCTCCACTATCATCAGCTCTTTCTCTGGAAACGAGGTAGCCAACGACTCGAGAGTCCTTTTCAGCGTCGCTATATTATTGTGCCACTCCGGATAGTAGCTCAGTCCGATGATATCGTAATCAATAGTCGACAGACGGTTGTATATCTTTACTGTTCCCGTGGTGTTGTTGGTACGCTCGGTATGGATGATGATCTTCGCCTCGGGGCATACCTCGCGACAAGCCTTACCGGCATTGGTAAGCAGCGCACGGAAACGGTCCCAGTTGGCATCTTTGTCGTAATGGCAGTAGTACGTCTTTTTACCTTCGGTGCCCCATAGCATGCCGTACGAGATCTCGTTGCCTGTCTGGATATAGTCGGGGGTAGCGCCATTTGCCACCAGCTGCTCAAGTACGTATTTAGTATAGGTATACACCGTGTCGAGCAGCTGCTGCTCTGTGAGCGTAGCCCACGATGCCGGAATCCACTGGTTAGAGGGGTCAGCCCACGTATCGCTATAGTGGAAGTCGAGCATGAGCTTCATCCCCGCATCTTTCACTCGCTTAGCAAGAGGCAACACATAGTCGAGCGTCTGCACCACTCCCACACCCTTCTGCACCTCAACAAACAGACGAAGACGGGCGATGTTAAACCCCGCATCACCGGCAAAGAAACTTACAAGGTCGTTGATACGCTTACCGTTGGCATCGATATAAACAGCACTACTGGCTTCGTACGACGGTATCATCGAGATGTCGCCACCTACGTATTTGTTTTGTGCTGAGAGAGAGAACGTACTTACCAACAGAAAGAGAGCAAGCACAGAGAGTGACATTTTTTTCATGGTAGAGAGTTTTAACAGGTACGCTTATCGGCACCCTTGGGTATAACATGCGGCAAAAGTACTATTTTTTTTCGAAACGACCAAACAGCAGAAAAACAGTATTGCGTTTCGGATAATTATTATTACCTTTGCAGTGCACTTCAGAAACGCGAGCACCCCTGCTCGCGATTGAAAGAAACAGAAGAAACTTCAGGGTGCACTTCAGGAACGCGAGCACCCCTGCTCGCGACCAAAAGGAGCGCACAGGAGCGCGAGCACCCCTGCTCGCGACCGGAACAGAACGAAAGAAAAATCACGTATATCAGTTACTAACGTCATTTATCATTATGCGTATTGTCATTCAGCGTGTACTCTCAGCATCGGTTAGCATTGCCGGCGAGCAGGTCGGAAGCATCTCCCAAGGCTTTGTGCTGTTGGTAGGTATCACCCACTCCGATGGCGAACAGCAGGTTCGTCGGATGGCAGCCAAGGTAGCTCAGATACGTATCCTGAGCGACGCTGCGGGTAAGATGAATGTCGCCCTCCGCGATGTCGCCGGTGCCGCAGTGCTCAGCATCTCGCAGTTCACCCTCTATGCCGACTGCCGTCATGGTCACCGCCCCTCTTTCATCGAGGCAGCGCGGGCTGAGCATGCCGAGCCGCTATACGAGCTTTTCAACGAGCTGCTTCGCGACTACGGCTTACATGTCGAGACCGGACGCTTCGGAGCCGACATGCAAGTGAGCCTCGTCAACGACGGTCCGGTAACCATCATCCTCGACTCAGAAGAGATATAAGGATACTAACACCACACATAGTAATATGTCCAACCCTATCTTTAGCCGTACTCAGCTGCTACTCGGCAGCGAAGCCATGGAGCGTCTTATGCGTTGCCGCGTCATCTTATTCGGCGTCGGTGGCGTGGGCAGCTGGTGCGCCGAGAGTCTCGTGCGTACCGGCATCACGCACCTCACCATCGTCGACTGCGACACCGTCAACCTGACTAATATCAACCGTCAGCTCCCTGCCACCACCTCCACCGTAGGCGAAGCTAAGGTCGAGGTGTTACGTCGCCGACTGCTCGACATCAACCCCCAAGCCGACATCGTGGCACTCAGGCAGATCTACACCGCCGACACCGCCGACGCTTTCAGACTCGAGACCTACGACTACGTCATCGACGCCATCGACAGCCTGCAACACAAGGCCGACCTCATACTACATGCCACGTCGCTCGGCGTCGCTCTGTTCTCGTCGATGGGTGCGGCTCTCAAACTCGACCCCTCGCGTATCGGAGTGACCGAGTTCTGGAAGGTAAGAGGTTGCCGATTAGCCGCGGCTCTGCGGCGTCGGTTCAAGCGAATGGGGGCTTATCCTCAGCGACGCTTCCAATGTGTATATAGCGACGAGCTGCTACCTAATTTAGGTGCCAACGACAGCTCTGACGACAGCAACGAGAGCAAAAACGAGAGCGAAAGCAACGAAAGCAGTGAGAGCAGCATGCTGCCCCAAAAGTCGCAAGTCAATGGCACCGTAGCTCATATCACCGCTATCTTCGGCTTCACTCTTGCTTCACTCGTAGTAAGGGATGTTATTTCACAACACTGAACAGTGTGTGATGTTGCTCTGCTCGCCCAAGAGGAAAGCACGAGCATTGATAAGTCGGCAGTCGGCAGGCAACGCGAAAGGGGTGCTGTAGAGCAACGACTGTTCGTCAGGCTCGCTGCCGTCTAAGGTGTAGCGTATCACAGCCCCTTCGGCTGCCACGTTCATCGTCACCGTGTCGGCTGCAACATGAATGCCGGGCTGCGAGAGATGAAAATGCAGTCCGAGCCGACTAAGACGCGGCATCTCATATTCCCATATCTGCTTGTTGTACCGACATAGGTCTTCTTCGCGTTTGTCGAAGTCGGCATCGGCATGCCATGCACGCTCAGCCACACCTAAGAGCTTGGGAAACAGATAGCGTTCGAGGTCGTCAGCACTACGTAACGTCTCCGACCACAGCTGTGCCTGCACCCCGCAGATGAGAGGTGCCGCCTCGGGATTAAGCCTCACCTGCTTGTGCTCGCGGTAGCTACATAGGTCGCGCGGCTGCCCTTGCATAGTATGCTCGACAGAGCGGTACAGGTCGTGCGGACGCAACAACAGCGGCTGGTACTCGTCGACATATCCTCCCCAGTTCAAACCCTGCTCCTGCTCGTGGTTGACATAGCACATGTCTAAATACAGGTTCGTCACACAGCATATCATCACCGGATAACCGGCATTGGCAAGTGTATACGGTTTCTCGTCACCACGCCATTCGGGCACGCTGTTCCAACAGTATGTAAGAGCATTACGGTTCGCAAAACGAGGATTAGGGTGCCCCGCACGATATGCTATCTCCTCCCATCCCGCTATCTGCAAGCCGTAGGTATCGAGTATTGCCATCAGCGCCTCAAGGAAGTCGTCTTTCAGGTTAGCTACGTCGACAGCAGGAACGCCATCGCTATTCAACTGACTGAGTGCGTTCGGCATCTGAGCCGCCTTCTCCAACTGCCTCTTGCCCTGCATATACTCAGCCACCTTAGGCGACCCTAACCATGCCCCGCGGGGCACCTCGTCGCCGCCCACATGGAAGATAGAGAGCGGAGCACCGGCATCGGCATACATAGCTACTATCTCGCTTATCACCTTACGAGCGAAGCTATAGCACGAGGGTAAGGCTATGCACATCACGTTGTCGGAATAATGCTGAGCCGACAGGTAACGCGAGGTGTCAGCGAAGTCACACAACAGGTACTCGTTAGCCTTCACCGAGTCGGTTTCTATATACTTGGCATATCGGGCGTTCATGGCTTTGATGGCAGCACGCGAGTGCCCTGGCATGTCGACCTCGGGTATCACCCTTATATGTCTCGTCGCGGCATATCTGAGCAACTCGACGAACTCACCGCGCGTGAGATAGCCGTTGCCGCTGTTGGAAACGTCATCCGGATCGCCACCACCCGAATACATCGGAAAGAGGCAGTCGTGCTCGTCGACAGTATAACCACGACGCGAACCCACCGTCGTCAGCTCTTCAAGCCCCGGTATCTCAAGACGCCAGCCTTCGTCATCGGTGAGATGCAGGTGCAGCACGTTGAGCTTATACATCGCCATCACGTCGATGACACGTTCTATCTCGCCTTTGCCAAGGAAGTTACGCGCGAGGTCAAGCATAAGACCACGGTGCGAGAAGTCCGGACCATCGTCGACGACACAACATCTAAGGCTGTCGCACGACTCTCGAAGCATGCGCAACGTCTGCTCGGCATAGTAACGCCCGGCAGCGTCGCCCGACACTATCGTCACACCATCGGCTCCAATACGCAACGAGTAATGCTCAGCCGACAGCGAGCTGTCGTCGGAATACCGTACGGGCAAAGCTCGGACATCGACCTTGTCGGTGCCGACATACTCGACGCTCTTAGGCGAGGGAATGAGGGGAAGGATAGCGGAATCAGAGGGTGCCGAGGCTGTCAGACGCCGGTTATAGGTGTACATCCACTCGCCATCGGCGTATGGGAACTGCGGCACCTTGCGGCGGTATTCGCTGCCATCGGCTGACGTCAACACCTTATATGAGATGTCACCCACAAGCTGTCCGCGACGAACGAAGAACGGTCGGCACGGCGACATCGACACTCGCTGTTGTGCCCCACGATAGCGTTGTCGCACCACCATACTGTCGCGAGGAGCCAATGGCTTGTAGCTGTCGGTCGGACGAAGCTGATGATACGAGGCTTGTATCTGAACCACCGACAATGGTGAACTATCGGCAGCAAGTGGTGCCACCGACATGTGGTTGTAGCCTATAAGCCAGTCAGCAAACAAAGTGTCGGCAGAGGTGTTGATGACGACGAACTCAGCCTCCATCACCCCGCGTGAGATGTCGTTGCCCACCAAGCGATAAGTCAGGCTGACGGGAGCAACCTTACTGTGAGTAGCACCTGAGTGACACGAACAAAGCAACAGACTTGCACCAAACAAGCCTACTACAAACAGTACCGCTATAAAACGATGAGTACTCACCGACAAATAGCGCAAGCGGTCAGCAACAGTTATGTTCGTGGTCTTCCGCATCCGGGCAATGTGCCTCGCTCGACTCTATCTCGATGGTAGCATGCGAGATATGGTGGTCGGCGAGCTGCTGTTTTATCGTTATCCGTATCCTGTCAGACTGCGTGATATCATCGACCACGACATGTGCTGTAAGGGCATTCTGCGTAGTACTCAGCGGCCATACGTGCACGTGGTGCACCCCTATCACCCCGTCAGCCGACGCAAGGACTTGGTGTACCTCGTCCATGTCAACGTCTTCGGGCACGCCGTCGAGGGCAAGACGCAGACTGTCAGCAAGCAGGTGCCATGTCGACACTAATATCACGGCGGCGATGACAAGGCTGACGATAGGGTCGACCACATACCAGCCGGTCAGGGCTATGACGATACCCGATGCCACCACGCCCACCGACACCAACGTGTCTGCCACCATGTGAAGGAAAGCACCACGCACGTTGAGGTCGTGCTGCTGACCGCGCATCAGCAACAAGGCGGTCAGACCATTGACGACGATGCCGGCACCGGCGGTCCACGAGATGGCAACGCCGTCGACAGGGGCGGGTTGACGGAACTTATGAATACTCTCAACCACAATAGCACCAACTGCCACCAACAGTAGCAGAGCGTTGAATAGCGACACTAAGATGGTGCTGCGCTTGTAACCATAGGTATAAGTGGCATTGGCATGACGCGCCGAGAGACGGAAAGAGATCAGAACCAACAGCAGACTAAGCACGTCGCTGAGGTTATGACCGGCATCGCTGAGCAACGACAACGAGTCCTGCCATACACCCACGCCCACCTCTACTAACACGAAAGCGAGGTTCAAAACAACGCCAAAGATGAAAATGGCATTGACCGAATCGACTTCATGATGATGGTGGTGATGATGATGTTCGTGATGGTGTTCTTGATGCTGGTGATAGTGTTCTTGTTGGTGTTGTGTCATTGTTTATTGTTTTTTGAGTTTTTCATCAGTTTAACCACAAAGCCGGGCAACAGCGTCTGCGTCACTCCGTCGATGATGGGACCGAACAGATATACCGGGAAGTCTTTCATCGCGTCGCGTTCGGCGTCCACCTCGTATGCCGCCGGCTCTGTCCCCGGATGTCGCGGATTAGACGAAGGCACGATCTTTGGTGCTATGAAGTTGATGACACCGGCATTACGCGCTATCATCACGTAGGGTGCATCTTCTTTGAACACATGCACTTTCAGACCATTATATGCCATGCAGAATTTGCCATGCACCTTACGTCTGTCGCCACTATAGCGTGTCTGTATCTTCTTGAGGTCAGCCTCTACTTCGAGTCCGAACAGAGGATGCAAAAAGTCATTGAACGTAGAACCTTTCAGACCGGTGATGTCGGCAGCGAAACTGAAGTCAGCTGCCCGATTCACTCTCATGTCGAGAGCGAAAGAGGCGGCTCCGCCCTGCGAGAACTTAGCACTGCCTTTCAGTCCGACAGAGGCTCCGTGTCTGTTGGTCAGATTGCTGATGTCGACCCTCATCCCCTGCATCTGCAAGGCGCCTACGTTGCTTAGGTCCGTTGTCGAAAGCTCCACGTCGAAGACCGGCATCGTCAGCGTCAGCTGCCCCACGTGCAGCGGCACCGACATGTCAAGCAAACCATCGAGAGGCATGCCGTAAGGCTGACGTGCCGGATAGCGTTCGTCGCGATATAGATGTGCACTCTCGCCGGCTATGCTCACTCTCTCTATCTCTATCCGACGCTCCTTAAACTGACGAAACAAGTTGACGGAGGTGGTGCTAAGCTCTTGCAGCCTTACGTCCGACCACGTCACCGGCTGCTTACCCTTCAGGTCGGCATATTCGGTCTTGCGAACAGTGCTATACCCTCGCAGTCCGCTGAGCAACAGCTCCTCGGCATTGTCGGTCGTCAGCCTCTCAAGAGAAGCAGCATAGGTGCCATCAGCCGAACTGTAACGCAGGCGACGGAGGGCTAAGTGATAGGTCGAGTCGTTATAAAACAACGAGTCGTGGTCAAGAGCATAACCTACGTCTCGCAAACCAAGCTGTGTGCTGTCGAACGAGAGTGAGAAACGACTGCCGGCTTTACTGAGTGTAAAACTGCCGTTGTCGAGACTGACACGGCGTACCTGTAACGTCTTGATATATCCGGCAACTGCCGACTTCCCAACGATACTAACCGAATTAGAGGCACCGTCCGAATTAGAAGTGCCGTCCGGAGCAGAGGTGCCGTCCAAATTAGAAGTGCCGTCCGGAGAAGAAGTGCCGGTTTCTACTTTGTGTTCCGCGACCTTGCCGACTTGCATGGCATCTGCCAAACGGATGAAAGCAACAGGATGACTGATGGTGAGATTATGCACTACCAACTCGCCCTTTTTTATCAGGCGTTTGATAGCTAACCCCTTGAGAGTAAGACGGTCGACACTAAGTCTGATGCCGGCACTATCGACACCGGCACTATCTGTTTTCAGCGACGAGAACAGCACCTGCTTCACCACCACCGTACGACTCGGAATCCGGATGTCAAGGTCTGCATAGTCGACCTTACATCCCTCAAGCTGACTCAGATGAGCCCGCAACTGCCGATTGGCAGAACGCGTAAGCCATATATCGGCTGTAAACCATGCCAATATTATCAATCCCACAACGACAGCAAAGGTAATACCTACTGCCTTCATTACTCGGTGTTTCATCTGATTGCAGTATTATTGAATAATTTTCGTAAACTCGCCCTCCCGTCATCTCGCCCTCCCGAAATCTCGAAAACAACCCCTTCGACATCTCGAAATCCCGACATCTCGACATCTCGAAAACCACCCCTCGAAAAGACACCCCCTTCGATATCTCGAGATCACGACATCTCGACATCTCGAAAAACACCCCTCGACATCTCGAAATCACGACATCTTGACATCTCGAAAACAACCCCCTCGACATCTCGAGATCACGACATCTCGTCATCTCGTCATCTCGAAGAACAACCCCCTCGTCACCCACGACACGTAGAGACGAG
>CAMHKW010000013.1 GCA_946185835.1 uncultured Bacteroidales bacterium
GATAAAATCAGAAATGAGCGTCTAAACAATGATAATAAAAGTAATGGTCTATCAAACAACAAAAATATTTTGTACCTTTGCGCCCGAAAATAATAAAAATAATCATTTCACATTTCAAAAATTTATGATAGGACAAATTTTTAACGCCAAAGAGTTTACAAAGAAACTCAAAGCCACAATCCAAGCAACAGGCAAACTCGGTTTTACTGCCGATACCATCAGCCAGTTACAACTCACTACTGATTGCAGCATACTCATTGCTCCTGACAGCGATGATTCGCAAGTACTTTATATGGCGGTATTACGCACCATTGATGAAAGTGCTTTTGCTGTTCTTAAATCCGGTAGTTATCTGTATCTAAATACCAAACAACTATTCGACCGCCTTGGCATCCGATATACAAAATCCACCGTAATGTTCGACCTCTCGCGCTTTCAAGAAGGTGACAGCGTACTCGGCGGTGAGTGCTACAAGATGACGATGCGTGCTAATCCGAAAAAGCCAAGTGACAACTGCTGATTAATCGGTTTCACATATACTCGCAATGCATTCTGACATTGACATATTGCTGAATCATTCCTCACAGATGGACAGCTTGACGGCTGCCCATCTGTCAGAATTTAGCGTACTGCTTGAAGACAAAAAGCAGTTACGCGATGCACTATGCAATGAGCACGAAGAAAATAACAAACTAAAAGCCATAATAGAAGCCAAAGACGAGGAAATAAGACAATTGAAACAGCGTGTCGCGGACCTTGAAAAACAGACTGTTGTCAATAATATCGCAGGACCATACATAGAGAATAATCATGTTAAGAAGATTTATGTCCGCTTCGATAATCACAGACAAAACAAAAAATCAATACAGAACTTTAATCAACCGCAATTACAATTATTCGGAACATGAACAGAACTTTCAATATAGCCGGTGACTACATTGCCGAGCAACATGTGGAAACGCAGAATGTATTTCTGTCGGCAAACGACAACACCATTGCCGACTATGTTAAACAACGCACAAACAGCAATCAACAAGTCGTTGATGTTGATTACGAACCTATTGAAGAGTATTGCGAATATATTGACAGACAGGCATTAGCGCGGTATGATTTATATACGCCGATGGAGTTTGAATCCATGCTCCGCAAGGCTTGTGAACAGGATGCACCCTCATTAGCCGCTTTCTTGAAAAGGTATCAGAAATCAGGTCTCCTTGATTTTCATGGCGACAAGAAAAAGAAAATCTTTGAAACCTTGCGCTCACATTTCCCGACAATGCGGGATTACACCTATACTAATTTTGCTACCTATTTTTGATTCTGTTTAATTTCTACAAGAAGAAATCTCTCGTCTGTTTGATTTTTATTTTACTTTCATTTGATATGTAGTTGAATTTTCTTATTTCGAAGATTTTTGCTATACTTTTGCACTCGAAATCAATCACGGTTTCGAGTGCTTCTTTTGTATGGAAGATTCCAAACCCGATTATTTCGCTCGGTCGAACCTCTGCGAGTGTACATAGCAAAGTTAGACCATAAATAAATTATTATCTAACTTAAAGCCCAACCCGATATGGGGAATACAAAAATGTTATCGGGAATGACCCTATGGCACAAATTATAATGAGTACACCCCACGACGCAGAGCGTGGCAAGTACGCCAAATCCGACCAAATCTACTTCAAAATTCGCAAGTTCGACAATGCTATTTTCGGTGTCCGTCTCAAGCACCCGACCACCAACGAGCCGCCATCTGCTGCACAAAAGCAGGCGCAAGACCTCTTCACCACCGTTGCTGCAAAGGTCAAGGCAGCCCTCGCAGATGCCACTCAAAGGGCAGACTACAAAGCCCAATGGAAAGCCCAACGCAAGTACAAGACCCTCACTTCGTTCATCTTCCATAAGTTGTACGAACAAGAAACCACACAACCCTAATGTTTAACCTTGTTACCTGCTTGTCACGTTAGCGGCAAGTGGGTAGCACAAAAATTAAGTATTATGGCAAAAGTTCATTATCTCGACCCGATAGACTACCTATCCGGCAAAATATCCAAGAGTCACCGCACCACCTACTGCTATCGTCAGACCACCGACCGCCGTTACACCACGGTCTATACCACGCCCACCGGCGCACCGACAGCAGCCCAACAATCAACCAAGCAGAAGTTCAGCCAAGCCGCCCAACAGTCCAATGCTATCATGATGGACATCAACCAACTTGACCCATATCGTCAAGCATGGCGTAATCTCATCCGCAGTGGTAACCGTACCTACAGCACCCTGCGCGGCTACATCTTCGCCCAAGTGTATAAGACGTTATGAGAAAGCACGCACAATTACTATTGGCAATCAGTATGGCTTCGTTTGGAGCCATACTGATACTGACCGCCTTCTTCGTTCCGCCATTGGGCATGATTGATGCCTCGGTATTAGCCGCCTTCGGCGAGATTCTCACCTTCTCCGGCTCTCTTATCGGAATTGATTATAAATATAAAAACAAGTAAAGCTATGTTAATTACATTGATTCGTGACACCTTCACCCCCGCCGAAACCCTCGGCAAACTTTTGATAGACGGCAAGCCCTTTTGCGACACATTAGAGCCGCCAACCGTCCCTAACGCCCAACACCCCAAAGGAGCCATCCCCGAAGGCTGGTACAAAATCCAAGTCACCCGTTCACCCAAGTTCGGCAGATTACTCCCGCTCTTGTATTATGTTCCGGGCTTTGAGGGTATAAGAATCCACGCAGGCAACAACCGCGACCACACCTCCGGCTGTATCCTTGTCGGGGAAAGAGCGGAGCGATACGATTTTTTGCAAGATGGTCGTGCTGTGGCGGCTAATTCCGCCACCACTGGCACACCCTGCTTGTATAGTTCTCGCCGCACCGAAGAATCCCTGACCCAGCAACTCATCAAAGCCCAAAAGCAACATGAAGAAATCTATATCAACATCACTGACATTGACCGTTATCCTATTGAGCGCAGTGCTCTTGACAGCCTGTAAGTCCGTCCAAACAACAGCAAACAGCACCACCAACCATGCCACCGCCCAACTACAGCGCGACAGCATCTATCTCCACGACAGTATATTTGTCCGAATCAGAGCCGACACGGTTTATCTTGAAAAGTGGCACACAAGATGGCGAGAAAAGGAAATAACCCGGACTGACACCATCCAAGTAGAAAACATAAAAGTAGAAACAAAGGAAGTCCGCTATGTCCCCAAGTTTTACAAATACTGCGCCGCCCTCACAGCTCTGTTGCTGCTATTTCTCATTATAAAGTTCGCGCTTGGACTTTATAAGAGATTCCACTAACGCAAAAGCGATGCGGTCTTTGACGTATTGTTTTATGAGCGAAAAACAACAAAGTAGCGCACTTTGTGAAGAATACGCTATTCTGTATATTCAGTAAGCGAAATTGTTATTATATATCTATTTTACAATCAAATAATGACCAAATACAAACAACAGAAAGCCGCAGACAACACTCAATGTTAAATAACCCAGTGCAAGCCAAAAGTGTCCTGTTTCATTCAGGCGGAATATGTCAGCGGCAAATGTGGAAAAGGTTGTGAAACTGCCACACAACCCTACCGTGAGCATCAGATAGATATCTTTCTGAATAGAGGTATATCTCTCGCCCAATCCAAGCAACATACCCAACAGAAAACAGCCTGTAATATTGACAACAACCGTTCCCCACGGCATATTGAGCCAACGGACAGACTGACAGGCAATACCTGTAATGTAACGCAACGCGCTACCGACAGCCCCACCTAACATTATAAAAAGCAAATTCCTTATCATCTGTGTACAAATTATGCCGCAAAGGTACTCATTTTTCGGCAAATAAGCAAGTCCTTTGTGTTTTTTATACAGAGTAGCGCACTCTCACGAATGCGCTACTCATTATAATGCTTAAGAACGGGGTTATTCCTCTTTCCCCCAGTCAGTCGAGAGCATCCTCTGGTAGCTGCGGTAGCGCCATTTGGCGTTGTCTTCGGCGGCCTTGAAGAGGTCGGCGGCTTCAGCAGGGAACTGCTTCATCACTGATGCGAAACGAACCTCACCCTTCAGGTAGTCGGCGAACTTCTCCCATTGCGGCTCTTTCGAGTCAAGCGCAAACGGATTCTTGCCTTCTGACTCAAGCTGTGGGTTGTAACGCCACAAGTGCCAGTAACCGCACTCAACAGCCTTGGCTTCCTCAGCTTGGCTCTTGCCCATACCGGCTTTCAGACCGTGGTTGATACACGGAGCGTATGCGATGATAAGTGATGGTCCTGGATAAGCCTCTGCCTCGCGGATAGCTTTCAGCGTCTGTGCTTGGTCGGCACCCATAGCAATCTGAGCCACATAGACATAACCGTAAGTGGTAGCAATCATACCGAGGTCTTTCTTGCGGACGCGCTTACCTGCGGCAGCAAACTTAGCGATAGCACCGATAGGAGTAGCCTTCGATGCCTGACCGCCGGTGTTCGAGTAAACCTCCGTATCAAGCACAAGGATATTCACATCCTCGCCGGAAGCGATGACGTGGTCGAGTCCACCGTAACCGATGTCGTACGAAGCACCGTCACCACCGATAATCCACTGCGAGCGTTTAACGATATGGTCTTTGTACTTCAAAATCTCTTGGCACTTTTCGCAACCGCAGGCCTCGCAAGCAGCGACGATAGGCTCATACAGACGGTTTGTAACCTCTGCGTTGTCCTTGTTGGCAATCCACTCTTGGAACATAGCCTTCAACTCGTCTGAGCAGCACTCGCATTGTTGTGCCTCGGTCATAAGGCGAACAAGACGCTCTTTGATTTTGCGGTGAGCAATCTGCATACCGAGACCATACTCGCAGAAGTCCTCAAACAGTGAGTTCGACCAAGCCGGACCATGACCTTTCTCGTTGGTGGTGTAAGGTGTGGAAGGCACTGAACCCGAATAGATAGACGTACAACCGGTAGCGTTGGCAGCAATCTGACGGTCGCCGAAGAGTTGGGCAATGAGTTTGACGTAAGGTGTCTCACCGCAACCCGAGCAAGCGCCCGAGAACTCGAAGAGCGGAGTAGCGAACTGCGAGTTCTTGACATTTGACTTGATGTCAACGAGGTCTTGTTTCGATTTAACATTCTCAGCGCAGTAGTTCCAGTTCTGAGCTTCTGCTTCCTGACCCTCAAGCGGCACCATAGAGAGAGCCTTGCCGGTCTTCGGGTTGCCCGGACAAACGTCCACGCAGTTGCCGCAACCGAGGCAGTCCATCACGCCCACTTGGATACGGAAATGCATACCCTTCATAGCGGCAGGAGCCTTCATCTCGATAGTGGCGGCGTTCAAATCCCGCACCTCGTTCTCGTCGAGCACGAACGGACGGATACAAGCGTGAGGACAAACGTATGCGCACTTGTTACATTGGATACAGTTCTCGGCGTTCCATACCGGCACGAAAGCCGACACACCGCGTTTCTCAAACTTAGCAGTACCTGCAGGCCATGTGCCGTCCTCGATACCCTTGAAGGCTGAAACAGGCAGCAAGTCGCCGTCTTGTGCGTTGATAGGACGAACAACCTTATTGATGAACTCGTCGCCGTCGGTCGGTTTAACCACGTCAGCGGCTGCGTCCAGCAGCGACCAAGCCTTGTCAATAGCGAGTTTGTGATATTCGCCACCGCGGTCAACGGCTGCATAGTTCTTGTTAACCACATCCTCGCCTTTCTTGCCATAGGACTTAACGATGAAGTGCTTCATCTCCTCAACGGCTTTCTCAACAGGGATAACGCCGGTGATACGGAAGAAAGCGGATTGCAGAATGGTGTTGGTGCGGTTGCCCAGACCAATCTCCTGTGCAATCTTGGTAGCGTTGATATAATAAACTTTGATGTCGTTGTCTGCAAAGTATTTCTTCACCTTGTTAGGCAGGAAACGCACCAACTCTTCGCCCTCGTAGATGGTGTTCAGCAGGAACGTGCCGCCCTTCTGCAGACCGCGTGTAACGTCGTACATGTGCAGGTAAGCCTGAACGTGGCAAGCCACGAAGTTAGGCGTGGTAACGAGGTAAGTGGAGTGGATAGGCTCGTCGCCGAAACGCAGGTGCGAGCAGGTGAAACCACCGGATTTCTTCGAGTCGTAGGAGAAATAAGCCTGGCAATATTTGTCGGTAGTGTCGCCGATAATCTTCACGGAGTTTTTGTTGGCACCCACTGTACCGTCAGCACCCAGACCGTAGAACTTAGCTTGGAACATGCCCTTGCCGCCCATCGCAATCTCTTCGCCTACAGGCAGTGAGGTGAAGGTAACATCGTCGTTGATACCCACGGTGAAGTGGTTCTTCGGCTGCGGCAGAGCGAGGTTCTCGAATACTGCGAGCATCTGTGCCGGAGTGGTGTCGTTAGAACCAAGACCATAACGACCGCCTACAACGAGGATGTTGCCGAGTCCGAGTTCTGACAAAGCGTCTTTTACATCGAGATATAGAGGTTCGCCGTTAGCACCCGGCTCTTTGGTGCGGTCGAGAACGCAGATGCGTTTAGCCGACTTAGGCAGAGCCTCTTGCAGGTACTTGAGCGAGAACGGACGATAGAGGTGAACATTGATCATACCGAGTTTCTTGCCCTTGGCTGCCTCGTAGTCGATAACTTCGCGGATAGCCTCGCAAGCCGAACCCATGCAGATGATGATGTTCTCTGCTTCGGGGTCGCCGTAGAATGAGAACGGACGGTACTTGCGACCGGTGATTTCCGATATCTTGTCCATATAGTCCGAAACGATGTCAGCCACCTCGTTGTAGTACGGGTTGCATGACTCGCGGTGAGTGAAGAACACGTCGGGGTTCTCAGCCATACCGCGCATCACGGGACGCATAGGCGAGAGGGCGCGGTTGCGGAATGCCTGCAGAGCCTCCATATCAACGAGCGGACGGAGGTCTTCCATATCAACGACCTCTACTTTCTGATACTCGTGCGATGTGCGGAAGCCGTCGAAGAAGTTGAGGAACGGCACGCGTGATTTGATAGTAGCAAGGTGAGCCACACCGGCGAGGTCCATCACTTCTTGTACGGAACCTTCAGCGAGCATAGCGAAACCTGTCTGACGGCAAGCCATCACGTCTTGGTGGTCGCCGAAAATACAGAGCACGTGCGAAGCGAGAGTACGAGCCGACACGTGGAACACTGACGGGAGCAGTTCGCCGGCAATCTTGTACATGTTAGGAATCATAAGAAGCAGACCCTGCGAAGCGGTGAAGGTAGTGGTGAGTGCACCGGCTTGTAGTGAGCCGTGTACGGCACCTGCGGCACCTGCTTCGGATTGCATCTCCTGAACGAGCACTGTCTCGCCGAACATGTTCTTGCGGCCCTGAGCAGCCCACTCGTCAACATTCTCCGCCATCGGTGACGACGGAGTGATAGGATAGATAGCAGCCACCTCTGTGAACATATACGCGATATGCGCAGCAGCAGTGTTGCCATCCATGGTCATGAATTTCTTTTCTTTAGCCATAAATAGAATATTATTGAATTATAGAATGAGCGATATTCAAGCTTGCAAAGGTAAGCATTTTTTTCGACATAGACAACTAAAACATGATTTTCTTGAAAGAATAAAAAAATGACAAACGCTTGTCTTTTTGTGACATTGTATACAGCTAAATGTTAAGCAATTAGCGTCAATTACTCGTTCTACACTCGAAGGTGACAGGAAGGTGACAGGAGTGACGCCCGTATAAGGCTATGATTACGTGGCGATTGCATTGATTTTTGAAAATGATAAAAAACGCCCGAGAGGGGGATGTGTTGTAAGGTCGCGAGCAAGGGTGCTCGCGCTCCAGGTGGCAGAGATGCCGGATGGTGGCCGACGTAATGGATGTTGCTGTTGGTGGCCGCCGGTTACAAACCGGCGCTCCCAGTTGGGGCAGGGCCGGGAACGGGAAGGGAGGTGCCGAAATGACATTTCGGCAAATATAACAACGGTTGCCGGATAGAGAGGGAGGGGTGTGCCGTCGGTTGCCGGAAAGAGAGGAGAGGCATGCCGCCGGTTACAAACCGGCGTTCCCGGGGAGGGAAGGGATTGTTAGTAGAGGAAGCCGAAGAGCCAGAGTGGAATTATTCGGTCGTGACCGATGTCGAGGTCTTTGATGGCTGTGAGTCGATGGTCAGCGCGTTTGGGTGCTGTATCGAAGACGTTGAAATAGTGTCTGCCATCGACGATGAACATAGTATTTCGGTCGCCGGCATAAATCTTATGGCAAGCGTGCATGGCGTTATAGAAATAAGTCTCAGCGAGTTCTTGTCCGGTAGGTTGTCGGAGAGCCTCAGCGAACATGAGGTTAGTGTTTTGCATGTACACCTTCTTGGGTTTCTGGGGGAAGGTCTTGCCTTCGGGATAGAGGAGGTTGAGCAGACGTGCGTCTTTGAGGTATTTGATATAGTTCATTATGGTTGCCCGCGAGGTGTCGATGTCTTCCGACAGTTTGCTGACGTTGAGCGCACAAGGTGTCTGAGCGAGCAGGATATTGAGCAGTTGCCGGATCTTCTCGAGATAAGAGACGTCGATTTGTTTGATGAGTAGCACGTCGACTTCGAGCATCATATTCATGGTTTTGAGTAGCGTTTCTTCGTAGTTGCGTTGTTCTTGGAAGAAAGGATAGTATCCATGATATAGATAGTCGTCGAAGAACTGAAGAGGTTGGCACTTAGCGCACACCTCTGTTGCTATTTGTTCGTGGTATCTGAGAACATCTTCGAGTTTGACGACTTCGAAGTTTTTTCCGTTCTGCAGGTTGAGGTATTCACGGAAAGAGAATCCTCTGAGGTTGTACATGTGTACTATATCTTTGAGGTCGGGGTTGTCTTCGGTGAGTCTCATGACTGTAGAGCCGGTGAAGACGATAGAGAGTTCGGGGAAGCGATAGTAACATTCTCTGAGTTCTTTGGACCAGTTGGCATATTTGAATGTTTGGTCGAGTAGCAGTTTTGTGCCCCCGGCAGCGACAAAGAGTTCTGCGAACTCGACGAGGGTGTGCTGTGCGAAGAAGAAGTGGTTGAAGTTGACATAGAGGCACGCGTGCGACATAGCTAACTGTCGGTCTTGAGCAGAGAGCGCGAGTTTGGCTTCGATAGCGGTTGGCCGGTAGTTATCGGGTTTGAGTGCTCTTTCTTTAAAGCCTCGCTCCAGCTCTTTGGCGTGCATAAGCAAGAAGGTAGTCTTACCTACCCCACGGCATCCTTTGATGCCTATTAGTCGATGTTTCCAATCGATTTCGTCGTTAAGGACTCGTCTTACAGGGGCATTCACGTGTGCTACCTGATAGTCGTGAATCTTGTAGAAAGCTTCAAGCATAGGTTAGAAAAAATAGAGAAAACATACTATCAGCCGCAAAGGTAATAGTTTTTTTTGATATTTGCAACTTTTGCAAACAAAAAGTTACAAAAAGCGATATTTTTTCTCGGCTGCAGGGGGAGGGGGGATAATAGTTAGCGCAGGTAGGTGGGCTGCCTTTGACGGGGTGAGGGTGCCGAAATGACATTTCGGCAAATATAACAACGGCTGCCGGTGAGAGAGGAGAGAGGGAGAGGAGATGCCGCCGGTTGCAAACCGACGTTCCCGGTGGGGCGCTTGTGTTGTATGGTCGCGAGCAAGGGTGCTCGCGCTCCCGGTGGCAGCCAGTTGCAAACCAGCGCTCCCGGTGGGGGCGGGGGCGGGAACGGGAGGGGAGGTGCCGAAATGACATTTCGGCAAATATAACAACGGCTGCCTGAGAGAGAGGGGCGGCGGGGATGATGGCGAATGTTATTGGAACAGTTGGTCGAGGATGTCGTAGAATTCGGGGTCTTCGCCGACGATGGTTTTGACTACGTATCCGTCGGGGTCGATGATGATTTTGGTGGGGAAACCTTCGATAGCATAGTCGTCGCACAGCGTTGACTCGTCGGGGTTATAGACGTGCAGCCAAGGCATGTCGTATTCCTGCAGAGCCTCGAGCCATTCGCCTTTTTCGTCTCGGTTGTCGATACCGATGATTTCGAACTTACCTTTGTATTTGGTGTAATACTCTTTCATTTGCGGAATGCCTTTGATGCACCATTTGCACCACGAGCCCCAGAAGTCGAGTACGACATACTGTCCTCTGAGGTCTGAGAGACGCAGCGTTTTGCCGTGGTTATCGGTAAGTTCGAAGTCGGGTGCGAGTGCACCGGGTGCTTGTACGGACTCTGCCTTAGCTTGTGTTTCGACATCTTCTTGTGCCCGTTCGATTGCTTCGTCGATGTAAGAGCCGAGTCTGCCGTTTCTGATTTCAGGTTTTATCTCGTCAGCCATTTCTATGGCTTTGGCGGGGTTGACCTTAGCCATGACTTCGGCGATGGCATAGGCAGCTATCTCTTGGTTTTTATGTTCGTTGATGAACTGCTCGGTCATCTGTTCGAGGTCTTGTGCGTCGGTAGCGGTGTTGACCATGTCGAACAAGTCGCTATACCCTTTATAGAACTTCGAGCCAGAGAAAGTGATGTCATCGGCATTACCTTTTATCTTGACATTCTCGCCGGGCAGAGCCGGCAGGTTACACATGAAGTTACCCATTCCGAACAGAGCAGCGGGGTCGATGACGTAAAGCGGTGTCAGCTCGTCGATAGAGAGTGTGTATTCGGCCTTGCCGTTGTTGAGTATGAGTGAGTCGACGGCAAAGCCTAATTCTGAGTCGTCGGAGGTGATGACCACGAGGGTATCAGGAACGTCGGTGAGTTGCAAAGCGAGTCGGAAGTCGCCTTGTTGCTTAGTGCACGAGATAGCCATCAGGCACAGCAAGAGGGGAAAGAATAGTTTTTTCATATAGTTTTTGGGAATAGAAAGTTAGGCTTTGATGATGAGCGAGCGATGTGTGAATTGCTGCTTTAGGATAAAAAAATCCCCGCACTCGTAGCGGGTGCGGGGATAAGAAACGTTGTTCTTATTTGCTGATTGCACCGCTTGGGCATACGTCAGCACATGTGCCACATTCTGAGCACATATCCGGGTCGATAGAATACTTCTCGCCTTCTGAGATAGCTCCCATGGGGCACTCGTCGATGCAAGTACCGCATGCCACGCATGCGTCGGAAATTACATAAGCCATGATTGTATTGTTTTAATGATTTATTGTTTTATGATTTAATGATGGTATCACCATTTTCGGCTGCAAAGGTAGTTAAGTTTTCTGAAAAAACAAAGCGTAAATGCAAAATTCTTGAAAAAACATCCCTAAAAATGGTTATTCGGTCAAGAGTAAGTGTCCGGTTCGAGTTGATTGTTCTTGCATTGTTGCGCCGTTTGAGTATTTTAGAAATTGTGTAGTTTTCCGGGGTTGCGTCTGATGAAGTCGTCCCATCCTTTGTAGTTTTTTGCGTCGGAGAGTGGTGAGCCGAGTTGTAGATAGTGGCAGTATGCGATAGCGAGTGCGTCGGTGGCATCGAGTTTTCGTGGCATGTCGTCGTCGGGGATATGCATAAAACGTTGCAGCATTCCCGCCACCTGTTGTTTGGAAGCGTGTCCGTTGCCTGTTATCGACATTTTGATTTTCATGGGTGAATATTCGGCAATGGGCACGTCTTTCGACAGAGCTGCAGCGATGGCGACACCTTGTCCGTGCGCTAACTTAAGCATGGTCTGCACATTCTTGTCGACGAACTGTGTCTCGATAGACATAATGGTAGGCGAATAGATGTCGATTTGTTCGGTTAGGAAAAAGAAAATCTTTTGCAGTTTCTCGTAGTGCGACTCTAACTTATGCAAGTCGAGCACCCCCATGGTGACGAGTTCGACTTTCGAGCCTGAGGTATGAATGACGGCGTATCCCATAAAGGTAGTACCGGGGTCGATACCTAAGATAGTATGTTCTTTTACGAGTTTGTCGAGCATGTTAGAGTTAGACCGCTACGCTGTTAGATGTTAGACCGCTACGCTGTTAGATGTTAGACCGCTGTGCTGTTAGATGTTAGACCGCTGCGCTGTTAGATGTTATTTTCTGAATGAGAGATAGATGACGATGACTATCCAGATGAGTGCCATGACGACCCAGTTGTTAGAGCCGCGTAGCATATACCATGCCGCGATACCGAGGAAGAGTGAGGCTATGAAATACAGTCGCTGTCGTCTTGCCACAGCGATGTCGGCAGAGCGGTATTCCAAAGCCGCCCAAAAGGCTTCGGCGATAGCGACAAGGCTGCCTGCGAGGAATACGAAACCGCAATACCGGACTTTAAATATGGACATGACGGCTCCTGCCAAGAGCAGAACGCCATAGAGGCTGATAACAATGGTATGTAGATTTTTACTTTTCATCTTCGAAAACATATACATCTTCGCCTTCGACACGCATGTAATATCGTTCGCGGGCATATTTCTCAACCTTCTCGGCTCCGGAATTGAGTTCTTCGAGTCGTTCGCGAGTATTGCCGAGTCGTTGTCGATATGATTCTATTTCTTTTTCGAGTTCTCTTTCTTGGCGTGCCATAGCGATACGTCGGGACACGCTCTTCTCGCCGCAGAACATCAGCACAAAAGCAAAAACCAAGCAAGCAAGTACATACTTATTGAACATGTACTTGCGCACGTATTGCCATATTTTCTCTGATGTCGGGCTCACTTTGACTTCGGCTTATTTTCGGTTGCGGGCGGTGACGTCCGCGCTCCAAAAGATGGTCTGCAAAATTAGCGAATTTTCTAAAACTGCACAAATTATTTGTCAGTATTCGAAAAAAATCTTACCTTTGCTCTCTAAACCAACGAAGAGCGAGTCTTCGGGGAAAAGACAAATAACGTAGAACCCTAAATCTGATATAGAAATGCGGCATAAATACCTGATTATACTTATATGTATAAGCTTCTTTCGTTTGACGGCAGTCGGTCAGACAACGATTACGATAAGCGATCCGGAGAGTTGGACAGTTCAACAGCTGAGTCAGTATGTAGGTCAGACGGTGACGTTTCTTACGCCATTGTATATCACCAACAACTACAACTACAGTCAGGGTCGATATAGTTTGAGTGCACACCGTGTGTACTCACCCACCAACCAAGCCTACCCTTTGAGTGCTGAGTATTCGGATATTGTTCGCTTGAACAACAGTTCGGAGGTTACATTGTCGGGAGTAAGCGGTTATCATCGTATGGGTGAGCGCGTTGTAGGTTTGACGGCACGTGTCAACTCGACCAACTCACTGACGTTGGTAGGCGAGTTTCGCACTGAGAGCAACACTCGCGAAGACATGCTCCGAGGCATACCCTCGGTCGACATGAAAGGCATGCACCGATTGCTGGTATGTGCTTTTAACTTAGAGTATTACCTTGTCCAGAACATAGGTCAGGGTATGGGTCCGAGAAACGAGACCCAGTCGGCACGCCAGCATCAGAAGATCATGCAGGCGCTGACCACCATCGGTGCCGACATCTATGGTCTGCTTGAGATAGAGCAAGGACAAGTGGCAATAAAGAAGTTGGCTGATGGTCTGACGGCAGCCACGGGCAAGAGATATACATATATCGACGATGGCACTTCGCCGAGCGGCACTTATACCAAGTCGGCGTATCTGTACTGTTCGGAGACGGTGACCCCTGTGGGTCCGATACGTCATAACAACACGGGTGTAAGCAACCGCAAGAAGATGCAAGCGTTCCGTGAGAATTCGACCGGCGAGGTCTTCATCTTCTCTATCAACCACTTCAAGGCGAAGACGAACAGTGGTGCGACAGGTCTTAACGCCGACCAAGGTGACGGTCAGGGGTGTTTCAACCACGACCGCGTGACGGAGGCTAAGTCGGTGATCAGCCAATACGAGGACAACCGCTCGTTTTATGATGACGACGATGTCTTGATCATGGGTGACTTGAATGCCTACGCCAAGGAGGACCCCATCACCACGCTCATTGAGGGTGGTATGATAGACCTGCACCGCTATTTCCATGCCGATAGTTCTTATAGCTACGTCTACCGCAACCAAGCAGGTTACTTAGACCACGCCCTTGCCAACAACACCATGCTACGTCAGGTGACGGGAATGGCAGCCTACCATATCAACTCGGACGAGCACGACGGTTTTACTTACGACAAGTCGGAGAACAGCACTATGTTCCGTTCTTCGGACCACGACCCGGTATTAGTAGGTCTGAGTCTGAACAAGGACGCCGTGATACCTATCGCCCACCCCAACAGCTTCGAGGTGCTGACGGGCAGTCAGCCTGCAAGGATAATAGGAGCGATGGGCGGACATTACACCCTTCACGACAGCCACGGCTTGCTGCTCACCGAAGGTGCCATACCTAACGACGACTACTACCTGCCTGTAGACCTGGGAGCAGGGCTGTATATACTGACCATCTTCCACGACACGAAGTCACAGACATACAAGATAATAAAAGGACTATAATGAAACAGCTCGACATATTCGACATATTAGATAACGCTGCTCCCGATGGCGGGACTTCGACAGCTGATGCTGCTGTGACAGGACATACAGAAGACACGACCTCAGATGCGAGTGCGGCTGCCGAGCGCGCACAGCTGCTGTCGCTGCGCCGCGAGCTTGAGGAGCACAACTACAACTACTATGTGCTTTCTACACCGACCATCAGCGACCGCGAGTTCGACGAGAAGATGCACCTATTGGAGTCTTTAGAAGCGCGTCATCCGGAGCTTGCCGACCCCGACTCGCCGACGCAGCATGTGGGGTCGGACCTGCAAGTGAGCGACGGCTTTGCACAGTTAGCGCACCGCCGTCCGATGCTGTCGCTACAGAACACATACAGCGAGGCAGACATCCGACAGTGGTACGACCGCGTAATAAAAGACCTCGGCATCGGTGCCGGTGCAGACTCGCTGCCGGAGATAGTATGTGAGCTCAAATACGACGGACTGAGTATCTCGCTGTGGTACGAAGACGGCAAGCTGACACATGCTCTGACGCGTGGCGATGGTACCCGCGGCGACGACGTGCTGAACAACATACTGACCATCAGAAATATCCCACGCCGTGTAGAGGTGCCTGCGGGTGAGAGTTCGACATTCGAGATACGGGGTGAGGTGTTGCTGCCATGGGCTTCGTTCGAGCGTATCAACCGCGAGCGCGAAGCACAAGAGGAGCCGCTGTTTGCCAATCCGCGTAATGCGGCAAGCGGGACACTCAAGCAACTCGACCCGCGCATAGTAGCACAGCGCGGACTCGACGCCTACCTATACTATTACCTGAGCGACAAGACGCCTGCTCCGACACATTCGGGCTGCTTGGACTACGCACGTCGGTTAGGCTTTCATATCTCCGACGCCATACGCGTATGCCGTTCGATAGACGAGATAATGGACTTCATCGCCTATTGGGACACTCGTCGTCGCGAGCTACCCGTAGCCACCGATGGCATAGTGCTGAAAGTCAACGACCTGAGTCTGCAACAGCAGTTAGGCTACACCGCCAAGACCCCACGTTGGGCAATAGCTTATAAGTTCCCCGCCGAGAAGCAGCAGACGTTGCTACGTAGCATCAGCTACCAGGTAGGTCGAACGGGAGTGGTGACACCTGTTGCCAACCTCGAGCCGGTGCAGCTGTCGGGCACCACCGTGTCGCGAGCCACGTTGCACAACGAAGACTTCATCCGTCAGCTCGGCATCAGAGAAGGCGACATGGTATGGGTGGAGAAAGGCGGAGAGATAATACCTAAGATAACAGGCAAGGTCGACGATAACGAGACCTCTCCACGAGCCGACTTCTGCTTTATCAGCCATTGTCCGGAGTGTGGTGCCGAGCTCATACGCGACCCTGAGGAAGCAGCTTGGCGCTGTCCGAACGAGCAAGGCTGTCCGCCGCAACAGAAAGGAAAGATAGAGCATTTCGTGAGCCGTAAAGCCATGAACATCGACGGCATAGGGGAAGAGACGATAGACCTGTTTTTTGAGCGAGGCATGGTGCACGACATAGCCGACCTCTATAGTCTGACAACGGAGCAGATAATGCAGCTGCCCGGTTTCAAGCAGAAGTCGGCACAGAACATCGTCGACGGCATCAGCCGATCGACTCAGGTGCCTTGGGAGCGTGTGCTGTTTGCCATCGGCATACGCTATGTAGGAGAGACGACAGCCAAGAAGATAGCGCGCCGGTTTACCGATATCGACGCGTTGCGGAGCGCGCGCAAAGAGGAGTTGATGACCATCGACGACGTAGGCGAGCAAGTGGCACAAAGCATAATAAGCTACTTCGAGAAACCGCAAAACATAGATATCATACGCCGTCTGCAAGAGGCAGGAGTGCAACTCGCAGGTGCAGAAGCTCCCCAACAGCTGTCGGCAGCGCTCGACGGCAAGAACATAGTGATCTCGGGTGTCTTCCGTCACCATAGTCGGGACGAATACAAGCAGATGATAGAGCTTCACGGGGGAAAGAACACATCGAGTATCTCGAAGAAGACGAGCTTCGTGTTAGCAGGCGAGAACATGGGACCGCAGAAGTTAGAGAAAGCGCAGGCATTAGGCATCGACATCATCGATGAAGACCGTTTTCTTGCCATGATAGAGACCAAAGAATAAGACTACAACAGACCAAACAACACACACCATGTCATTGTCAACATACTTATATAATCGCCAATGCCGCAAACAAAATCGGCAACCTGTATACCGTCAGTACGACGACATACATAGCATCTTTATCGTTTTCGAGAGCGACTACTTGGAGCGCCACACCCAGATCAAACAGTTCATCAAAGAGCTTCAGCATCAAGGCAAAGAAGTGACAGCATGGGGATACGTAGATAAGAAAGACCCTCTGACATTGGTGATACGCGACTTCCGAGTGCTGGGTAAACGTCAGTTCGGACTTTTCCACCGCCCGAAGAAACAGGTGGTGGAAGAGATCAGCCGCGGGCATTACGACTTGCTTATTGACCTAAACACCGACCCCGAGTGCTTGGAGCTCAGGTATATGTCGCTATATGTGCAGGCAGACCTGAAGACCGGGTTGGCATGCTACGATGAGCCATTCCAACACGACATGCTCATCAGTCTGCCCGAAGACGAGAAAGATACGGCACACCTGTTTGACCAGATTCTGCATTTTCTGAAAGTGATAAAAGAGGGGGAGAGATAAACCGCTGCGCTGTGAGAAGTTAGAAAGAGACGGCATTGCTGCCGCCTCTTTCTTTTTTTTGGGGGGATGTCGGGATGTCGGGATCACGAGTTTTTTGCCGCGGTTACAAACCAGCGTTCCCGGAGGGCGGGATGGCCGGGAACGGGAGGGGAGGGGAGGTGCCGCCGGTTACAAACCGGCGTTCCCGGAGGGGGGCGCTTGTGTTGTATGGTCGCGAGCAAGGGTGCTCGCGCTCCCGGAGCAAGGGTGCTCGCGCTCCCGAATGTCGGGATTTCGAGATGTCGGGATATCGGGATGTCGGGATTTCGATTTTACTTCAGTTCGGCACCGGTGACAGAGTAGCGTTTGCCATCTGGAGTGAGGATGAAGACCTGACCGTTGATGATGACTTTGCGTGCTCTTTGGCTGTCGGTGGCAGATATGTTGTCGAGTCCGGTGTTAGCCGTTACGAACTCCGCTGTGAGTGTGAGGTCAGCGTCGACGGTGATGTCACGTTCTGCTTCGGTGACTCCGTCAGACCATGTTTCGAAGCGATAGCCATCGGCGGCGACAGCCTTGATGGTGAGCACTGTACCCACGGGGTAGGTGCCGGCACCCTCGACGGTTCCCCATTGCTCGTTGTTGACGAGCAGGGTGATGGTGTATGTTATCTGTTCGAACTGTGCGGTGAGAGTGGTGTCTTGACTGACGACAAGGCTACGCTGAGCATCTTGCACTCCGTCGGTCCAGCCTATGAATCGGTATCCGTCGGCAGGCTGAGCTAAGAGAGTAGCTGTAGCGCCGTAGTCGTATTCTCCGGCACCGCTGACACTACCCTCCCCTATGGTGAGTGCGGTGACGGTATACTTGTTAGCAGCGAAGATAGCCGTCAGCGAGATGTTGTCGGTGACGATGATGTCGCGTTCTGCCTCTGTCTGCTCGTCGCTCCAGCTGACGAAATGGTACCCGTAGGCGGGTGTAGCGACGAGGTGTGCGGTAGTCTGATAGTTATAGTCGCCGGCACCGGTCACAGAGCCCATAGCGGGGTCGTTGACCTCGAGGCTGACGGCGTAGCTGTTAGGAGCGAAGGTAGCGGTATAGGTAGCTCCGCCGATGGGCACTTCTATGTCGCGTTTGGCATCGGTATTGCCATCGGACCATCTGACGAAATGATAGCCTGTGGAAGCCACCGCCTCGATGGGGACGAGCTGCTTATAGTCGTAGGTTCCGGTGCCACTGACGGTACCCATATCGGCATCTTCTACGTCAACGGTGATCTGATATTGCAGAGGAGCGAAGGTAGCTGTGTAGGTAGCACCGCCGACCGGCACGATGACCTTACGTTCGGTCTGTGTCGACTTGTCGTCCCACTCGACAAAACGGTAGCCTTCGGCGGGAGTGGCGACGAGAGTCTGCTCGCTTAGATACGGGAACGTACCCGTTCCGCTGACGGAGCCCATGGCGGGGTCGTTGACGGTGACAGCGATGTCGTAGTTTTGCGGTGCAAAATAAGCCACGTAGCCGGCTGCCGCTTCGATGGTGACAGTACGTTTGGCGTTGAGGTTGCCGTCAGACCAGGCGGTGAACACATAGCCTTCGTTAGCTATGGCTTCGATATCGACCATAGAGCCGTAGTCGTAGGTACCTGAGCCGTTGCAGGAACCCATAGTAAGATCTGACGAGGTGACGTCGATAGCATACTGTTCGGGTGCGAAGATAGCGGAATAGCCGGCACCGCCTAAGGGTACGCTGATGGTACGCCGAGCGGAGATAGAGCCGTCTTCCCACATGACGAACTTATATCCGGTCTTAGGTGTGGCTTCGATGGTGGTCTTTGTGCGGTATGCGAAGGTGCCATCGCCTGTCGTCGTTCCCCAATCGCTGTTATTGGCAGAGGTAGTGATGTTATATTTGAGTGGCGCGAAGGTGACAGCGAAATGGTTGCCTCCGATGGCGAGGCTGAACTTACGTTCGGCGCCGAGGTGTGCGTTGTCAGCCCATGCCACGAACTCGTAGCCCTCGTTAGGCACAGCCTTGAGCGTGACGACGTTGCCATAGGTCTGCATACCCTCTCCCTCGACAACGCCCATCTGTCGGTCGTAGTCGACGACGACTTCGTAGGTGTTAGGTTCGAAGGTGGCAGTGTATTTGCCGCCACCTAAAGGAATGCTGACGACGCGCTCGGGATTGGTGGAGTTGTCGTCCCAATAGGCGAAGTGATATCCGTTTTTAGGAGTGGCAGTGAGTGTTACTTCTTTGCGATAGGGGTATATTCCGGCGCCTTCGACGGTACCCATCTTAGTGCTATTGACGGCGGTGGTGATCTCGTAGTCTAAGGGTTCGAACAGAGCCTCATAGCGTTTGCCGTCGACGACGAGTGTGATGTTACGCGAGGTCTTCTTGTCGTCGTCCGCCCAGCCTTTGAACACGTATCCGGGATTAGCGGTGGCAGTGATGGTGACCACCGAGCCGAAGTCGTATTCTCCGCCACCTGTCACCACTCCTGCTAAGGGGTCGTTAGCCTCGGCGATGATAGTATATCGGTCGATGGCGAAGGTAGCGGTATATGTGGTGCCGCCTAAGGGTATGGTGACCACGCGGTCGGCGTCGGTAGAGCCGTCTTCCCACTCGACGAAGTGGTAGCCGCCTTTAGCCACGGCGTGTATGGTGGTGGTGCCGTTATATGGGAAGAAGCCGAGTCCGGTGACCGAGCCCATGATGGCGTTGTTGACGGCACCGAAGATCTCGTAGTCGAGAGGCTCGAACAGGGCGGTATAGGTGACATTCTGCTTACCTACGACGATGTCGCGCTCGGTATTGAGTATCTCATCGTCGTCAGCCCACCCTATGAACTGATAGCCTTCGTTAGCCTTGGCGGTGATATGTACGACGGCATTTTCGAAGTCGGAAGTCGAACCTGTGACGACACCCATGGCGGGGTCGCATACGACGGCGATGGTATACTGTCCGAGTTTGCGGTAGTTAGCTTCGAGGGTGAGTCCGCCGACGGGCACCTCTACCTCGCGGGTGGTGAGTGTGACGCCGTCGGACCAGCTGACGAACTCGTAGCCGTCGGCGGCAGAGGTCGAAATAGTGACGTTCTGCTTGTAGTCGTAGCTACCGGCACCGGTGACGGTGCAGGCGGGATAGTTCGACGAGAGGGTGATATCGTACTTGTCGGGTGCGAAATAAGCGACATATTCGGCACCGCCGAGTGTCACGATGAGGTCTAACTTAGGCGAGGTGAGATCGGCGTTGCCGTTCCAGTTGACGAAATGATAGCCCTCGTTGGCTGTTGCCTCGAGAGAGATGGGAGTCTTATAGATGTAGTTACCACCTCCACTGACTGTGCCCATCAGTGCGTTGTTGGCGATGACGTTGACGTCGAAGGAGCGTATGGAGAACGAGGCTTTGAGGGTGGTGTCTTTGTCGAGGGTGATGGTGCGTTCGGCAGCGCTGACGCCATCGGACCAACCGGTGAACTCGTATCCTGCGTCGTTGACAGCGGCGGTGATGTTGACCTTACTCAGGTAGCTGTAGTCGCCTGCTCCGGTGAGGGTGAGCACCTTATCGTCGTCGGTGAGCAACGAGAGCTTGCGGGTGTTGGCTACGATATCGAAATAGCCGCCGTAGAGGCCGGGGGCTGCGAGTTTGGTATATCTGTCGACGTCTTCTTCAGGGCATAGCAGCTTAGCATGCTTGTCGTTGCGTCCGATGGCGAGGAAGGCATTAGCGCCTTTGAACTCTGGCGAGCCGATGAGGGTGATGACCTGCGAGCCTTGTTTGCTACTGCCGAGGTCGACGAAGGCACCTGCCGAGATGGTCTCGACAGAAGCAGGAATGACGAGAGAGTCGACCATAGCAAGTCCGCGCACGGCAAAGCTGCCTATGCTACGTAAGGTAGAAGGTAGTGTGAGGCGTTTGATATAAGCCGTTTCGGCGTTGTAGTTAGGTGTCGCGCTGACGGCATTGAAGGCGTTGTCGGCTAACTCACGAACGGGGAAGATACCTCTGAGTTCGCCTATCACGTCGACGGCATAGGTGTAGCTGTCGGCGACGACGGTCTTATTGGCAGTAGCGGCATCGAAGCCCACGACGGAGTAGTACTGTCCGCGGCGGTTGTAGCTGTAGACCACCCCACCCTGCGTATGTCGGCGTCCGTAGACGTTGAGGTAACCGCCCTTGGGCGTCCCGACTTGATAGACGATGCTGGTCCAGAGATTGAGAGCCTCGTCGAGAGTAGGCACATAGACATCGACCTCGTGCCCTTCGGAGCCGAGTCCGGCAAAGGCGAGGTGGTCGGGCACCTCGGCTATGTCTTTGATAGCTTCGATGTTCATCAGTAAGGGGTAGTCGGTGCCGCTGACTTTATAAGAGAAGAGTGTGTCGATCTCGACGGTACGTATGGCGGCATTGCTGAGGCTATAGATAGCGAGCACGGGCAGACCTGAGACGACGGAGGGCACGAAGACGTCGGCGGTGGCGTCAGCGGCGGAAGCATCGTAGCCGTCGACGACATAGCAGGGCTGGTCGAGGTCGACACCGAAAGCAGGGTTGGTGATGCTCTCTTTGTAACGGTAGACGACACCGCCCAAGGTCTGCGTGAGTGTAGGTATGATAGGTGCTATGGCGAAATATCCTCCCCAGTTGAGTCCGCTCTTGTATATTTTAGAAGCATACAAGGCAGCGGGTATGTTGAGTACGGCCGGAGCGAGGGCAGAGCCTACTCCTGCGAAGACTGCCGTTTCGCCGGCACCGCCAAACAGCGTGGGTCTGCCGTCGAAGGTGACAGAGGTGAGGGCGCTACAGCCCTTGAAGGCAGCCTCGTCGAGTCGGCTGACCTTGCCGGGCAGACGTATGGCGGTAAGCGAGCTACAGCCACGGAAGGCGTTGGCGCCTACCGACTCGAGCGTAGGCGGGAGAGTGACGGAGCTGAGAGCGGTACAGCCGTCGAAAGCCGAGGCAGGCAACGTCGTAAGCTTAGCGAGGAAGACAACCGACACAAGGGAGGTGTTAGACGCAAACGCCGATGCCTTCATCGACGACACCTCGTAGTCGACGCCGTCGACGGTGAGCCTACTCGCGAAGGTGAGGGCAGTAGCACTGCTTAGAGCGTCGTAACCGGCGATGACGAACGACTCGGTAGAAGCGTCAAACTCGTAGACGACGCCGCCAATGGTCTGAGCGGAAGGAGCAGCGAAAGTCACTACAGATGCCAGCAAGAGGGCAATAGAGAGAAGAGTTGATTTCATATTCAGATGATGTTAGAGTTAGCAACAGCGGTCGGCTGCCAACCGATTTTTAGCTTTAGGTATTATTGCGTTGCAAATATAGTATATTTTTTTATTCTACACAACCGTGGGAAAGTGCTTGGAGGCGTTTTGCCACAAAAAGACAATGTTTGACGCAAAAAAACTACTGCGATTTCTGCCATTAGCCAAGATTGGCTGATGCAATCACGGCGCGGGACGGGAGGGGAGGTGCCGAAATGACATTTCGGCAAATATAACAACGGCTGCCGGTGAGAGAGGAGGGGGGAAAAGACGGGGGCGGAGGGACTAAAAAAAAGCGCAACCGATGGGTTGCGCTTTTTTGAATGAGTATTGTTGCTTCTTTGGGAAGGGTTACTTCTTTGGGAAGGGTTACTTCTTTGGGAAGGGTTACTTCTTTGAAGCGGGGAACTGGAAGTGGTAAACCAGTTTGAGACCTGCGTCGAAGTAGTTCATGCCTTTAGCATAGCTGTCGGTAGCTGAGTTGTAGCCTACAGTAGCGTTGCTTGTTCCGTCGGCTTCTACTTGCACGATGTTCTTGAGAGTAGGATCGTGTTTGTAGGTATTGAGCGGAGCGTAGTTGCCGTAGACGCCAACGCCGAGAGCATGACCGTTCTTGAGTTCCCATTCCCAGCCGAGTTCGGCAGTTACCATGAGGTTGATCTTGGCCTGACCTTTACCCCACTGACCTTTCTGCGAGTGCATATCGATGACACCGGTAGCAGGGTCGTTGGTGATGGTGACGCCCATATCGTTGATGGTAGCGGCGATAGAAGCCTCGTCGGAGATAGTCTGGTTGTAGTGAGTGTAGACAGGCATCATGAACTTAGGACCTACATTGAGGAAGAAGCCTTTTTCGGTGAGCAAGCTATACATCAAAGGCACTTCGATTTGTATTTGTCCGTCGCGTTCTGCCACTTTCTGAGCATTGATCTTATAGTCGACGGTGTATGTACCCATGTTGTAGGTGCTGTCGATGTTAAGACCGTTGCGGATAGGTGACTGAGCGTATCCGACGCCGAGTCCGACGATGATACCGTGGTTTACTTTCTTGCCTTCCTTAGCTCCGAAGTAGTAAGCGTATTGGAGGTCGAGGATACCGTCGAATCCGACTTTCCAGTTGTCCATGAGAGGAGCGTTGTGCATCAGAGAAGCGACACCGCCGCGCAGACCGATAGAGAAGCGATGATGTTTTTGCATTCTCACTTTCTCGTGTTGCTTGGCAACTTCCTCTTCCTTCTCTTCCTCTTGAGGTTTCACTTCCTGTTTCTTCTCTTCCTCTTGAGGTTTCACTTCTTCTTTCTTCTCTTCCTCTTGAGGTTTCACTTCTTCCTTCTTCTCTTCTTCTTGAGGTTTCACCTCTTCCTTCTTCTCCTCCTCTTGAGGTTTCACTTCCTCTTGTTTAGCAGGCTGTGCTTGGTCGTAAGGACGATAGATACCGTTAGCGTCGACAACAGAGATGATTTCTTTGATGAGGATGCCTTCGGGATAGGTCGAGGTACCGAGTTGTTGGATAGTGAATTTCTTTCCATACACCCACTCAGATGGTTCTTCACCGGTGAGGTATTTCTTGGTTTCGGGTTTTACCATAACGGTATCTCCCACGTGCCAGTCACCGAACGAATAGGCCTTAGAAGCGTTAGCTTGGTTGTCGGCGGCGTTGGCTTTGTCAGCCTTAGCGTAGTTTGCTTTAGCTGCCTTGCCGTTGGCACCCTCTGCCTGAGCAGAGGTGCCATCGGGGCGGGTGATATCGTCGGGGCCTACCCACGAGATGATTTCGCGGAGCAGGATACCGTTCTCGAAACGTTTGCTACCTATCTGTTGGATAGTGTGTTTTTTGTCGTAAACCCATGTAGAAGGTTCTTCGCCTGTCAGATAATGGGTGGTTGACTTCTTGATGACAACGGTGTCGTTGACATTCCAGTTGCCCAGGTCCTCAGCGAAAGCAAAAGAGGAACCTACGAGTGCTGCAACGAGTGCAAAAGTCTTAATAAGATTTGTTTTCATAATATATTTCCTCCTTATGCTGATTATTTTACAATGTATTTGAGCGCCGTTTGTCCGTCGTTGTCCTCAACGCTAACCATGTAGTAGCCCGGATTGATTTCAGCTTCGAAGGTAACAGTCTGTTTGTCTTGAACGCTGAACCGTTGGAAGAGGTTACCCATGAGGTCGTAAACGCTGACGGTGTAGGTCTTGGCTGCGTCGAGTCCGCTCAGAGTGATAGTCTCGTTAGGAGCTACCATGTTAGGAACGAGTTTGGGAGCAGCCGAGGTGTACTCTACGGTGATGGTCTTTGAGTAAACGATCTCGACGCAACCGTCGGTATCGGTAGTCTCGATAGTCTCGATCTTAGCGTAGTAGTTACCCTCAAGGCGTTTAGCAGTACCGTCGGCATTCTGCTCGGTGTAGTACCAACCGGTACCGAGGAAGATGTCGTCGGTCTCGTCGCTTTCGGTATCTTTGAGTCCTTGAACTTTGTACCACTTAACGAGAGTAGAGTCGGTGATACCGTTCTGGTTCAAGATAGTCTTGCTTACGAGGATGATGTATCCACCATAACGTACGTCGGCAGGAATAGTCTGCAGCGTAGCGATATTTTCGGGAGTACGTTTCTCGATCTTGTCGAGCGTGATAACATCTGAGTACTGGTTGCCGCATTCGGTGTTGATGGTGAATCGAACATCGATAGAGGTGAGAGTAGAGGAGATGTTATACGAGTCGACAGCTACCCAAGCGCCATTGACTTGCACTTCCCAAACTACTGCATTGGTAGCTGCGAGTTGCTCTACTATCGGGTCGGCTGTTTGAGCAGCGAGGAGAGCTTGGAGTTCGGCATCGACGTCGGCTACATCAACGAGTTCGCCGCAGACAGCTACAGGCAGAGCGGTGAGGTCGTCGAAGGTAGGAGCAACGAGGTTCTTGTAAACGTAGATGTTGTAGGTGTAAACTGAATCAGCATAGTAGCCTTCTTCTGTCTGGAAGTTGACAGTGTCGGCAACTTGAGCATCGGCGGTGATGGTGAGTGTCTGCAGACGAGTCTGGAACTCAGTGCCGGCGCAAACGGTGTCGGTCTCAGCCTTTTCTACTACGGTGCAGTCGTCGGCTACGGTAACGACAATAGGATCGCTTACTATCAGCACGTCGCACTCGGTGTAGAGGGTGTATCGTACGTTGATAGTCTTGACGTCGGTATTGAAGTAAGTGGTAGCGATGAGAGGCTCGTAAGTGCCGTTGTTGTCGTATTCCCAAGCCAGCGTGGTGAGGTCGACGTCAGCATAGCCGTCGACATGCGGGAAGGCGGTGGCGAGTTCGGCTGCGGCAGCAGCTACGTCAACACCCTTGCCACAAGAAGCGGTAGGCAGAGCTGTAGGAACGACAGCGGCAGGAGTCTGGAGCAGCGAGTAGTTGTAAACGGTCACTTCTTTGAAGATCTGATTACCTACTTGCTTGGGCAGAGTATCTTTTACAATTTCGTATGCCTCGTCTACTGTATATTCAACATTGAAGAGGTCGGTGAACGTGAATCCGCTGCAGACACCCTGACCGGTGATGATGGTCTCGAGGTAGTCACATTCAGCGAGTTTCAACGGAGTAGGAATACCTACGGTGTCACCGATGATAGTATCCATGCCGGCGCATGAGATGACGCGCACTGCATAACGGAAGGTGATGTCTTCTTTGTCGATAGGATAAGGATCGGTCGGAACGGGTTGGTCGAACTTGCCGTTGTCTTCGTTATAGAACTGGAAGAATACCGAGTCGACGTCGAGAGTGAGGATGTCGTCGCGTTGTGCGAGTGTGTCGGTAATCTCTTGGATATACGGAGCGAAGTCGAATACGGTACCTGCCTTAAAGGTCTGCGAGTCAACGAATTTGTTTTTCAGTTCGCTGAACTTAGGCAGAACAGGGTTCTTCTTGATTGTGACGATGTGATAGATAAGCGAGTCGGCAAGCTCGGTATCGTTGTACTCGTATTCGATAGAGTCGAGCACGGCACCTTCGGTGCGGTGGATGATGGTATCGGCATAGAGTATCTGTGTGAGTTTCAGCGAGTCGCGATAGTAGGTATCACCGGCGCAGATGGTATCGTAGTAGCATACGGTATCTTTATGACGTGGCAGCGGGTCGATGAACTCGGCGACGATGCGTGTATTCTCGTCGGAGAAATACTTGATGAGCATGAAGTCGAGGTTGTATGACTCGATGAAGCTACGTGTGATTTCCTTCGACTTGATAGAGTCGCTGAAGGTATATGTCTTGGGGTCAGCGAGCTGTGCTGCTTGTACGGTGGTAGTACCTTCAACGGGGCACTGTGCGAACAGGTGAGCGGTAGCTGTGACAGACGAGCGCGGGTCGGTGAGGTTAACGAGCACGAGTTTCATGTCGCGTTTGTCCGGATCGTTCTTGAACGGGGTGAGGTCCACATGATACCAATAAGTGCTGTCGGCAGGATGGAGGTTGCCGTGTTCCCAGTCGAATTCGATTGGGTTGCCGCACTCTTGTCCGCGCGGGTCTTCGAGTTCAACACGGAACGACATCTTCTTGTCGGTAACGACGAGAACCCAAACAGAGTCAGCCGTGGTGTTCTTGATGACCGAGGTAGCCACTTCCTTTTGGTAGAGAGCACCAGGAGCGAGAGTGATCTGACGCTCGAGCATCTTCTCGTCAACAGGGCAAGAGTAGGATACATGAGCCTTGATGTTGGCATCAGCAGCGTCTTTGTTGGTCACTTTCAGAACAGCCTGAGTAGCATCGGTCTTGGGCAGGATGTTGTCGCGGATATCCTTAAGGTCGACAACATACCAAACGGAGTCTTGCGACTGGTCGATGTCGACATTGAAGGTTACGGGCACAGCTCCGTGGCAAGCTTCGATAGGCTCGAAGGTGTCGTCGAGTTCATTGAGTTTAGCATAGAGGTAGCACTCTTGGATGGTGTAGAGACGTATGAAGATATGGTCGACAGCCATGTTGGTGAACATTTCGCGACCGAGTTCACGCTCTTTAATGTCACTAGCCTGGAGGTTGTAAGAGAACGAAGCGAACGGTTCGGCATCTTCGCAAGAGAAGAAGAGGTCGGCATAAACCATACCTGTGAATCCGTCGAGGTTCTGCAGTCCGATGGTAGCTGATACCGGCGGGTTCTTCTGGTTCTTGACCATGGTGAGGTCGACATCGTACCAAACGGTGTCGTTAGCGGCCTGCTTGTTACCTTTAACCCAGTCGAACGAAACGGCGTGTTGGCAGTCTTGACCTTGGTCGGGGTTAACAAGTTGTATTCTGAAATAGATATCCTGGTCGGTAACGATACCGAAGTAAGCAGTATCTTTGGTGTCGGGGTTAGTGTATTGCTTAACCATGGAGCGCTCGGCTAACTTCTCGTAGTATTCGTTGAGAGTCATAGTGCGTGTCATAGGCGACTTAGTCTGGCACGAGAAGGCAACGATGCCCTTCAGATTAGCCTTAGTAGAGGTTTGGTTAGCGAGTATTACCTTGGGCACATAGAGATAGTTCTCTTTCTCGAAGGTGTCGAGAGGCAGATAGAACCATGTGGTGTCGGTCAGGTTGTCGAGTTTAGCGGTGAAGATATACTCACCATTGTTCCAGTCGTACTCTTTGGGTCCCTTAGAGCAGATGTCGATAACGGGCGAGAGGTCTTCTTCGAGAGCTGCGGTTATCTTGAGCGAAGCCTCAGAGGTAATCTTAACGAATACGGTGTCGGACGTTACTTTCTCGAACATCGAGTAGGTGAGCACTTTCGACTTGGTGTCGCCTGCCTTCGAGGTGTAGTTGTAAACGGTAGGAGCACCGTCGTTGCAGCCGAACGAGATCTCGGCAGTTACCTTAGCGTCTTTAGAAGTGGTATTCTTAAGAGTAATGCGGATGTTCTTTTGTTCGTCTTTAGCCTTTTTGATAGCCACCTTGTACCATTTGGGTTCGGCAGGAGTATATTCTTCGCCGAGGGTCCAGTTGAACTCAGCAGCCTTGGCGCATGATGAGCCTTCGTCTTCGTAAACCATCTCAGCCCAGATGTCGAGCGGTTGGTCGGTGATGACGCGAACGTAAGCTATATGAACGTCCTCAGAGATAGACTTGAGAGCGTCGGTTGACGGAGTCTGCACGTAAGGTTTCGAGGGCGAAACGGTGATGGAACGTCCTTGGAGTTGTGAAACGATAGCGGGGCAGTCGAGTGAGCCGTCGACACGTATGTTGGCAGTCTTGGTTCCGTTGTTGCGTACGTGGATTTGAGGCACTTGCTCGTTGGCGCGAACCTTGTCGAGGTCGACGCTATACCATACGGTGTCGAGAGCGACGAGAGAGCCACCCTTGATCATAGTGATCTGCACGCCTTCACCTTCGGGGTCGAAAGCGATAGCGTTTTGGCAACCTTCGTCGGTAGTGAGGTCAGACGACATAGGCACGAGGTCGGCGCGGAACTCGATATTCTGCGTGGTGGTGAGACCTACGAAGATAGTATCGTTCTTCAGATGCTTGTACATCAAGTTGTTGAGAGTACCAGACTTCTTGTCGTTGCCAGCGATGGTGAGCGACTTGTCGGTGGTTGAGGTGTAAGGGCACTCGAAAGCGACCTTAGCGTCGACGTTAGCGGTCTTGCTCGACTTGTTGGTGATAGTGAGCTTGATGTCGCTGTTGTTGGCGGCTTTAGCTTCTTTGATGCTTACTGCATACCAAACGGTGGTGTTGGCAGCTTGCATGTTGCCGTTGGTCCAGTCGAAGAGCTTAGCCGAGGCGCAGGCGTTACCTTCAGAGATAGCCTTAGCGCGAGCCATGAAGCTGATAGGCTGCGACGAGAGAACGCGAACGTAAACCACGCCGGTGTCTTTTGAAGAGATAGCGGGGTCATCGTTTTGTGTGCGAGCCACTTTGATGGCGTTGTCGACCACGTTGCGTTGTACATCTTGTACTTTGACAGCACCCTTAGCGAGTTTGAAGCTACGGTCCATCGACGAGCAGTAGCTAACCGAATAAACCGAGAAGGCTTTGATGTCGGCGGTAGCGTCACCGAGGTTTTCTACCACTACTTCGGGGAGTTGACGTTTTACGCCTACCTTCTTGAGGTCAACCACATACCACTGTTCTACGTTGGCTGCGAGGTTGTACTTGGTTTCGAGGTCGAGGTTGATGATACCTACCTTGTTGACAGTACCGCAGTCGGGTACCTCTGTCGAGGCTACGACATTAGCTTCTACCTTCACTTTCTGGTCGCTGATGACGCGGAAGTACACCTCGTCGGAAGCGAGCAGGTCGAGATACGAGCGGTCGAGTTTCTTTGTCTTTGAAGCATCGGCAGCGAGAGTACGTGTCTCTTCGGTGATACCTGTCGAGGGGCAGTCGAAGCTGACGCCTGCTTTCACGGTAGCCGAGGCACCGCCGACGTTGGTCACTTTCACTTCAACAGCTTTCGAAGGATCATCCTTAACCGACTTAAGGTTGATCTTATACCAAACAGCGCTGTTGAGTTTGCTGTAGGTGAAAGAACTGTTGAGGCTGAGTTCGGTAGCGTTCAAGCAGTCGAGATCTTTCTCACCCGGCTCAACCGGTTCGGCAGCGAAGCTGATTTTGCGGTTAGTCGACAGCATGATATACACGGTGTCGAGGTTGAAATTCTTAATCACCGAACCGCCAATCTCGAGTGCGTAGTTTTTGTTCGGCGAGATAGCTTTCGATTCAGGGCCTGTGAGTTTGCCTACTGAAGCTTGCTCTTTGCCTGCAATCGTCTTGAAGACAACATTGTAAACCGTAACTTCCACGTTAGCGGCATTCGTCTCGTCAAGGTTGTTGAGATAGAGCAATACGTTTTCTCCGTCGGCTACTTTGCCTTTGAGTTGCACGCGCCACCACACGTCGGTGCCGGGCTGTTGCACTTGCTCGTTTTTCTCAGCATCCCAATTGAAATCCTTAGCTGTCTTCCATCCATCGGTATAGTCTTGGGCGAACATCACGTTCATCGACAAGAGAACCATGGAAAAGAAAAGTAAGACCTTTTTCATTTGATTTGTTGATTTAGTTAATAATTAGTTAATTGTTTATTGTCATTTCTGATTAGGGAGTATTAGTCTCCGATAATTATCTTCACTGTTTGAGTAGTTGTTTCTGTCAGCACGCGTACCACATACAGTCCTTGTCGGTCGAGACTGAAGGTATGTGTGCCGGCATTGAGTTTGGCGTTGAATACCTGTCTGCCGAGCGCGTCGACGACGAGGAGTCGGCAGTCGCTGCCGGTTGTCAGGCATATAGGTTGTCCTACTGTTGCTTTAGTAGGGTTGATGGTTGCAGATGTGAGTGCCACATTGTCGACAGCTGTTGTCGTTTTCACCGTAAGCTTCACTACCCGGTCACACTGTTCGGTTTGGTGAAAGCGAATGAGGTAGTCACCTTCGCCGGTGATGATCGAGTCGGCATAGCTTAGTGGCAGGTCTTCGGCAGCCACTGTGATAGTGTCGAAGGCGACGGGTGCCGGTGTCACCATGACGTGCCATACGCTGAGTTGGTCGGTATGACGGTTGAGCGGTTCGGCAACGACATAGTCGGTAGTGGTAGAGATGACGGTGTCTGCCAGTTGTAGGGTCTTGCCCTCGCAGATGGTGGTGTCGACTTCGACAACCACATAGCGTGGTACCACCTCGAGCACCAATGTGCTCAGACATGCGCCTACCTGCTGTTCTATCTCGTACTCACCATAATGGTCGATTGTCTGCTCCTTATATATATAAGGCATATTGTTTTCTTCGATGGCAATGGTGTCGTATTGTAATTCGCCGGGGTGGTCGATGCGCACATTCCACGTGGTGATCTGCACGAGGGTATCGTTCAGATAGATGGTGTCGACGTAGGTTGTCGACTCCCAGAGCAGTGAGTCGGGGAACTGCAAGCCTTCGGTGGCACATCCTATGGTGTCGCGACTGACGCGGTGGTAGGTGAGTTTGCCGTCGTTTTCGCGAACGAGGAGTTGCACGCGTTTGGTGCACTCATCCTTCTGCCGTACCGTCACGATGCTTTCGCCGTAGTTGTCGATATAAGTGCCGTAGTAGCTATATGGCATCATCTCGGGGTGAACGGAGATAGTGTCGTACTCGAGTTCGGGAGCGGTGAATCGCACGTTATAGGTCGTGATAGTCTGCAGGTCGAGGTACTTACCCGAGTAGACGGTGTCGCGCAGTGTACCTTTGGTGGTCAGCGTCTTGCCGCCGATGGTTACCGACAAGCCCTCGCATACTACGGTGTCGCGTGTGAGACGGGTGACGGTGTAGTTGGGCACCACATGCAGCAGCACGGCTTCGTCACATTCGTTTTCGCGATGTGTAACAAACCGATAGTCGCCATAGCCTGTCAGACGGTTGATACCGTATCTATAAGGGAATTGTGTTCCTTTGAGTTTGAGCGTCAGCTCTTTCTCTTGCTCCGCCACTATCTGCAGGTTATATTTTATCACATATATAGAATCTGACTTAAAGCGATTGGCACCGATGCTGTCGCTGAATACGGTCGACTCGTAGAGTACGGTATCAGCTACGGCAAGTCCTTTGCCTTGGCAGATGACGGTGTCTATTTGTTGCTCGGCGTATTTGACATCGTTGCGATAGTAAATCTGTGCCGGATATTTAGACTGGGGTTTGGAGAAATGCATGTAGAGTGGCAGCTTGCTGCGGTAAGCGCTGTCGAGCAGCTGTTGAGGTAACACACAAGGGTGTATGGAGTCGGTAAACAGGTGTGTGAGCATGGTGTCACCATCGCAAGTGCCGAAAGTGACAGTAAGGCCAACGGGCACGTTCATCTCTCGTGGGTTGCGGTAGCGGAGCAAGCCGTCTCGTTGAGGCTTAGAGGTTACATTGAGGTAGTATACGGCAGCGGTGTCGCGGAAGACATGGTCGTTCCACGAGTACATAGGTAGCGGTGCTTCGCAACTTGTCTTGGCGCCTTCGCTACCGGCAAAAAAGAGCACACGCCCGGGAGTGGCGTCCAAGGGTGTGATTCTCATTCGAATGTCGATATTCTGAAGCAGAGATATATTATCGCCGAGCCGCACCAACATCTCGTCGGCATCGACGTACATAGAGGAGTTACCGTTGAGCACCATTGCCAAGGCAGGCGTGTCGAGCGAGCAGTATGGGAAGGCTTCTATCAGGGCTTTGCCTGTCGAGTACCAATATGACAGGAAGCCGTCGTCCATCTGCGAGAAAGGTGCGCGGAACCATACAGGCTCATTGCCTGAGATGATGGTATCGATGCCATAGGTCACCTGAATGCCGCGTTCACATTCGCAGAAGTAGGACGGCAACTGGTTGCAGTCGCGGATGTCTTCGCACGTAACAGGGTGAGCACAGTTGATAGCTGTAGCAACAACACAAGCCGATGTCGCCATAATCAGCAACATTGACATGCGCATAATATTAACTTTCATTCTCTCCACTAATCCTCAGTGTTGATACTGCCTTTTATAATCACCTGATAACCAAATCAGTCGTATTACTGCTTATGCCCGTGCACGATATACCTGCCCTTTACACGACCTACTCCGACAGCATCGGGGCGACGGCATAAAGAACAGCTTAACAAGACTTTATACTTGCTTGCATGCATATTAAGCGAGGTGAATAGCAAAAAAGGCGCACTATTCACGCTGCAAAGTTAAGAAAAAAAAAGTAAACTGCAAAGGCATACACAAAAAAATATATACCAAAACGCATTTTTTTAAAGAAAATGTAAAGCTTTGTTTGATTAGAGGGCGCTTTCGGGGGGATTTATTATTTATTATTTCTGATTTCTGAATGGTGATTGCCAAGATGACGAGAGGCGGGATGACGGGAGGGCGGGATGACGGGAGGGCGGGATGGCGAGAGGGCGGGATGGCGAGAGGTTGCCGCCGGTTGAAAACCGGCGTTCCCCGGATGGGGATGGCCGTGAACGGGAGGGGAGGTGCCGAAATGACATTTCGGCAAATATAACAACGGCTGCCGGAGAGATAGGAGGGGGCATGCCGCCGGGTGAAAACCGGCGTTCCCTGTGGGCGGGATGACGAGATGACGAGATGACGAGATGACGAGATGACGAGATGACGAAATCCCGGAATACCGGAATACCGGGATACCGAGATGTCGAGATGTCGAGATGGCGGGATGACGAGATACCGGGAGTTTACAGCACTACTTTGGTGGTGTGGTTGTCGGTTTGGAGCAGGTAGACGCCGTTTGGCAGGGAGGTCTGCCATGTCTGCGAGGGTTGCATGATGACAGTGGTTATCAGCTTGCCATCGGCGGTGAAGAGGCTCATCGTAGTAGCTTTAGTAGCGGTGATGATGAGGTTGTTGCCGTCGGCGGTTGCCGTGATATGACTGTCGGCATTGGCGTATTGCAGAGCGGTGGTGACGTCGGTGTCGGCTTTCTCGTACACGATCTTACCCATGCGTGCTACCATTCGCGGTTTCATGCCGGCGGGAGCGCTGATGTTAGCTTGCAGACATGGCGTGAGTGGTGCCACTTCGGTGCCGGCGGGTACGCTGACGAAGTATTCGTAGGTCTCGGAGGCGGGGTCGTTGTCGAGCACGAACGAAGGTGTCGAAAGTGTGAGAGGAGCGAGCGAGGTGTTGCCTGCGAAATAGGCGGTGTTGGTCGGCACGAGTGCGTCGGCTGTCTCGATGTTATAGAGAGCGTCGTCGGTGCCGTCGATAGTCTGCGAGCTGTAACCTTCGAAGATGATGAGTTTGCCTGACCAGTAGTCCCAGTTGTCGTTGTCGGGGCAGATAGCGCAATATGGCAGTTGCCAAGCGTAGGTCTTACCTTGCTGCATGAGCAGTCCGTCGAGTCCGTCGGTGCGGTGTACGGGTCGCCAGCGTGAGTCGAAGGCTGAGACGTCGTCGTCGGACTTAGTGGTCCACTGCTGCGGTGCATCGTCGGAGTCGATTTCGTAGAGGTACCACGAGGCGGTGGCTATGTTGCTCTTGCCCGGTTCGTAGAAGTTGGGGTCGTATTGTTCGAGTTGGTAGATGCCTCGAGTGTTGTAGGCAGCCTTGCCGCTTGCAGGGCAGGCGTCGCCACCGTCGGCGGTTGCTGCATCACGTTTCTGTGCTATCCAGTTAGAGATGAGTATGATGGTCGACTTGTCGGCTTTGAGGGCTGACTCTTCTGATGGTATCTCTGCGGCGAGGTAGGCAAGCAGCTCTTTGTTAGCCTTAGCTTGCCGAGCCTTGCCATCGGCTATTGAGAGTCTGTCGAGCTGTGCTTCGGGCATTGCCTCAACGACGTAGACGTCGGTGACGTCGAAGGGTGCCACTATAGTCTGCCATTTGTCGGCGGGAGCGTTGACGATGAGTGTCTGTCGCTCGGTAGCGTCGTAGGGGTCGGTGTTGGTGATGGCAGTAGCTGTCTCGCCGTCGACGTTGACCTTGTCGAGCATAGTGGTGAGTATACGTTTCTGCGTGTTGCGCGCGTTCATTGTCCTTCCGGGCAGTGCGGCGGTCCATGCGTCGGCAGCAGGTTCGTAGTAGTCGCCTATACCATAGACGCTGACTCCCTGCCCTTTGTTTTCTGCCATATAGAGTCGGCAGCCTATCTTCTTGATGGCGTCCCCTACGTCAGCCATCTTGACGAGGTCTTCGCCGAGTGCATCTTTGGCATCGATGTTGACGGTGGCATAAGGTGTTCCAACGTCGATGCTACCGGCACCTTGTGAGCCTTGCAATATGAGTTCGCCGTAGGTACGTTCGCCATCGAGCCATTTGTCGTCGATGGTGAGGTTCCATGCGTCGTTGTCGGCTTGCGGCAGGAAGGTGATAGCGGCAGCGGGTATCTGTGTACCTTCAATCTCGGACATGTCGATGGTGATGTCGCGCGAGCGTGCCGTAGCTTTGCCTATCTGCTTGCCATAGGCTGCGCGAAGGCTGTTCTGCCCTTTGAGGTGTATGTTAGCCTCGCTGTTGGTCCATGCAAGGAGTGTGCCGATACCGTTGCTTAGGTAGTTGTCGCCGAGGTAGAAAGTCTGGTCTTGCGGTTCGGGTGTAGAACTGCCGCTGATGGTATGGTTGCGCGAGGAAGCCTCAAAGTTCTCAAGATAGACATCGGTCTTGCCGGTGAAGCAAACGAAACCCATGCCCTCATCGGCGGTACCGGTGTTAGCAAACGGGCAGTAGCCGGTGAGGTAGAGTTTGGTATTGTCGTCGGTGAGCACTCCGAGTCGATCAGAAGCCGCCTGTACTGTATGCGCATGGCTGTAGGCGTTGCCGTTGCGGCGATAGACGAAGCAGGGCGTATGGGCATTGCAGCCTATGCTTGCCGATGGGGTGTTGACGACGGGCAGACGCTGCAGACCGCCACTGAAGTCGTGATAACCTTGTGCGTTGCCTACGTTGCCGGTCACGCCGAATATATATAAGGTGTCGTATAGCGGTTCGCCGCTCTCGTCGAAGCAACCTGAGAGGTCGAGGTCAGTGATACCGCGATAGGCGGTACTCTCGGCAAACGATTGCTCCGTACCGGTTCGGAAGAGGTCGGTAGCGGGATTGGCGGCAGTGATGTCGATGTTTTCCGAGCGGACCGGCAGACGATACTCGAGTCCGTCGGACGAGCGGAAGATGATGTCGCCTGTGGCGTTGATGTCGGTGCAACGTATGTTGACGTCGTAGTTGCCGGTCAGGTCGAAGTTGGCATTCTGCCTGATAGTGTCAACATCGGCGTAGAACACGTCGGGTTTGGACGAGCTGACAACGATATAACCTTCTTGGTTGTCGCAGTAGTCACCGGCAGAGGCGGCGATACTCGAGTAGCGTATATTAACGCGTTGCGGCTCCTGCAGCGGGTGCAAAGGCGATGAGGTGCCGAATGTCAGAGTTGCAGGCTCGGCATATTTGATGTAATGTTTGCGGGTGATAGTCAGGTTCTTTACAAAGCCGGCGAAGTTACCTTTGTAATGGATACGTACGCTGCGGACTGTGGAATCCAAGGCATAAGCCCTCTCTGTTTCGTTTGACTCGCCATCACGTGTTTTGACAGACCACTTGTCCATCTCTACCCATTTGCCTCCCTTATATACTTCGACTGACCACCATTTTTGTGTAGCGGGGAACTGAACTGGCAGAATCTCTCTGTCAAACTGATAGTGCTTACCCGAGTAATCAAACTCCAGATTTATGTGTGCACGGGTCTCTACAGCAGGAATTTCCACTCCGAAAAACAGACTGTCCGGCACACCTGTAAATGACAATTCAACATATTTGTCAGACCATACAGGTTCCTGAGTGCTTGTATGTATGTTTGCGTTATAACGCCAGTTCAAGTATTCAATCCATAGTTTGCCGACATCAATATTGCCGATTATGGGTAATTGCACTTTCAGACCTAATATCCAGTTGATAACAATCTGTCGTAGCATTTGCTGCCAGCCGGTCAAACCATCTTGGAATGTACCCAACTGTATGCCCTTTCTTTGAGAATATATAACGTTCACATTGGTCGGAACGAAAAGGTCGTAATTGTTGGAAAGGCTCAGATTGACTCTGTAGTCGTCAGATCTGCTGTCTTCGTCAGTGTCGCACCAGTAAGCATTGTCCGATTTTACTGTTGCTTGTGCGAAAGTCTCCTCTTCAAGGGGTGCTATAGGCAGACATACGGCACTCTTCTTATATACTTTGTATGTGAACTCTTGCGATTTGCCGATATAGTTGTCGGTGGCAGCCTGTTCCACTGTCAAAGTAAGTGTGACGTATGAATTGGAGGTGGGATTAACTTCTGCAAGCGTCAACTGGTTGTGGGCATACGAGGCAAATCCTGTTCCTATTGTTATGGTAACGTTGATAGGAGATTCGGTATTGTTGGATGAATACGGGTTGTAGTATGTGGTGTTCTCAACAAGCGGGTTGGCTATGTTGGGAGTGATGACTGACTGTGCTTTGTTGACATGCACGCTGACAAGTAGCGTGGCAGGTGAATAGACATCAGCGTCCGTCGGCGAGAAACGTGCTTCATATTGTGCATCGCCGGCATCGGGCAAGGTCCCCGGGCGTACCCATGAGAACGTTCCCTCTATGACCTGCTCACCGAGCTTGGCAACACCTGAGATGACCGATTCCGCCAGCGTCTGTTCGTAGGTGATGTCGGACGCCGTGACAGAAGCGAAATTATCCGGACGTGCGCCAACGGTCATCAGGGTCTTGCTGACGCACTCGGCAGGCTCGTAGTTGAGGTCGCCGGCTTGGCATACCGTCACCTCTACTTCGGAGTTGATCTTGCTGACGACAAGCTGCCCCGTAGTGTTATCTACAGTTGCCACGGTTGCGTCAGACGAAGTGTAGCTGACGGCAAGTCCTGAGTTGGCGTATGCTCCGAGGGCGGTACCGGTCAGGCACTCGGTGCCGTCTTCCATAGTCCAGATAATCTGTTGCGCAGCGCGGGTGATAGTGGGATGTATGGTGATGGTATTGGGGTTGTACCAGTTGGTATTCTGCGGCGTGAAGGTGACGGTGTAGTCCTCGCCGGCAGGACGGTTGCGCAGCTCGTCGGCACACGAGAACGTACCGGCAACGCTGTTGCCCTTGTCGTCAACGGCAGAACCGCCGATCCAGTGGTCCTCGACTTTTTCGCCCGGCGTATAGACATACGACCCGGGTACAGCAGGAGCCGTCAGAGAGGGAGTCACCTTGTTGATAGTGTAAGTGACAGACAACTCGGTAGGATAGTAATAGAGACTGCCTGCCTGCGAGGCGGTGATGGTGACGGTACCGTTCTTGATGATAGTCAGCTTGCCATCGGCACTGACGGTAGCAACAGACGTGTTGCTCGAGCTATAGGTCACGGTCAGGTTGTTCCTGTTGCCGGTCTGATTGTCGGTGGTATAGGCATCGAAGTCAATGACGTCGATGGTCTTTATTGCCACATTGCCCGTCGGGAATTCCTGAATGGTCTGGTTGCGCTTTACTATAGTGTAGGTGATTGACTTTTCTGTGGCATTGTAATAGCTGTTACCTGCCTGCGAGGCTTTAATAGTGACGGTGCCGTCTTTTTTTATGGTCAGCACGCCGTTAGCATCCACAGTTGCCACAGCTGTATTGTTTGACGAATAGGTGATGGGCAGGTTGTTAGCGGTATTGGAGATGTCGTCTTTGGTGTAGGCGTTGTAGTCGGCAGTGAACGAGGTCTCTACGGTCTGCGAGCCGGTTGGGAAGCCCAGAATGGTCTGGTTGCGCTTTTGACTTACACCGGAAAGGGTGACAGTGGCAGTGCTCTTGCCGTCGGTAATGGTGATGGTGCCTTTGAAGTTACCTGCTTCGGAAGGACAGAAATAAACCACGAAATCGTAGCCTGAAGCCTTACCCTTGTTGCCGGTGGAGCATGCTCCGCTACCGTTATATGCAAACTGATTGCCGCCTACGGCATAGGTATAACCGTCGCGACTCTTGGTGATTTGCCCGGAAATGTTATCAGAAGTTCCTAAGCGCCATACGTTCTTATCACCGGATGTTAGTTTGACCGTGATATTGCCATTGGTAAGGAAAGAGCGGAAGTTGACAGTTTGGTTAACAGTTTGTCCCCAATAGATGGTACCGAAATCCTTGGAAACAGAGGTCGTTCCGTATGTGCCGCCGGTCAGACGGATGTGCTTTGCCATCGGCACTTTCACATTACTGATATAGACGGTCCTTGCAGTATGATGTTGATTGTCGGCATTATACTCAACGACTATACTCCCTAAATCTGATGAAAGTCCGGATCCTGATACACTCCTATTTTTGTAAACATAACTATAATTTTTAATCCATCGTCCGGAAGAAGATTTAATTATATTTTGAGCTACCGACACGTCTTTACCTCCAAAAGAAATTGAATAGTCTGAGACACCGGGATTATCAATCATACTTGAAGATGAATTACCCGGCAATCTCGAGTCAAAAGAGAAACTACCGGCAAGGGGAGAAAACACATTATAAGTTGCGATTTCCGGCGAAGAAAATATCGTGGCTATATATGCCGATTTTTCGCTTGTATCGTACAGCGAGTACCACGTACCGCCGTTGTAGGTTTGAGCAGTTATGCCGCCAAGGCAACTCAGTGCTGCCACGGCAAGCAGGATATATTTGTAAAACTGTTTCATCGAATGTCTTATTTTGTTTGCCAGCGGACGGGATGAGATTTCTGTCGTCGAATGTCCGCAAGGTCGGTTGTTCTTATTGTCTACTAATTACGCTAATTCTTACTAATTTCTTTGTCTACGATTTTTTGTCAACAGAGTGAACTGAGAAAATCTGTTTAATCTGCGGTTTCCTTTTTTCTTTTGTCAACTGAGAAAGCTGAGAGGGCTTTTTTACGCGTGGTGGAATTCTCTATGAGACGAGTCACAGCCTCGTCTCTACGTGCCGGCAGCTGTGCTATTTGTCAGCGGAAAATTCCATTCTATTATCTAACTTCTAACAGGCGAAGCCTATCTAACTTCTATCAGGCGAAGTCGGTCTAACTTCTAACAGGCGAAGCCGGTCTTTCTTTTTCTTCATGGCTTTCCGTAGTGCGTAGGCGCTTGCCATGGCGGTGAGTATCCATACTCCGTTGCCTACGGGTGCGTCCCACGGGCGGTAGCGGTCGTTGAGGCTGTTGTCGGTCTGATACGAATAGAACCAGTCTAAGAAAGCCTTCCACGTAAGACTGCCCGGCAGGTTGTTATTACTAAGGAACTGTTGCCAGAGTTCCTCGAGCTTAGCCATGTCATAGTATAGGTAGTCGTGGTTGTCGTTGAGTTCGTCGTAGTCTTTCCAAGCATTCATACCACCGTACTCACCGGTGCTTGTTATCCAGTTGATAAACGACTGATAAATATTTCCGGGTCCGCCGCCGGGTGCGAAATGACGCTGTCCTAATGCCACTCCACCGTCGGCGAGCACCTGCGGCGTTGTGTTCAGCCCTACCCTACCGGTCGGCATGCCGGTTGCGACAAAAGGACGTGCAGCGGGAGCGTTGCGGAAGGGGCGTGTGACATTCGAACTCATACCACGGTAGCCGATGCTTCCTTTTTTCGCGGACGAGACGATGCCGTTGACATAACTCACGCCGCCTGCATAGCCTGCACCTGCGTAGCTGTGAGCCGGCGAGCGGCGGGAGGCAGCCGTGGTGGGCGAGTAGCTGCCGGCAGCGGAATACGAATTAACACGCGCCGAAGAGCCCGTATGTAGTGAGCCTGTCGACGTATATATACCGTAGGTTGTATTGTTGTTGAAAGAACGCTGCGAAGGACGGGTAGTCAGATACGAGTAGGTAGAACCAAACGACTGTGCATAGGTAGAGACACTGACTACCATAGCACACATTGCAGCTATGAGATAGAGCTTTGCGCTCGACAACACAACATGCATCAGTCTTCTTTCTTGTACCTTCATCATCTATTCTGTCAGTCGACAGATTATCTCTGCCCGCATCTACTCCTTATTACTATTATTTGAAGAACGCTTTGCCTTAACAAACAGCTTGTTCTTCAATGGGCAGAATCCGTTATTCGTCAATACTAATTTCTAAAACGCCACAAAGTTACGCCTTTTGTTTTACCTGAACAAAAAAGACGGGTGTTTTCGTAAGCCAAGTGCAGACTTTATTAAAAAATCGCACTTTTCCAAATCAGAAAAGCACGATTTTTTAATATCAATCTTAAAAATTGAATATCGAGATGTCAAAAGCGACCATTTCCTGCGGGTTGCCCATTGCCGAGATCTTTTGCCAATGGTTGCCGCCGTTGCCGATGGTGCCGATGGTGCCGATGGTTGCCGCAATTGAAAACCGGCGTTCCCGGAGGGCGGGATGGCGAGATGACGAGATCACGAGATGGCGGGAAGACGGGATGACGAAATCACGAGATGTCGGGATGACGGGATGGCGAGTTTTCGAGATCACGATATGTCGGGATGACGGGATTTTCTATAGAGCCTAAATCCGTAGCCCATGGCGAGCAGGAGCATGAGCAACAGCGGCATTGAGCCGATGGGGTCGTCGTGAACCTCATCGTGGTGTTCGCCCGGTTCGCCTTCACCGCCGAAGCCCTTGCGGCGTCCTGTTGGTGGTCGCGAGCTGAGCGAGGTGGCACCGGGCTCGGTGATGTTCGAGGAGTAGTGGCTGCCTGATGCCGCCATGGCAGCTGTCGACTGCATGTCATAGCCGATAGGGTTATCAAGTTCGGTGCCGCCTGCGAAAGGCCGGCTGTCCAATAACGTGGGCTGATGGTGAGAAACAGAAGCAGAGGCCGTAGCACCATAGGGACGATACGAAGAGTACTGCTGACGCCCATTGGCACGGGCAGGCGACTGCTGATAGACACGTGTGTAGGTAGTCGATGACACCTGCGCTGCCATCGGCAAGGTGCCGACAGCAAGCAGGAAGAACAATACTATCAAACTATATCTTTTCATGTTGAATGTGATTTACGGTTGAAGTTTATATTTTTTTCGGTTTCGGGATTTCTGGATTTCGTGATACCGGGATATCAGAATACCGGAATACCAGGATACCGATTTTTCGAGAATTTAGTAGACTATTGTTCTTATTGTCTGTGCGTTGCTATTGCCTACCACACGTACGTTGTATACGCCTGTAGGCAAGCCTGCGAGTTGCATTCGTCCGTTGGCAGCCTGCTGTGTGATGTTAGCATTGCCGGTAGTACCATGATTGCTATACAGCAGTTTTCCAGTCATGTCGTAGACGTAGACGCGTGCGCCGTCGGGCAGTCCGTGCAGCACTATAGTGCCGTCGTAGCCGTTGGCGGCGAGTCGCGAGAGCTCACCCTGACTGCCGATGTCGGTTCCGATGTCAGCTTGCTGCCGTATCTTAAGACGGAGCGTGAAGCGTGTGTCGTTGCCCTTAGGCATGGCGTCGGTCGAGAAGACATAGGCGTCTTGTAGCAGGTCCCACTCCAGCTGCTCTTCGTTGTCGACGATGATGATCTGTTCGAAGTAACTCAGGTCGGAGTGCTCGCTGAGGGCGATAGTGAAGTCGCCGGCGGTAGCTGTCAGGTATCCGAGCGGTATCTCAGTGATAGCGGCTTCGGGCAAGGCATTGAAGGCAATACGATAGCCGTCCATCACGGTATAGAGTTTGAGCTTCGAGGTGGTGGCATCTATTGACTTCTCCTTATCATTAAGGTCGAACAGAGCCGAGTAGTCGTCGTTGATGGTCAGACCGGCAACATCGTGCTTGCCGTTGTCGGCTGTGAGGCTGAAGTCGACTATCAGCTCGCGATGGTTACCTGACGACTGAGTTACGGCATGCGTTGGTGCCTTGAGCGAGCGGTTAGCGGCAGCCGTGAAGCTGAGGGTTCCGGTTACTGTCGTCTGAACGAAGAAAGGATAGAAGGGTTCTATCTTATCTGCTGCCAGACGCAGGTCTTCGTAGTCGTAGTCCATCTTGTTGAATATGGTGTAGTACTTATGTGTCTCGGTCGTCCAGTCATAGTGTCCATCCCAAGCTCCATTGACAAGGTGAGGAGTCAACCCGTCGCTGACGATGCCGGTGACGTTGTTTATCGCCGCAAAGAAGGGGTTACCTATCAGGTTCCAGCCTACGTTGTTGGCTGAGAGTGTGCCTTCGGTATACTGTTCCATACCCCAAGCCGTAACCGCTGGTTTGCAGTCGGGTTCCGACCATGCGCCTGTGATTAGCGGGAAGCGCAGTATGCCGTACCAGCGTGAGTTGCGAGGTTTGATGGCTATCTCGTATCCGACACCGCGCGAGACGTGGTCAGCGCCGTTCCATGCAGCTGTCCACTGCGGTGTGGTGGCGTACTTGGGCGTCTCGGTACGACCCTTGCCCGAGTAGGTGTAGATCCATGCTGTCCAGTCGCCGGTGCCTTCCTCGTTGGTGATAGCCGAGAAGGCGACGTCGCGCGGGAAGGCTGTCATGTAGTACATGGCATTGTCGAGGGTGAGGTCGTAATAGACTCCGTTGCCCGGGTTGCCGACACCTGACAGAGTCTTGCCTGATGCCACAAGCATCTGTGGCAGACGGTAGTCCTTCGATGCGTCAAGCCACGAGAAGCCGCCGCGCAGATAGACGTTCTGCACACCGAGGTCGTTGTCCGAGACATTGAGTTTGCCACCCGGATAGATATACAGATTGTTGAAGGTGCAGGCAGTAGCGTTACCTGCGGGTTTGGTGACTTCGAGTTGTGCGCCGTTGCGTATGACGATGTCAAACGGACGAATGACGAGGTTCTTAGTTTCTTGCGAGCCGTCACCTGCAAGGTTGCGCAAGTCGATGGCGGTCTTGGGTGTGGCAGCCGGACTATTGGTAGCGGTAAGGATAAACGGTATCGGTATCAATGCCTGCTTGGCAGTGCTACTCTCCTGAACCTCGATAATCATAGTCTTCATGGCATAGGTAGCGAGCGTGCTCAGGTTAGGCAGACCCGAAAGCTTCATCAGGTCACCCGTCAGTGCAGCGAGTGTAGGTTTGGGCGTTACTTCGGTGCCGTCGATCTTCACACTTGTAAGTGTGGTGTTGGCAGCGCAACGGAGAGCCATCTCGTTCTCGCCCCACTCCATTACACTGATATTGGCGGTCTCGACGGTGGTGATAGGTATGAGGTAGATATCGTTGACACCGCTGGCATAGGTACCCCATGCAGAAGCGTTGTAATAGCGCAGGAACTTATTGGTTCCGGCATCGAGGGTATATTTCCATGTCGAGCCTTCAACGGTGGTGGTTACTGTCCACTCGTATGAGCCTTCATCACCTGTAGCCGGGTCGGAATTAATAGCTGTGATAGCGGCCCTATTGTTGACGGTAGTAGTGGTTAGACTACCACATAGACCTTTGTTAGAGTAACCTGAGAAGCGGAGTTTCTCGCCTTTGGATTGATATAGGTCAGCATCGCCTGTGGTTGACTTGACAGGCCAGAGAGTGTAGTTGAGTGTGGCGGGACCTTTACATGTCCATGTTGTTTCGTCCACGTCAAGTAGTACGCCTGCAGGTTGGCTTGCTGAGGCTATGTCGGCGGGCAGAGCATACCAGTTGCCGCCTTGCTTAACCGCAATGGCAAATGCACTCGGCATATTACGCACATGCACATCCTTTGTGGAATAATAATCGGTGTTGGTCTGATAGGTTGCCGTTACCGTTATATCCGTCGGAGTACCCGTGCCTGCCGATGTTGGATAGTAGTGTACGTAAACCGCAGCGTCGGATATGTCTCCGCCTGCATCCGCCGTGATGTCTATCGTGGCTGTCGTCGCGTTGTATTTGACGCCGCTTGCGGAGAACATGATGCCGCTGCTTGCCGGAGTGCTCAGACGAACCGCACTTCCCGGCACGAGGTTGATGGCGTTCAGTGTCAGTGTGTTAACAGCCATGACGGATTTGCCGTTCGTCGAAGTGATATATACGTTGTCGCCTGTCAGGTGCACTTCCGGTTCGGGGCACCATGCCAAGGGGTCGGAATACTGCATCCACAAGGCGTAGAACGTCTTATTCCCGTAGTCGGTTGTGGAGATGGAGGTGACGCGTGAGCCCGAGCAGTCGGTCTCGGCGTACCAGCCCATGAAGACATAATCGGTCTTGGTAGGCTCCGGCAGGGTCAGTCCCGTGCCGTAAGTATAACTGTTGTAAGAAGAGGCTATAGCATCGCCGCTATAGGTGTTATTACCTTTGTCTTTGTAGATGACGGTATATGACTTGGGCGTGTAGACAGGACGAATGACCACGTCGTTCGTCGGCATGGTGAAGGTGGCGGTGGCGTTCGTAGTGCTTGACAGTGACGCTCCGCCGCTCACTACCGACCAACTCGAGAAGTTATGATACGAGTCAGGTGTGGCAGTGATGGTAATAGTCTCTGAGCCGTGCATGCCGTTGAGCACGGGGTCGGACCATGTGCCGTTGGCAGAAGCAGAGGCGGTCACCGTTCCGCCATCTTGCTGATTGATGGTCACCTTGTACTCCGTTGCATTACAACTGGGGTTGGTGGTGTATGTTCCCGATGCGGAGGCACGCCTGAACAGGTAAGGACTTGTGCCGTTTGAGTAGAAGCCGAAGTAAGAACCGTTACCCATCAGTTTCTTGTAAGTCTCGCTGTCGGTGTTTCGTTTGTTATTGGTACATGTAAACGGAGTCGTATTCGCAGAAGCCTGAGCTATCGTCCATACGGAATAGCTATCTGTTTCGTCCACCAAAGCCAACCGCAAATTGCTGTTAGATGTTTCGCCTCCTGTTGCCGAGAGATACTTACCTGTTGAGTTGTTTTTTATTGTCCAGTTGCCTGCCGAGCCGGAGATTGTCCAGATACATGCTTCTTCCTGGCAAGACAATGTTTTGGCATCAGTAATCGTATAGTCGGTTTTATTGGCAGATAACTTATTGCTTGATAATAGGCTGGCAGTCATTATGTATGTCACACCTACAGAATACGACCCTGCGAACACGTATTCGCCAGCTGTGAGCGTTGTACCTTTGTCGCAAAGCGTAAACGTGGAGCTCGTCTTGGTATAGACGGCATACAAATTCATGTCGCTTGAGACAGTCACGGTGCTTGTGTAAAGCGGTGTGACGGTAGTTACATTGTCGCCCGTTACGGCATGGTCTGTCCAACCGGCGAAGCGGTAACCGTCCACTTCCATGTTAGTGGGTAGCGAGAGTGTGCCGCTCACGTTCTCCTCATCCTCAGGCTGCGAAGCTGCACAGGTCGGGTAATGGTAGGTGACATTATACTTCGAGAGGGTGATGTCGTACGAGTTTTCCGATGCACAATAGGTAGTACCCACGCTTTGCACCGACGCTGTGATGGTTGCGGTACCGACTGTGCTTCCGAGCGTGACAGCACCTGTTGAGGCATTGACGGTTGCCACATCGGCGTTGCTCGAAGTGTAAGTGACGGTCTGACCCGTGGCAGTGTAAGGCGATGCCAATAGTTTTGCTGTAGCCTTGTTGATGAAGTTGGCGGCTCCGACTTTCAAATCATAGTCAGCAGGATGGTCGAAGTCTATTTTGGTATCTATGGTGCAGGCATCTTCGACTTCAACGGTAAAAGGAATCCACAAAGACACCATGTGGTAGTTGTCGGCGGTGTTACTACTCGTCTGACGACCGAGGATAATCTCACCTGTGTATGTACCTACGGTATAGGGATATATATTTATATCTATCGAACTACCGTTTGAATAAGAAGAAGCCGAAGCACCATCTAACTCGAGATTGTCGCTGCTTACACCGGTTGAAACAGACACGTTGTTGTGGTATGGATTAGACGCACCAGAAAATGTGCCGAGTGAGGTTGTGAGGGTGACGTTCTTGGTCTCTTCGTTATCCACATTTACTGTAAAGGTTGTTGCCGAGATTCTCGCTTCAGAAGATGTTGCGACACGATAGGTATAGACGTTGATACTGTTTATCTGATAGTTATCGCCATAGTTATTGGTAAACGTAACCGACGTCTTGCCTTTGGTAAAGCCCCAAAACGTTTCACCACACAACCATGTGTCCGAACCGCCCCAAGTACCGTTACTTGCAGTGAGGTTATTCTGGGCACCAGCAACAGCTTTGATGACGATACGGTAGATGTACGTACTCGAACTCGCACTGATGGTAAACGACTTCCCGTCCTGAATCTTGAAGTTAGAGGAATTGAGCGTCATGTTGCTACTCGTGATAGTAACATTGTTAGCGGTGGTGGTACAAGTTCCATACGTTCCGCTGGAGGTGTATGGCGACCATGTGTTGTTAGTGTTCGCAGAGTTTGCCGGCGTGTAATTAAGCCCATAGAAGCCTGTTGCCTCAAGCACCATTGGCGTGGTGGCTATCGCCGCGCCAACCGGTTGCACCATGCTCAGCCCCAATACCATTAGGACAAGAGCTAAATATGTATGTAAGTTTTTCATAATCGTATTATTTGAAATGATATTCGTCTTCATAATTGTTTCCATTTTAAATCTTAAATTTGAAATCTTAAATTTGAAATTTACATCATAAATATTCTTTCGAACATCATTCCGTCATAATCGCGTAAATAGCGTAATAGGTTGCGCCTGTTGCGGTCTTTGTGCCGCCGCCGGTGAACAGATAACCGTCTTGACCTGTCTTAATCGAGCCGTCACTATTCAGGTGGCTTGCCGCTATCCAGCCGAGCAACTTGAAGTGGGTGGTATGGCAGTCGGTGTCGCCGGTGCTGTCATCTGCAGGCGAGGGAACGGTGTAGTTACATCCTTCGCGAACCAAGTAGTACTTACCTTCGCCGTCAGCCACGCCGCCTTGTGCAGCCGCCGTGCTCTGGTGCATACGGTCGTAGTACTTGTCCTGCTTGGCAGTCCATGTGGCTGTTATCGTCACATTCGATGCGGGCATGGTGAACTGGTTGCTTGAGACTGCTACGTCGTTGTCGTCGGCGTCCTTAACAACCCATGCAGCGAAGTCATGTCCGGACAACGAGTAGCTGTTGGCTTGCAGCGTTACTGTCGCCCCTGCCTCGTACGGACTGCTGGCATCTGTTACCGTTCCGGTAGCTGTACAACTTCCTGTGCCGCTGCCCTTGGCGTAGGTTACGGTATATACATCGTCGGTGGTGATGCTACCTGAGGCAATCAAGGCGCCGCACTGTGGAGAGGTGTAGGTCGCGCGTACCTTATAAGTATAGGTTGTCGAAGCCGTCAGACCCGTCTTGTTCACCGGCGAAGTGGCTGCCGTCCATGCACCGCCGTTCCAGCTTACCTCATAACCCGTTGCGTTTGCCACATCAGACCATGTGAGCGTTGCCGTGTAAGCCGTATTGGTCGCCGTCACCACAGGAGCTGCTACGTTGTTCGTACAGCACGAGGTGCGGTAACTAACCGTGCTACCGGCGGTGACGTTATAGAAGTAAGCAGGACTACCTCCCGTGAAGCTGCTTATATCATACCACCTGAGATTGGTCGGATTGACACGCAGTTCCCTGTCTTCATTACTTGGATTGCGTATTGTACCATCGTCATTCAGTTGTACAGTCTGCGAGGAGGTGGACATATTGAAACTATTTGAGCTCATTGGTGTCAGATAACGTGTCGTTGCCTCCGTACTTGCTACGACCAAAGCACTTGCCGTACCAGAAAGAGTGAAGTAGATAGGAGTGTTTGTCGCAGGGTCGTTTGTCGTATATCCCCAACCGCTATTTGTATTGTTATATAGATAATACCTTTCGCCATTGCTCTCTCCACCAATTACGTATGTCGCACTTGTGCTGAAAGCGTCATCCTCCAACTGCGTATATGTGTATCCCGGCACACCGTCTGCCCAGACGGCATAGAAGGTCTTGTTGTTGTCATCCTCCAACTCGTCTGACGTTACCAAATGGTCTTCGGGGTCGGTGTTGTTGTCGGAGGTAGTCCAGCCCACGAACACGTAATGCTGCGACTCGCAGTCGTCCGTTCCGGGAGTGGTGTTGCTCAGCGTCGGGAAGACGATAGCCGTACCGGCTACATCCTGCAGCGCGTAGTCGTCGAGGTCGGTGCCGTTGCCGTCGTGGATGTTATCAACGAAGGTGGCGGTCGGTTTCGTGCGCACCGTCACATAGCATACGGCGTAGGTGGTGTTTGTCACTGTCGAGGTGGCGGTTATCGTTGCCGTGCCCACTGCCACGAAACTAACCACACCAGCCGCTGTTACCGATGCCACACCGCTTGCCGACGATGACCATGTAACTCCGTCATCCGCACCGGTAGGACTTACGCTCGTTACCTCAAGAGTTACTGCCGCATCGCCCACATACTTGTTCAAGGTCGTGTAGTTGAGGTTGATTTCCTCCACGGCGGTCTTGCTCCAAACGGCATACAAGGTCTTATCGCCGGTTACGCCCGTGATGCTTGCGCCTGCTGCGTATGCCACCGCACCGCTCGTCGTCTCTGCCCAACCGCTAAACGTGTATGTCGCACGTTCCGGAATAGTACTCGAAAGAGTTCCGTTTCCGGTTGATTGCAACACGCTGGTCGGCGAAGGCAGGTTAGTAACGGCATCCGTCGTGTTCTTGTTGTAAGTAATCGTATATGACGGCGCACAGGTCGTCAGGTAATCCGACATCGAACCCGAGCCGGGAACAACCAAATGGACATCGTCCAAACGACCGTTTTCACTCGTTGTCATCGCAAATGTCAATGCAAATGATGTAATTGAAGAAGAGTTAGTAGTAATAGTTCTTGTATATGTTGTACCATCAATACTTGCATCTCCTATGGTTACTCCGCTTGTAGCGGTTGTAAGACTAACATTCTTGTTGCACTTATATGTTAATGTTAATGTCGTTCTACCTGCTGTTGGTATGCCCGTAACTGCAAACACTTCATCTCGAGTGCTCTTAGGTACAAGCAATTCGGGACTTGTTCCTCCAGCGCCACTCTCTTCATATAACTTGCAATAACTTGCACCACAAGCGTATGTTACTGTTGCACTTCCATAAACTGTCGCTCCTGAAGTAGGAGAGGTCGGTTGGTCATTAGCTGAACCACTAAATGGTTCGTCCCAAAGAACAGTACCTGCTAAAGCATCTGCCGAACTGGTAGCGAACACAGCGTAATAGGTCTGCGCGGAGGTGATTCCTGTCGGACCTGCTACGGTGAACAGGTCATCGTAATATGAGGCGTCCTCTTCCGTGGCACCGGAGTTGTGCGTACTCCAGCCCGCGAACACCTTTGTACCCGAACAGCCTGCCGGTACACTCGGGGTACTCGGCAAAGAGGTTATGTCGCCACCCGAATATACGAATGTCAAACCCTCCACGGTTCCCAAACCGCTCAATGCCGAACCATTCACGTTCCATGTGATATTCACATGTGCGTCCTCTGTAAAGGTCGGGGTCAGGTTCAGCGTGCCTGTCGCGCCTGAGGATACGGTGACGGTGAAGGTTGTTGCTGTGGTTGCAGGTGTTGCAAGGGTAGTTGCCACATTTGGCGTGATAGTTGCCGTACCGTCGGTCAGACCTGTAGCCGTGAAGTCGGTCAGAGAGTAGTGTGAAGCAGGTGTTAAGGTGACACTGAAGGCTACGCTCTCGCAGGTCTTCACAATAGAACCACTGGATACGGATGTTGCACTCTTCGTCACACTTACCATTCCACCAGCCGGGTCAGCGTCATAAGCCACCTCCACCTCATTCGAACAACTTGCACAATTGATCGTGTAATTGGAGTAGCTACTATAAGTCACGGAAACTGCACTAATTTGTAAACCGCCGTTAGGATAAATATAGAAACTCGTATGATTGCCGGTTGGCGTGATTGAAACATCTGTCCAATCGGTGTAAACGCTACTGCCCGGTCCTGCTGGAATAGAACCACTTCCTATATCTC
>CAMHKW010000014.1 GCA_946185835.1 uncultured Bacteroidales bacterium
TGAAACATTAAATAAACTCTTTCTGTTTTTCTCAAATCCGGTGCAAAAGTACTGCTTTGGAGTGCAAAGATGCTGCACTGGTTGCAGGGAAATGCAATTATTTATAAAATTTATTGAGTGTTTTCACGTGGTCGCGCATCATTTCTCGGACAGATTGGGGTTCGAGGACTTCGAGTTGGCTACCGAACGAGAGAAGGAGCGCGATGAGTTCGTTGTTAGGGATAACGTCGATAGATATGCGGAACTCCTTGTCGTAATTATGCTGCGAGGGGTGAAGCGGTTTGTTTCGTATATAAGGATAGCGGTCGGGCGCAACGCGCATGACAATATGCTCGATATGTTTGTCTTTGGGAATCGTGACACCGACGATGTCATCGAAATACTCATCGAAATCCAGTCCAGCGGGCTTGGGCTTGTATTCGCCTAACATGTGCGACACCGCTTCGATGCGGTCAAGGGCAAAGTTCGTAATGGCGCCAAACTCCGTGTTCCAACCAAACAAAAACCAGCGGTTGTTGTACTGCTTGAGGTAATACGGATGTACCTCGCAGGTGATGGGTTTGTTGGCTTTGAAGGATTTATAGCGGATGTTGAGCACCTGCTTGTTGACGATGGCTTCAAAGAGCGGTGTGATGTTCTCCAGCCCTTTGAGGTCAAGGTTCTGCTCGAAACCGATGACAGAATCGTCGCTGCCTTTGAGGTGGAAAGTGTCTTCGAGCTTGCTAAGTAGTTCTTCCATCCACTCGAAATGCGGCATCCCTTTGAAACGGTTGAGCATGAGAATAGTCTCTTTAAGTTGGTTCATCTCATCATCGGTGATGGGCATTTTCTCAATAGAAAAATTCGGGTCAGCGTAACGGTAGTAGGTTTTCTTACCGTCCTTTACGCGCTCGATGTCTGCACGATAACCGGCATTGGACTCCATGTGGTTGAGGTCGAGGAAAATCTGGCGACGACTAACGGTCATGCGCTCGGAGAAAGCGTCATAGAGAGCCTCTGCGCACGCCGCACGCAGTTCCTCTATGCCGTATTTGCCATGCTTCGACCGCAAGCATCGGTCGATTGCGCGGTAACGCACGTTTGCACCTTTGTTTTGAGCCATAGTATTATTGTATTTTTCTAAAACGTTCTTGGAGTTTATTCATGAATTGCATCAGTTCCTCAAAGGATGGCGCGGCAGGGTCGTGGATGTACTCTTGCAGCATCATCTGATAGTCCGACTTATAATCATTCATCAAATGATCCGGCGGAAGGAAAGAGATAGATTCCGGCAGCAGACGGCTATAGTCCACATAGTGCACATGATAATAAGTCTCACGATGGGTTACGATGCGACGATAGAGTTCGACATCGTTCAGCGCTTCTTCCGCATACGGAGTATGTGCCATCTTGTACATATCGTAGAAGTGACGCGTCATACGTTGTGTGCGAGGTTTGACCTTCTGGAACTCCTCGCATAGCAAGAAAGCTTTTTCCAAGAATGTGCGCGTTGGGCGAACTGTCCTTGCTGTAACAACTGCATCCACATCGTAGGTTGGGTATTTATCGTGAATCATGGACGACAATTCAATGACCTCAGTCGGTTCATCCAAGGATAGGCAACTGATTTCAACCTTCACAAAGGGCAGCATATAACTCCCTTTCGTAGGAAGGATAGACGGATATTGCACACGAAGCACAACCGGGTCTTTGTCTGAGTCAATGGGAAGAGGATTATTGCCTTCCGTCATGGTGACCGGTACTACCTTGACATCGGCGATACCAAACGAATGCAATAGATATTCCAACTCCTTGCTTAACTTATTAACGATGAACACACGGGATGTCTTGCGCAGTTTCTCGCGCTGGCTCTTAGTCGTACTCTCGATACCAAAGAAGCTATGATGCAACGAGAGGTCTATATCCTCCGAGAAACGATCAATGAGGTCCCACCCCTTGCTTAACGACGTGCCACCCTTGAAAGAGATAAACTCGTGGCATGACGCGAGGAACAAGGCTTTCAGCGTCATCGTTACCCACCAGTCCTTCTCGATAGTTGCCGCCTCGATGTTCTTCTCTTGCGCGATGTTGGCTATCATTTGCCGACGCAGTTGCAAATCGCTATCAATCCACGTTTTCATGATGTAGTGCGTTTTTGATTATTGTTCGTGCCCATACAGGGAATAAAGCGAGGTCGTGCTGCAATACTTTCGGATTATCGATACTATTGACCAGTTCTTCTATATGCAGTTGCTGCTGTTCGGTAAAATTGCCCTTACCAATCCATTTCATAGCTTGGAGCAGGACAGAAAGCGTCTCGTTGCGGAAAGCAAAGTGGGAAGGGGATACGTGCTTGAGCAAGATGGTCTGATTGCCGATAGTTAGTTGCCGCGCTGTGCCATTCGTCAGATAGACGTGACGTGTCGGCACTTGCTCGGAAAGTCCCAAACGATTGGCAGCAGAAGCACCGGTTGGCAGGTAACGAGCACGATCACGCTTGCAGACAGCCGCTACCACATCTTCCGCAAAAGGATAACTAATGCCCAGTTCCGTGCGAATGGGTTTGTAATAGATGCCCTGTGCCAAACGGAGCAGCGTTCCGCTCTCTGCCATATCCGACAAAGTAGCACCTACGTACTCAGTATGATATTCCGGAAAGTCTTGACGGAAAATTACTGCTCCGGCATGCTTGCGCTCAATTTGTTTCTGTAACGATTTCTTAGCCATAAAAATCTTGGAAATAATGATATTTTTTCAAAGGTTTTTATATATCTTGCCCTATGGGCATTATGTAAAAATTTATTTTATATTCGTTGCGTCTTTCTTAAGCGGCTGCAAAGATACAAAAAAAAAATGAATCTTGCAAATATTTTATTGTGTTTTTGAAGATTTTATATTATTTTAAAATATCTTGACACTATAACTGTTGCTTTTTCTCTTGTATTTAGCCGATTGGCTGCATTTTTTGCGTCTAAAAAATCTTGGAAATAATGATATTTTTTCAAAGGTTTTTGGTGACGGACTTGGGTCTAATATGATCCTACAAACTATCCGGATTTTTTGCAAAAAACCGGATAGTTTCCAATGTGGTTTTTCCTAAAATCTTTGCAAAATTATAGGAAATTTAGCTATGGAAAAAGAGTCAAGGAGCAGCTTGCGCTGCCCTTGCTTTAGTTCCGGAAGATGTGCCCATCGACCTCGGTGTAATCGCCACCCGTATCAAGGTTCCGCCACATGTAGCAACGCTTTACAAAGCGTCACTCACGACAAAAGCCCTCCTGTAATACATGATTGCAGAAGGGCTTTGTATGACCATACAAACATACCGAAGTAGAAGAGCCAAGCGATAGGCAACCAATATTTGTAAAATCAAAAAAGAATTAGTACCTTTGCACGTTGAACTGAAGATACTATGCCGCTGAAAGCTTCTTATTTATGACTGATTTACGGATAATTAATTACAATTCATGTACAAGCAATTATAATTTATTTTTCATAAATCATCGGTTATTTGACGTAAGAAAGTCGAATAAGAAATATTCTCTAACTTCACATAATCTCTATTGGCACATGAAAAAGTCTTTACTTGTTTTGACTCTTTGCATGGTATCGGTTGCCATGTTTTCTGAGGAGTCGTTGCCCGGCTGGGCGCATGAACTCTACAATAAAAACACAGGGTTCATCGACTCTATCCTACTCTATCGACAAGATCCGAAGGGACCCGATACAAGGACGTATGTTATTTATTACCACCAGCCTTTGGTTCATTCGCAGCCCGAGGGGCAGCAGTTTCCGTTGCGCGCACTAATGACAGTACATAATGATACAGACCCCACAACCGCCATCAATCACATCTATTGCTCCGGATATGAGATCATGTCCTCTTTTCTTAATCGCCCGGACTCGGTCTTTGCTGCCAACAAAAAATATTGTGCAACAGAGATAGCCCATCGTTACAAGGCTAACTTCATACAAATCGAGCACCGCTATTTCTCGTATTCTGCCCCACGATACTGTTGGACTAACCTCGACCCCTTGACAGCAGAGGAGGCGGCTGCCGACTTCCACAATCTGTTTGAAGCTCTTAAGAAAGTGCTGAAAGGCAAGTATGTGATGAGCGGCGTGAGCAAAGGCGGTATCACCACCCTCTTGCAGCACGCGTTCTACCCTGACGACATGGACATCTACGTCCCCTACTCCGCACCATTCTTCAGTTCAGACCGTGACCTTGACTTGCAGAAATACTGGTATACACATGGTTTGAATAAAGAATATCGGGATATGTTCATGAGTATTCGCCGACAAGCCATTGCACATAGTCCCGACTATTTTGACATCTACGAGAATATGAACTACAATGGCAACAACTCTAAGGAGCGTCGTGATACTCTCTATGGTCAGTTTATGGCTCATATACTTGAATTCGGGTCGTACGAACATACCTATTCCGACACGTCTGAGATTCGCAAGATGATATACGCCAACGATAGCATTCTGAAAGCAGTCGGATATAACGAGGGCTATACCGACACAGTATATGCCTACATGGTCTTAACCGAGACGTTTTCGCTTGAGAAGTTCCAACCGTGGTTAGACACGCTCCGCAAATACTCCGGCAAGGAACAAATGCCGGCACGAGTGATGCCACAGCACCAAAGGAATCATAATCCTTTCGGTGTCGAATACAACGATTGGTGGGAAATACCCGGTGACACCACCACCTGCGTTGGATATAATTATCAGTCTAAGCGCGAACTGGGCTACTACGATGGACGCTTTGACCTCATCATCGAAGACAAGGCAACAGCCGACGAGTGGAACAAACATTGGGTTGAGAATTATGGCTGTCTCAGAGATGTCTATTCTCCGGTATTCTCGTCGCTCTCTTTCAGTCGCAACCTTTATGATGACACGATGGACAAAACGCGAAATACGACGAAGCCTATTGTGCTCATCTACGGCTACGACGACACATGGACAGGGGCAGCAGTGAAGGATGAGTTTATCAACGGCACCAACGTGCGCAAGTTCATCTTGCCGGCACAGAATCATTTAGTTAGTTTCTCTTCGGACACCGACATCGATCAATGTAACGAGATACGCTCCCTGCTTGACGGCATCTTAGGCGAGCCACAGAAGTTGGAACAAACAACCATTGAGACCTCAGCTGAGCGAGCACGCAAGATAATGATAGACGGGCAGCTATATATCATTCTCGGCAAGAGAGTGTATAACGCAGCCGGACAGCAAGTGGACCGCATACACTAAGCGCCCATAACAGAGACTGACATATAGTAGATACGAAATCAACATTTAAGATATGATATACAACCAACTAACAGAACTTATCGGGAGAACTCCGATGTTGCGTCTGAGTGGTCTTGAGGGTCAGTTGTCAGACCTTATCGTGAAGTTAGAGTATTTCAACCCCGGTGGCAGTGTCAAAGACCGAACGGCACTGTCGATGATAGAAGATGCCGAACGGCGCGGAGTGCTGACCATTGGTTCGACCATCATAGAGCCCACCTCAGGTAATACGGGCATAGGGTTGGCATGGATAGGCATGAGCAAAGGCTATCGTGTCGTTCTGACCATGCCGGAGACGATGAGTCAGGAGCGTCGGCAGCTGCTTAGTGCCTTCGGAGCTCAGATAGTCCTCACGCCCGGAGCTGAAGGCATGTCGGGTGCTATACGCCGTGCCAAAGAGTTGCGGGATAGCACCCCCGGCGCCGTCATTCTCGGACAGTTTGTTAACCCTGCCAACCCCGCCGTCCACGAGCGCACCACAGGCGAAGAGATATGGGACGACACCAAGGGTGCTGTCGACATCTTCGTAGCAGGAGTGGGCACAGGAGGCACCATCAGTGGCGTCGGGCAAGCACTCAAACGGCACAACAGCCATATCCAAATAGTAGCAGTGGAGCCTTCGGGGTCGGCAGTGATAAGCACAGGACAAGCAGGCAAACACGGCATACAAGGCATAGGAGCAGGCTTCGTGCCCGACACCTATAATGCCGATGTCGTCGACCATGTTCTCACCTGCTCCGACCAACAAGCAGCTCAAGGCGCAAGGCTGTTAGCACAACGCTATGGTCTGCTCGTAGGGATCTCGTCGGGAGCAGCATTTGCCATTGCCCACGAACTATCAAAGAAACAGGAAAACAAAGGGAAGACGATAGTAGCACTACTACCCGACACCGGAGAGCGCTACTTGACTACCGGACTGTTCTGTTAGACCGCTACGCCGTTAGACGTTAGAAAGACACTACTATATTTTTTACTAAGCAATGGAACCACAAACTATTATTACCGACATAGCCATGTCACTTTCGTCGCCGACGGCTGACGAGTTGCGAATGCATCTTAACTCGTCGCAACTGATGCCTTCGGTTGACGAACTCACCGAGATGATGCAACTTCTAAAACGTGTCTTCTTCCCGGGGTTCTTCGACGACTTCCGAACGACACAGCAGAACCGCGTCTTTCATAATGGTGTAGCCTTAGAGCGCATCTACCATATCGTATGTCGTCAGTCTGCTCGAGGGATGGTATTCTGTTGCGATAAAGACATCGAAGAGGTGACCTCATGCGCCGAACAGATAGCCTCCGAGTTTGTCCGCCAACTGCCCGAAATCAAACGTCTGCTACTCACCGACATCGAGGCAGTGGCTCAGCGTGACCCCGCCGTCGACAACTACGGAGAAGTGGTGTTCTCTTACCCTGTGATACAAGTGATGCTACATCATCGTACAGCACATGCTCTACACCGGTTAGGCGTACCTATCATCCCGAGGATAATATCAGAACAAGCACATTCGCTTACCGGCATCGACATACACCCTGCCGCCACCATCGGCGAATATTTTGCCATCGACCATGGCACAGGAGTAGTGATAGGTGCCACCTCCGTCATCGGCAACCATGTGATGCTCTATCAAGGTGTCACCTTAGGAGCCAAGAACTTCAGTTATGATGCCGACGGACTGCCTCTTGACCTTCCAAGACATCCTATTATAGAAGACAACGTGACTATCTACAGCAACGCCTCTATATTAGGTCGCATCACCATCGGTCACGACAGTGTGATAGGCGGCAACATCTGGGTAACGCAAGACCTGCCGCCATACTCGCATATTCAGCAGGGCAAATCCGAAGGGTTAGAAGCTGTAAGAAGTTAGAAGTTAGAACTTAGACCGCTACGCTGTTAGATGTTAGACCGCTAAGCTGTTAGAAGTTAGACCGCCACGCCGCTGTTAGATGTTAGACCGCTAAGCTGTTAGAAGTTAGACCCCACGCTGTGGGTATGCCGGTTATACCGCATGCATTTTTATGCACCATTTGCACCATTTGCACCATTTTACCATTTTACCCTTAGCCTATAACGACACTTTACCGACTCTATAAAAAATTTATGAATAATTTTCGGCTAATTAATTATAATTTTTGTAAAAAGACCGCTAAGCTGTTAGAAGTTAGACCGCTAAGCTGTTAGACGTTAGAGCGTCGGAACGTAGATGTCGTTGAAGTCGACATATCCATTGAGTACGGCATAGACGGTGAGGGCAGGCACCGAACGGAAACCGAGTTTGTCGGCTATATGGGTGCGATGTGTGATGACGGTATTGAGACTCACACAGAGTTCGTCGGCTATCTCTTTGTTAATATACCCTTTTGCCACCAATCTGAGCACGTCTATCTCGCGTGCAGAGAGTCTGTTATCGCTTACAGCCGAGTGAGAGGCAGGGTTTTGCAGATTCAGCAGTTGTTGCCAGATGGTGGATTCGTCGGCGGCGAGGTTAAGAGTCGCGAAACTTTTCACTCGCGCAACAGCCGTAGTCGTCAACGCGATAGTCATCTGAGGTAACTTCCTGAAATAATCTGCATGCTGCAACAAGAGTTCTTCGTCGACAAAGAAATGCACGAAGAAAGGACGTTGTCCATCGGTGCGTTCGATGTCGGCGAGACATGTCTCGATGGTGTTGTATACCAATACCGATGTAGCAGGTAACATAGTCTCAAGCACGTGCTTAAGACCTACCGCACTCAGAAAACGAGGTTCTACTATAGCTATTGTACTTTGCATGATGTTATTCAGACCGCCACGCTGTTAGATGTTAGCCCGCCACGCTGCGGGTACGCCGGTTTCTTATCTCCGCTTTGCTACGAACGATCGTAACGTGGTAACCGGCGGCAGCCCGCACCACCGCCACAATGTTATAGGTTCGGCAACCGTTGCCTGCCGGCATCGGTCATCAGTCCGCGGCGGATGAGGTCTTCGCAGCGCTGCAGGTTCAGTTCTGTCCAATGACTGCGTTTTGCCCTTGGCGAGAGACGTTGCGCCAGTCTGCCATCGGGCAGCCGCTTGACGGTGGAGTCGATCCAGCCAAAACATAAGGCTTCCTCCACGACCTCGAGATACGGCAGGCATACACCATCAGGTTTGACTCTCGACCGATACGCCGCCACCCAGCAGTGATTATGGGTGTCGTGACACGAACGGAGCCATTCACGCAGTTCCTCGCGGTGGTTATATTCTAACAGCAAGTCTATCTCCATTTTATATAATTTAGTGCCGTGTTTAGCAGGGAGCGTCGGTTTCTGGCCGGCGGATGTATGTGTAGCTGCGAGTTTCTTCTTTTATATTAGGTCAGCCAACCCAAGCGGCACATAACGAATCAGGTCTTCGGGACGAAGACGGACTTGCATACCGCGCTGTCCTGCTGAGATATAGATATACTCGTGCATCATGCACGTCTCGTCGATATAGGTAGGGAACGGCTTTTTCATACCTATGGGGCTACAACCTCCGCGGATATAACCGGTCAGCGGCAGCAGTTCTTTGAGGGGCAGAGGCTTACACGACTTATTTCCGCTGGCACGCGCCGCTTTCTTGAGGTCTACTTCGTAAGCTCCGGGCACCACACATACGAAATACTTCACCTTGTCGCCCTCTAACACTATGGTCTTGAACACCGCATCGATATCCTCGCCGAGGACATCAGCGACATGCACAGCGCTAAGGTCAGACTCGTCAACCTCGTATTCGCGTGTCTGATAGTCGATACCTGCCACCTCAAGCAGACGACACACATTGGTTTTCTGTTGTTTCTGAGACATAAAGGGGGATTTTATTTCTTATTTTTTATTTCTTAATGGTGTGCTTTGAAGACACAGGGAGTTACGTAAGACATTATTTATTTCTTATTTCTTATTTCTTATTTCTTAATGGTGTGCTTTGAAGACACAGTGAGTTGCGTACCTTATTGCTTGCATTCTGCCGCCGGTTGCAAAGCGGCGTTCCGGTTATACCACATACTTTTGTATGCACCATTTGCACCATTTGCACCATTTGCACCATTTGCACCATTTTATCCTTTACCGACACTATAAAAATGTATGAATAATTTTCGGCTAATTAATTATAATTTTTGTTTATTTAGTTCTACCCTATATTTTCAGGTTAAAGCCTGCAAACCAGGTGCGCGGTTGCGAGGGACCGTAGATGTAGTCGGCATCACGATTCTCACCACGGTCGAGGTCGCTTTGGTACTGGTTGAGTACGTTTTTCACACCGCAGTTGACTTCTAAACAATAATGTTTATAGAGGTGTATGTCGTATGCCAGTTTGAGTCCTAATTCCCAAAACGGCTTTGTTATCACCTCTTCGTCTTTGGGTACATATCCGGCATGGTGCGGCACGAGCATACTGCCCGTTGCCTTCCCGGTGACGGAGATAGTGAAATCGTGCACCGGCGTGATATTGAGTAGCATATAGGCGTAGTTGTCGGGCGTGCGGAACATGCGTTTTTGTGGCAGCAAGCTGGCATCGGTGCTCCATGTCTGCGCCTCGGTATATCTGCTTTTTTGAAAAGTATAACCCAACTGCAGCAAGACTATATTCTTATATGCCACTTTGCCTTCTACGTTCAGTCCTGCCACCCAAGCTCCCAGTGCGTTGGTGCGCGTGAGCAGCAGGTTGCCGGCAGCGTCGTGACCCTCATCGCGGAGGAAGAAGACATCTTGCAGGTAGGTATAAAAGCCTTCGAGTGTGAGGTTAGTCTCCCATGCTCCGAAACGGCGGTATAGGTCAGCGCTGAGCGAGGCGCTATGTGAATACTCCGGTTTGAGGTTTTTGTCGAGCGAGATGATCGACACCTCACCACCCACTGCCGCCACATGCAGGTCTTCGTCGTAAGCTTGCGGAGCACGGTAGCCGGCAGAATAACTCGCCCGCAAGATGACACCTTCGACGGGGGTATAACGCAGATTGGCACGCGGAGTGACGACAGGACGTGTCAGCATATTATGTTTCTCTACCCTCGCTCCGACCAACGCACTCCATGTCTCGTTTTTCCATTCGTTTTGCACATATCCGCCATACAGATGCACCGTCTGTATCATGTCTCTGCCATAGCCGAGCATCTTGTCGTGCAGTTTGTTGTATGTATATTCTACTCCCGCGCTCAGGTCGGCAGGCATCTGACCACACAGATACGAAAAGCGATATTGCATGCCACTGACGGATGTGATATCGGTACTTCTGCCGTATGCGTTGGGATTCTTGCCTGCTCCGAAATAGCTCTCTCGGTTGACATTCTGAAGGTGCGAGTATGCACTCACAAAATGCTTGTTGTCAGGAGCAAACCAGTCGAAACTCAATCCTCCGGCATCGATATTATGTCTCAGTTGCTCGGCTATGTCAGCCTCATGAGGCTCTAAGTCGAAGTTGTTTCCTCCGCGTCGATGGTCTGTGACATGGTGGTATTCGACCGTTATCTTCGAGTATGCACCTGTCTTGAAGAAGGCACGGCCTCCGGCAGTGGTACTTCTGAGCATAGGTACGTCAGAGAAGCCGTCGCTGTCGTGGTCGTACTGACTACGGTTGCGCTGCACGGCGAACAAGAAAGCGCCCATCTTTCTATTCTCCGAGATGACAGAGGCATTGAGTGAGGTGTTGATATCATACCCTGAGGTGCGCAGCATCTGCGAGGTATTGGTGATATTGACGAAGTTGCGAACAGGTTCTTTCGTTATTATGTTCACCACTCCGGCTATAGCGTTGGCGCCATACAACGCACTTCCCCCACCTCGTATCACCTCCACTCGGTCCACCATACCGACAGGTATCTGCTCGAGTCCGTAGACGGCAGCAAGCGACGAGAAGATAGGGCGCGAGTCCATCAGAATCTGCGAATACTGACCTTCGAGTCCATTGATACGCAGAGCCGTCTGTCCGCAGTTAGCACATGTCGACTCAACACGCAGACCGGTCTGAAAACAGAGTGCGTCAGCCATACAAGTGGCACTCGCCGTCTCGAAGACTAAAGGCGACACCACATTAACTATGTTAGCTGCCTCCTGCCTTTTGGTCTCATAGCGGTTAGCTGTCACGACGACATTATCCATCATCAGACTGACCTCGCGGAGAGTGGCTTTGAGTTCCACTGTCTTGTCGGCTACTATTTCCACAGGTAGCTCAACAGTCTGATAGCCAACAAACGAGAACACTATCGTTTGCTTGCCTACAGGCAGGTTAGTAAGCAGGTAATGTCCCGACTCATCGGTAACACAACCCATGTTGGTACCCTTGAGTTGCACGTTTACGAAAGCAAGGTGCTCGCCCGTCTGCTCATCTATGACATGACCTGTCAGGTGAGCATCGTACTGAGCCATTGCCAACAATGGCAATAGTATAAAAAAAACAAGTAGTAATTTCGATTTCATTTATTTATAGGGTAGACCGCTTCACTGTTAGAAGTTAGAACGCAGCGCTGCCGGGTACGCCGCACTATGAGAGGTTTGGATTGTACATAATGGATTTTAACACCACAAAAATCATGCCTACAGTCGATACAAATCGGACAAAAGAACAATACTTTGCCATGTCATATAATTTTAGTACTTTTGCAGCCGCCTTTTGGAACGCGGGCGTCCACGCCCGCAATGGAAAGTTAAGTTACAAATTACAGGATTACAAGTCAATCATTTAACACAAGTTTATAATGCAAAATGCTATTTTAGTAGGTCTTATTACTCCTCAGCAGCCTGAGGAGCGTACCAACGAGTATCTCGACGAGTTAGCCTTCCTTGCCGACACCAACGACATGGTGGCTCTCAAGCGTTTTGTGCAACGCATCGACAAGCCCGACACCAACACATACGTCGGCTCCGGCAAACTGTCAGAGATACGCGACTATATCGACAACTACAACAAAGCCGCCGATGCACACGACACTGCCGATGCACGTGAGCCTATCGACGTAGTTATCTTCGACGATGAGCTATCACCACGACAACTGCGTAACATAGAGAAAGAACTACATATCAGAATCATCGACCGCACCATTCTCATCCTCGAGATATTTCTGCGTCGCGCCAAGACCAGTTATGCCAAGACTCAAGTCGAGATGGCACACCTCGAATATATGCTTCCACGGTTGACAAGGATGTGGACTCACCTCGACCGACAACGAGGCGGCGGAGCGACCTCAAGAGGTATGGGAGAGACACAGATAGAAGCCGACAAGCGCATCATCAAAAGCCGAATAGCACTACTCCGTCAGGAACTCGAGAAGATAGACCAACAGATGTCGACACAACGACAAAACAGAGGTAAGATGGTACGTGTGGCGTTAGTAGGTTATACCAACGTGGGCAAGTCGACTATTATGAACATGCTCTCTAAAGCCGATGTCTTTGCCGAAAACAAACTGTTTGCCACCGTCGATACTACTGTCAGAAAAGTGACTATCGACAACCTACCCTTCCTCCTCTCCGACACCGTCGGGTTTATCCGCAAACTACCACATAACCTGATAGAGTCGTTCAAATCGACACTCGACGAAGTAAGAGAAGCCGACCTGCTGATACATGTCGTCGACATCTCGCACCCCAACTTCGAAGAACAATACGAAGTGGTAGAGAATACTATACACGAGATCTTGACTAACAAAAAAGAGCAATCGGACACACCCACATATAGAAAGAAAGCCACTACACCTCGCAGCGAGATACCCGAGATCGTTGTCTTCAACAAGACTGACGCATTCAGCTTCGTTCCCAAAGACGAAGACGACCTCACCCCCATCGAACGAGAGAACCTCTCGCTTGACGACCTGCAACGCACATGGATGGCACGATTGGGCGACAACTGCGTTTTCATCTCGGCACGCAACAAAGATAACATCGAAAGCCTCAAACAGATGATGTACGAGCGGATAAAGCAAATACACATACAACGATACCCTTACAACGATTTCCTTTTCCAGAAATACGAGGAGCAGGAGTGAGAAGTTAGACCGCCACACTATTAGAAGTTAGACCGCTGCGCTGTTAGAAGTTAGACCGCTGCGCTGTTAGAGGTTAGACCGCCACGCTGTAAGATATTAGAGACATTTTGGACAAAATCGAGGTATAGTATTGTGTATTTCAAAAAAAAGCAGTAACTTTGCGCGCTTTTTATTGAGAAAAAGCATAACACTAAGTTTAACCTATTATTTTTCGTTCTGCAAATGCCCGCAACGGGCAAAGCGAACACTCTCATTACCACAATGGTAGAAAACAAATCTCTCCAGAACTTCGACTGGGATGCTGAAGAAGCAAAAGCCAATGGTGCTCAAAACGAAGAACTAATTGAAAAGTACGACCGTAGTCTGAATGCCGTTAAGAACCAAGAGGTTGTAGAAGGCACCGTGATGTCGGTTAACAAACGCGAGGTAGTCGTTAACGTTGGCTACAAGTCAGACGGTATCATTCCCGCAGCCGAGTTCCGCTACAATCCGGACCTCAAACCCGGTGACAAAGTAGAAGTATTCATCAAGAACCTTGAGGACTCGAAAGGTCAGCTTGAGTTGTCGCACAAAGAGGCACGCGCTTCGCGCAGCTGGGATCGCGTTAACCAAGCTTTGGCTAACGACGAGATTGTACAAGGTCTGATTAAATGCAAGACCAAAGGCGGCATGATTGTCGAGATCTTCGGCACTGAAGCCTTCTTGCCCGGCTCACAAATCGACGTTAAGCCTATTCGCGACTACGACGTATTCGTTGGTAAGACCATGGACTTCAAAGTTGTGAAAATCAACCAAGAGTATCGCAACGTTGTTGTTTCACACAAGGCTCTCATCGAAGCTGAACTCGAAGCACAGAAGAAAGAAATCGTTTCTCATCTCGAGAAAGGTCAGATTCTTGAAGGTACCGTTAAGAACATCACCAACTATGGTGTATTCATCGACCTTGGTGGCGTTGACGGCTTGATTCACATCACCGACCTGAGCTGGGGCCGCGTAAGCGATCCTCACGAGATAGTAAGTCTCGACCAGAAGATTAACGTTGTCATTCTCGACTTCGACGAGGAGAAGAAACGTATTGCATTAGGTCTCAAGCAACTGCAACCTCATCCATGGGATGCTCTCGACCACGACCTCAAGGTGGGCGACCATATCAAGGGTAAGGTAGTGGTGATGGCTGACTACGGAGCATTCGTAGAAGTAGCTCCCGGTGTAGAAGGCTTGATTCACGTAAGCGAGATGACATGGAGCCAGCACCTGCGCTCGGCTAACGACTTCTTGAAGGTAGGCGACGAGGTAGAGGCAGTGATACTGACCCTCGACCGCGACGACAGAAAGATGTCGCTTGGTCTGAAACAGCTCAAACCAGACCCATGGCAGAACATCGAGACCACCTATGCAGTAGGTTCACGCCACACCGCTCGAGTACGCAACTTCACCAACTTCGGTGTATTCGTAGAGCTTGAGGAAGGCGTTGACGGTCTGATACACATCAGCGACCTGAGCTGGACAAAGAAAATCAAACACCCCAACGAATTCACACAGATTGGCGCCGACATCGAAGTCGTTGTTTTGGAAATCGACAAAGAGAATCGTCGTCTGTCACTTGGTCACAAGCAACTCGAAGAGAATCCTTGGGAAGCTCTCGAAGTACGCTATGGCGTTGACACCGTAGTAGAGGGTAAGATCATCGAGCTCTCTGACAAGGGTGCCGTAGTACAACTCGAAGAAGGCGTAGAAGGCTATTGCACAGCTCGTCATCTGCAGACTCAAGACAAGGCACCTGTACAGAAAGGTGAGACCCTTGAGTTCAAAGTTATCGAATTCAACCGCGATGCTAAACGCATTCTGCTCTCGCACCTGCGCACATGGGAAGCTGCAAAAGAGAGCGAAGCTCCTAAGAAAGCAACTCAGAAAAAAGAGAAAGAGGCAGCTCCTGCTACAGTGCAGTTAGAGAAGACCACCCTTGGTGACCTCAGCGTATTGGCAGACCTGAAAGCTACGATGGAAGCCGAAGCTAAGCCTAAGAAAGCTACCAAGAAGGCAGCTAAGGCAGAAGAGGCTCCCGCTGCTCCTGAAGCTGAAGAGCAAAAGGCTGAATAAGCCAACTTGTTAACAAAAAAAGAGACGGCAACACCGTCTCTTTTTTTTGTGATATTTCGGGATCTCGGGACTTCGGGATCTCGGGGTTTCGTGATCTCTGGGTTTCGGGATTCCGTGATCTCGGGATCTCGGGATTTCGAGATGTCGGGATTTCGGGCTTTCGGGGTTTTAAGAACCTTCTATCTGATAGCTGCCTGGTATCCGGCGTCTACAGCTGCGAGGTTAGCAGCCACCACTTGTTCGCCTTTACGTGCGAAGACTCGGCGCACACCTGCCTGCATCTTGTCGTAGTCGATGCCAAGGAAAGGAATAGTAGCACCAAGCAGAACCATATTGGTTGCTTGACGGGGTGCACCCGCTTCGCGTGCCAGCGCTTCTACGTCGAGCAGCACATGATGGGGTTGGCGACGTATGTGCTCAAGAACCTCGTCTATGGACGGATAATCGGGGATATTGACGAAAGGTATCGACGAGCTGATTACTCTGCCTTCGGGTTTAAGATACGGCAGATAGCGCAAAGCCTCCATCGGTTCGAGTGAGACGATGAGGTCGGCACTGCCAAGCGCTATCAGGTCGCTGGCGATAGGTTCCGACGACAGTCTTAAGTTACTCTGCACGTCGCCTCCACGCTGCGACATGCCATGGACTTCAGCCTGCTTGAGATAGAGACCCTCTGCCAAAGCGGCTTCCCCTATCACCGTGGCTATCGATAGTATACCCTGTCCACCGACACCGGCTAAGATAATATCTTTTTTCATGATGTTGTAGTGTTTTAAAGTTAAGTGTTGAGTGTTTGAGAGTTGAGTGTTTAGTGTTTTAGTGCTATTTAGCTTTCTGCTTAAGATGTCGTTTGAGTGTCTGAATACACTCGCGTCTGGCGATTACCACACTTACACCATCGTATTCTATTTCCTCACGTAGCACGTTTTTTATCTGTTCCATATTCTTTGGCAGAGGTTCCACTACTCTCACGTGTTGAGTCTCGACTCCCACACCGTAGCATATCTGTTCGAGTCGTCCGGTGCCGGCAGAGTCTTGTCCGCCTGTCATGCCGGTGGTGAGGTTGTCGGATATTAGTATCACCACATTAGCGTTTGCATTGACGCAGTCGAGCAGTCCGGTTATACCTGAGTGTGTGAAAGTAGAGTCGCCTATCACGGCAATAGCCGGGAATTGTCCTGCGTCGGCTGCACCCTTAGCCATCGTTATCGAGGCGCCCATCTCGACGCACGAATGTAAAGCATGGAATGGCGACAGTGCTCCAAGAGTATAACAGCCTATGTCTCCGAAGATACGGGCATGTTCGTATTCGCGTGCTACCTCATTGAGTGCAGCATACATATCTCTGTGTCCGCAGCCCTGACATAAAGCGGGTGGTCGGGGCATCACGATGTCGTCAGCCGGCGCCGAAGGCAGAGCCTCGAGTCCGAGAGCGACACGCAGTGCATCGGGTGTGAGTTCTCCCATACGTGGCAGGTCACCTGTCAGTCTGCCACGAAGCTTCACTGTCGAAGGTACCATACCTCTGAGAAGCTCCTCAACAACAGGTTGTCCTTCTTCTACGACTAATATCTCTTCTGCCCCATCTGCCAACGCCTCAGAGACAAGAGCCTCAGGCAATGGATATTGCGACACTTTTATCAGGCTATAGCCTAATTTGCCGGCTTCGTTTTCGATTACGTAGTTCCACCCTATGCCGGTTGCGAGCACTGCCTTTCGCGGATTGCTTCCTTTTATATAAGCATTGAATGGCGACTGCTCTGCTTGCCGGACGAATGTAGATTGCATCTTGACGAGTTCGGCATAGTTACGACGCGCAAAGGCGGGCAGAAGTATAAAACGTCGCACGTCGGCGGGATATGAGATATCTTTCTGAGGTAATGGATTTTCTGTAGTATTCACCACAGCTCTTGAGTGTGCCATTCGTGTTGTCACACGCAGCAAGATAGGTGTATGCAGTTGCTCTGACATCGCAAAGGCGACAGCCATCATGTCGTACGCCTCTTGCTGTGTTGAGGGTTCGAAGATAGGAATCATCGCAAAACGTCCATAGAAACGTGAGTCTTGTTCGTTTTGTGACGAGTGCATCGAGGGGTCGTCGGCAGCCACGACTATCAGTCCGCCATTGACACCTGTGATAGCTGCGTTCATAAACGCGTCGGCGCACACGTTCATTCCCACGTGCTTCATACATACCAGAGCTCGTTTGCCCATATACGACATACCCAAAGCCGCTTCCATCGCCGTCTTTTCGTTGGTTGCCCAACGGCAGAAGATAGCAGGTTGCGAAGCGTCGCGTTGCGACCGCTGACCTTGGATATACTCTGTAATTTCGGTTGAGGGTGTTCCGGGATAGGCATACACTCCCGACAACCCTGCGTCAATAGCACCTTGTGCTATCGCCTCATCGCCTAAAAGTAAGTGTTTCATATTTTTAGATTAAGGGATTTGTCAATATCAATAAGTTTCAAGTCTCTGCGCTTGCAGCCATATTAAACACAAACACTAAAACCAAACACTAAAACTAATCACTAAACACAAACACTAAACACCAAACATATCAAACTCATCGGGGGCGGGTGCCACTATCTCAATGGGCTGTTTCGACACCGGGTGCACGAAGGCGATAGAGCGTGCATGCAGACTGATGCCACCATCTTTGTTCGAACGCCGCGCTCCGTACTTAAGGTCGCCTTTGATATGGCATCCTATGTTTGCCAACTGACATCTGATTTGATGATGTCGCCCGGTCAGCAAGTTGATTTCGAGCAGTGTATAGCGTTGTGAATGTGCTATCGTACGATATTCGAGCACCGCAAGTTTGGCTTCTTTTGTCTCTTTTCTTACTACATAGCTCTTATTCTCTTTCTCACGTTTGACAAGGTAGTCTTCTAATCGTCCCTGCGGCTGTTGTGGTGGGGTATCTACTATCGCCCAATACGTTTTTTGAATCTTCTGATGCGAGCGGAACATCTCGGTCAGCCGCGTTAGTGCTTTGCTCGTCCGAGCGTACACCACTACGCCTGTGGTTGGTCGGTCGAGTCGGTGTGGCAAGCCGAGGAACACCTCACCGGGTTTCGCATATTTGACTTTTATATAGTCTTTTATCTCGTCTATCAGCGAACGGTCACCGGTCTTGTCGCCTTGCACTATCTCGTGGCAAGTCTTGTTAACGGCAATGATATGGTTATCTTCGTAAAGAATCGTCATCTGTTGTCAATAAGAAGATCATTTAATTATTCATCATCCTGCGTTGTCTGACAGCTTCATATATCATCACTCCTGCCGCTACCGACACGTTAAGCGACTCTATTCGTCCTGCCATTGGTATTCGCACTTTGTCGGTAGCCTGACGCAGACATTCGGGTGAGATACCTATATCTTCGCTCCCCATCAGTATTGCCACCGGCGTGGTGTAGTCTACATCGGTATAGTCGGCTTCGGAGTGTTCTGTTGCTGCCACTATACGCAGTCCGCTGTCGGCGAGATAACGTAAAGCCTTCTCGAGGTTGTCGACTTTGCAGATGGGCATGTTATGCAGAGCGCCGGCTGATGTCTTCACGGCGTCACCGTTGATAGCCACCGAGTTACGTGCTGCCACCACTACAGCGTCGACTCCGGCACATTCGGCAGTTCGCACTATAGCTCCGAAGTTGCGCACATCGGTCACAGCGTCGAGTACGACGAGCAATGGCATACGACCACTCTCAAACAGCGTGGGTAAGAAGTCGTCTAAGCGGTGGAAGTCGATAGGCGATAGGAAGGCTATCACACCTTGATGGTTTTTGTCAGTCAGCTGGTTGAGTTTCTCTACCGGCACTTTCTGCACCGCAGTGGCTGTTCCTTCCAACTTAGCCATCAGTTCGCGTGCCAGAGTTGATGACATATCCCTACGTACCATCACCTTGTCGATGGTCTTACCTGCCTCGATAGCTTCGATGACAGAGTGTAAACCGAATATCATCTCTCTCTGTTTCGGTCGTCGGGTCTTATAGTCGGCTGTGGGTTTCTTGTCGCCCTTGCGGGATGTATTATCCGATGGGGTCTGCTTTTTGAAATACATGAGATTTAGGGGATTAGTTTAGTGTTTAGTGGGTATGCCGGTTTAAAACCGGCGGACAGACGCGATGCTTGCGATGTCTATCATTACAGCATGTGGGGAGTACCCAGCCGACGGTTGCCACGTTACGATCGTTCGTAGCAAAGCGGAGATAAGAAACCGGCGTACCCTCAACATAGCGGTCTAACACTCGTGTTCTATCTAACATCTAACAGCGGAGCGGTCTAACTTCTAACAGCGGAGCGGTCTAACTTCTAACAGCGGAGCGGTCTAACATCTAACAGCGGAGCGGTCTAACTCATTTCGTAAGCCATTCGAAGAAGTCGTCGACATCTTCGTTGTAGGCGTATGGGTCAGAGAGTTGCCGGCCATCGGCAGAGAGTCTGACATAATAAGGTTGAGCGTTGGCACCGAAGCGGCTGCGTTGCAGGTAGCTCCATTTGTCGCCTATAGTCTTTAGTCTCTGTTGTTTGCCATTTTCTTCCACTACTATCGGCTGCTCAAGAGCCGTTTTGTCATCGACCATGAGTGTGACAACGACATAGTTATTCATCGCTTGTTTCACTCGTTCGTCAGCCAGCACTTTGGCTTCCATTTTTCTGCAGTTGACGCATCCGTATCCTGAGAAGTCGAGCAACACCTGTTTGCCTTCGGCTTTAGCTTGCGCCATTGCCTTGTCGAAGTCGTCGAGATGCGTCTGTCGAGCAGCCGAGCCCATCACAAAATCTTGTGTCGACATAGGCGGTGCGAAAGCCGAAACGGCTTTGAGCGGCGCTCCCCATAGTCCGGGCAACAGATAAATAGCGAAACTCAGCGAAGCCAAGGCGAGTGAGAAACGGAAGACAGAGATACCCTCTGTTTGTTGTTCGTGACGAAAATGAAAGACGCCGAGCAGATACAGTCCCATCGCCAGGAAGATAGCCACCCATAGCGCCACAAACACCTCGCGGTCCATCAGTCCCCATCCGTACGCGAGGTCTGCCACCGAGAAGAACTTCAGCGAGAGTGCGAGTTCGAGGAAGGCGAGCACCACCTTAAAAGAGCTCATCCAGCTGCCGGAACGGGGCAACTGACGTAGCCATTTGGGGAAGAGTGCGAAGAGAGTGAAAGGCAATGCTAACGCGATAGCAAAGCCCAACATCCCGACAGTAGGAGCGAGCAGTGAACGACCGGCTGCCTCAACCAAAAGCGTACCTATAATAGGTCCGGTGCACGAGAAACTCACCACCACTAAGGTGAATGCCATCAGCAGGATACTAAGAAAACCCGTCGTCGAACCTGCTTTTGAGTCGAGCCGTGTACTCCACGAAGATGGTAACGTTATCTCGAAAGCTCCGAAAAAAGACAAGGCGAAAAGAAGTAATAAGGCAAAGAATATAAGGTTGACGACGGCATTTGTCGCCAAGCTGTTGAGAGCGCTCGCCCCGAAGATAAGGGTGACCACCAGTCCTAACCCCACGTAGATAACTACTATAGCCAAGCCGTAAAGGATAGCGTCACGTATAGCACCCGAGCGGTCGCCCCTTTTCATAAAAAAACTCACCGTCATGGGTATGATGGGCCACACACAAGGTGTGAAAATGGCGAGAAGTCCGCCCAGCAACCCCATCAGGAAAATCCACAGTAAGCCATGCGAAGAGTTGTCGTTTGTCGGAACCGCCGCCGCGGCTGACGGTTGCGGCAGAGAGAACACGAAGGTGGTAGGCGCCAGACATGACTCGTCGTTGCATGCCATATATCTAACCGAGAGTTCCGAACCGGCAGCGACAGCCGAGGCCGACACGCTGAAACGTGCCTCTTTCTCAAAGAACGACAACTCGACTTCGAACATAGGGTCGAACTCGCGTAGCGGAGTGGTCAGCACTGTCACTTCGATAGGCTTGCCATCGAGCATGAAAGAGGTGGCAAGAGGTCCTTCGTCGGGGACGTCGATACCATAGAGATGCCAACCGTTGTCGATAGTGGCGACAAGGCAGTAGTCGCCCTGCTCAGTCAACTCAGCAGACCAATGTATGGGTTCTAACAGCTGCGCAGAGAGCATCAGGGGGAAGAAGAGTAACAACAGGACTATTCGTCTCATAAATTTCAACACTTGTTATCTATATGTTATGGTTTATTATAGTACATCTTCGATGTCGCTTGGCATTCTCAAGTCACCTCGAGGTGAAAGCGATATCGGCACCACTTTCGGACCGTCGGGCATACACGAACGTTTATACTGGTTAGCGAAGAAACGGCGCATGAAGACTTTCAGCCAATAGTTGATTTGCTCCTCAGAGTATTTGTCGTCGAAGGCGTATGATGCCATATATGCTATCTTCTCACGCTTGAAGCCATAGCGAATAAAATAATACAAGAAGAAGTCATGCAGTTCGTATGGTCCTACGTTGTCTTCAGTCTTTTGCGCTATGTTGCCTTCCGCGTCGGGAGGCAACAGCTCAGGCGAGACGGGTGTAGCAACCACGTCGGCGAGCACCGAGCCTAACTGTTGGTCGTATTGTTCTGCCATATACTGCACCACGTAGCGTACGACAGTCTTAGGCACACCGGCATTGACGCCATACATCGACATGTGGTCGCCGTTGTATGTAGCCCACCCTAAGGCGAGTTCTGACATGTCGCCGGTACCAAGCACGAAGCCGCCGGTTTTGTTTGCCAGGTCCATCAAGATCTGCGTACGTTCACGTGCCTGAGAGTTCTCGTATGTCACATCGTGGATATTAGGGTCTTGTCCGATATCTTCGAAATGTTGCAGCACCGACGGAACTATCGATATCTCTTTTTGAGTGATGCCGAGAACGTTCATCAAGGCGAGCGCGTTCTGATAAGTCCTGTCGGAGGTACCGAATCCGGGCATTGTTACGCCCAGTATGCGTTTGCGGTCGTAACCCAGCAAGTCAGCAGCCTGCACTGCCACCATCAGAGCGAGTGTGGAGTCGAGTCCGCCCGACACGCCTAATACTATCGTTTTAGCATGGGTATGTTCCCAGCGCCGTGCTAAAGCCGAGACCTGTATAGAGAGCACATCTTCGCAGAACGACTCGCGGTCGGCAGGGGCAGGGATGAAGGGGTTAGTACGGAAATGACGATGTACCGGGGCTACCGTGTTATCGACATTCTCGATAGGTGCCACATACACCTTGCGGTAGTGCCCCATCTGGTCGTCGGTGAAGTTGGTGTTACGCTGTCGGTCGGTGCGTAGTCGTTCGAGGTCGAGTTCAGTAATCACCATCGTCGAGTCGCGACGGAAACGCTCACCCTGCTCGAGCAGTTTCCCGTTTTCGGCTATGTATGTTGAGCCAGAGAACACCACGTCGGTAGTACTCTCGCCCACTCCGGATGAGGTATATATGTATCCGCAGTGCACACGTGCCGACTGCTGCGTTATCATCTGTCGGCGGAAGGCGTGTTTGCCTGTTACGCAGTTGGAGCTGGAGAGGTTGAAGATAAACTCAGCCCCTTGTATGGCAAGTTGTGTTGACGGTGGCAGTGGCGACCAAAGGTCTTCGCAAAGCTCGATGCCGAAGCAGTAGTACTGTGACATAAAAAGCAGGTCTGAGCCGAAAGGCACATCGCCGCACCATAGTTCAACCGAGGGGATGTTAGTCCGTCCCGGGGTGAACCACCGCTTCTCGTAGAATTCGGCGGTATTAGGTAAGTTTACCTTCGGCACCACACCTACCACCTCGCCGTCGGTCAAGACGAAAGCGCAGTTATACAAGTTGTTGTCGACTTTGATAGGCGCTCCTACGAGTACGATAATAGGCTGCTTGATGGTATACTGCGCAATGTCTTGCAGTGCATCCATCGCATCCTGCTGCAGTTGCTGAGTGAAGAAAAGGTCAGCACAGGTATACCCCGTGATGCTAAGCTCAGGAAAGCAGACGATTTGTACGCCGGCTTCTACAGCCTCGCTTATTTGCTCTTTGATACGAGTGGCATTATACTTGCAATCAGCCACTTTCATGTGAGGGACGGCAGACGCTACCCGCACAAAACCAAAATTCTTTTCCATTATTATATTGTCCTAAATTCTAATTATGAAGCTGTCTAACATCTGACAGCAAGGCGGTCTAACCTTAGGGTTCGACTACAAAGATACAAAAAAAATCAGTTTAACCAAAATATGTCAAGGCTGCTATTAACAATATCGCTTGTTGAGTAGAAGTTATTATATAGCCATCTGCTTTTAATTGGCGACTATTGTATTATGATTATCAAAACCATACATATAAGACATACGCGCTTTAAGGTTCTTTTCTTTGTGCTCTGAGACTGCCGTTTTTGACTTCTGGGATAATTATTTTTGCGAGTAAATAAATATTTTTTTCAAAAATTTTGGTAGTTTCAAAAAAAAGCAGTACTTTTGCAGCCGCAATTGAGGGGAAACTCAATTTGCGAGTAATACTAACGGTGCTATCGTCTAGCGGTTAGGACAAAAGATTCTCAATCTTTAAACCGGGGTTCGATTCCCCGTAGCACTACGAACGAGAGAAACAGATTACTGATAATCAGCAGTCTGTTTCTTTTTTCTTGTTAATACCAACGATATTTTGACGGTTTTTCACTATTAGTTGCTAAGGATTCTGTTGTCAGAGGCTAACGGCGGGCCAGCCATAGTCTTGGTAGTAGTGGGCATTGAGGTTATGGCGGCGAAGATAGTCGATGAGTTGCAGGCGGCGTACTGCTTCACTGACATCGGGATGGGAGTGGATATTGTGATAGATATCGTAGTAGTCGCCAAAGATACGCTTAGCAGAAGGCAAGTACCCAGCACCATCGGTAGTCTGCTCGAACGAAGTGACGCACAGCTTGCCACCTTCCTCTACGATAGTCATACAGCCGGAGTGGTTACCCCCGGAAACGGTTTTGAGAGTGTCGCCTTCGAGGTTATACCAAAAGATCCAACTATCTAACAAGATACGTGCCTGAGGATTATTTTCGCAACAATCGTTTGCTCTTTCTGCTTCTTTAATTTCTGTATCAGCGCCATCAGACTGAGATGCTTGGGTATTGTCCATCGTTCCTTGGGGGTTATCCTGAGCTTCTTGAGTGTTCTCTCGGGGTTCTTCTCCTGCCACGATAATGACCACAGGTACGCATAGTTCGCCCTGCAGATAGTGCGAACCTACCTCTCGCACCAGATAGTCGGCAATGGCGTCTCTCACGGCTTGCTCTTGGCGACTTATTTCGATGCTGCGAATACAATCTTGCTTATGCTCGTCGAAGTCGGACATGAGCCATTCTCCCTTTACTTTCTCCATATAAAGACGGTGCGTCTCGATATCGGTTGAGGGGTCGAAAGAGCCATCTTCCCATTGTTGCCTGACGTTGACAGTAGCCACGGCATGTGTAGGGTCGGTTAGCTTAACGTCAACGACATCGAAATCGGCGATCGTGCCGCCGTTGCCGGTGACGAAGTAATAGAGCCATTCGTGCGCTACCTCTTCTGTTTCGGGTAGGTGATTGAACATAGTGTCGAGCACGTTGTAGAAGTCGTCGGTCATGTAGTCGCGTGACTTCTCTAAGAGCTGATGGTCGGGGATATAGCGACAGAGTTCGGTTGCGCGCTTACGTAGTTGCTTTTCGCTGTCGGTGCAGGCTGTAAGTATAACAGCCAGACATAGGAAGAAAAATAGTCGTTTCATTGAACAATAGAATTTGTGTATATTATTTGTCATTTAGATATTATTGATTTACTGTCATTTGACTACACTTCACTCGAAGATGACAGGAACATCACTCGAAGGTGACAGGAGCGAACCTCACTTTACACACTGAATACAAGGTAGTTACGCTGATTTTTAAAACAACTGAAGAGATACTTCATATCTATACCTGTAAATTACTATCAATCAACAAGAAACTTGTTTACTCAACAACACTCAAGATTTATTATATTCTCACCTATGCAGGAAAGCGTTGGGCAAAGTATCATTACCGCTTGCAAAGTTACTGCTTTCGCTTTAGATGAGCAAAGCTTGGTAAGGTCCTTTTTCTAAAAAAATCACTTTTTATTTGGTCAAACGAAATATAATACTTACCTTTGCAGCGCTATTTAATAGAACTATCAAACACATTTTTAGACCGCTACGCTGATAGAAGTTAGAACGCTACGCTGTTAGAAGTTAGACCGCTATGCTGTTAGAAGTTAGAACGCTACGCTGTTAGATGTTAGACACAATTATAAAGAAAACGAATATGCAACAACACACCTATTATTTAGGCATTGATATTGGTTCGACGACCATAAAGATGGCTGTTTTGGATGAGGGTTTGAAGGTATTACAGACCGACTATCGTCGTCATAATGCCAACCCGGCAGCTGTAGGTCGGGATATCCTCAAGAGCTTCAGTGCGGGGCTTGGCGACTGCCGTTTTTGTGTCTCGGTGACGGGTTCGGTAGGTATGGGTTATGCCGAGCGTCATGGGGTCCCGTTTGAGCAGGAGGTGATAGCCGCCGCCAAGGTGATACGCACATGGTACCCCGACTGCCACACCTTCATCGACATCGGTGGTGAGGATTCGAAGATGATTTTTTTCGAGGAGGGTCGAGTGCCGGACATGCGCATGAACGGCAACTGTGCAGGTGGTACCGGTGCTTTTATCGACCAGACGGCGACGTTGCTTGGCGTTAAGACGGAGGATCTCAACCAATTAGCAGAGAAATCGACTCAGCTCTACCCTATCGCCTCTCGTTGTGGGGTGTTTTCGAAGACTGACATACAGAACTTGCTAAGCCGCAATGCTCGAAAAGAGGACATCGCCGCCTCGATGCTTAACGCTGTGGCGATGCAGGTAGTGTCGGCATTGGCACGCGGTGTGATGCCCAAGCCCAAAGCGGTGTTCTGCGGCGGTCCGTTTGCATATATACCAGAGCTTGAACGTCATCTCAAACGCGTACTCAACCTCAGCGATGAGGAGTGTATCGTGCCGCGATATGCGCAGTTTATCCCCGCCATCGGCTGTGCTATGCTTGCCAAAGAGCGCGCGGACGGCAGGAGTTACAGCGGCAAAGAGTTGTATAACACCTTGTTCGACACCTCGACAGAGATAGGTTACACCACTTCTTTGGAGCCTCTTTTTGCTTCGAAAGAAGAATACGAAACCTGGGTAAAGGACAAGACGCGCCGCCAGACGGTAGTCGACAGCACCACTCCTCTCGATCTGACAGACCATTATTTCTTGGGTGTGGACTCAGGTAGCACGACGACCAAGCTGGTGATATTAGACAGCCAACAGCGTATCGTGTTCAGCGACTACAGCTACAACCATGGTGACAGTCTACGCGCCTTCACGGGAGCGGTGGAGCGTATGCAGATACGTTGCGGCAACATAGGCATCACCGGCAGTTGTGCCACCGGCTATGGTGAGCAGCTGCTTCGCACCGCCTTCTCTCTCGACTACGGCATAGTAGAGACGATGGCTCATTTCCGCGCTGCCACTAAGGTAGACCCTAAGGTGAGCTTCGTGCTCGACATCGGGGGGCAGGACATGAAGGCTATCTTTGCCGACAACGGCAGCATCCACCGTATAGAAATCAACGAAGCCTGTTCGTCGGGTTGCGGCTCTTTCATCATGACGTTTGCCAACCAGTTAGGTTATGACATATCCGACTTCGCTGCCATGTCGTGTTTTGCCAAGCACCCATACGACCTCGGCACACGTTGCACGGTGTTCATGAATTCGAAGGTGAAGCAGGCGATGCGTGAGGGTGCGTTGGTAGAAGACATAGCAGCGGGCTTTGCCTATTCGGTGGTGAAAAACTGCCTATATAAAGTGCTGAAGCTGCAGTCGACCGACGAGCTTGGCAGTAACATCGTCGTACAGGGCGGCACGATGAAGAACCACGCCGTGGTACGCGCCTTAGAGAAGATCACAGGTTGCTCGGTATACTTCACTAACATACCGGAGCTGATGGGAGCGTACGGTGCTGCTCTGTATGCACATGCCGCATATAATAAACGCTAACTAAGTATTCATATTCCACATACCACATTTGCACATGCTTACATCAGACATACTACAGTCATCAGAATACGAGTCGTCGCTCGAGTTGTGTCAGGGTTGCGACAACCACTGCACTGTCAGAGCTTTTAAGTTCACCAACGGCAAGACCTTCTACTCGGGCAATAACTGCGAACGTATCTACAGCAACAGCACCGAGTCGGCGGTGAAGGGCGTCAACATGTTCGCCGAGAAGCGTCGCCGGTTGTTTTCGTACGCCGCCCGCAAGCCTCAGCCCACCGACCGTCAGCTACCCACCATCGGCATCCCACGCGGACTGGGGATATACGAGAACTATCCGTTTTGGAAGACGTTGTTCGACGAGAGCGGGGTGCCGACACGTCTGTCACATAACTCATCGAACACGCTCTACGAGAAGGGCATACGCACTATTGTGGCAGATAACATCTGCTTTCCTGCCAAGCTCTTCCATGGTCATGTGATGGATCTTGTGGAGCAGGGTGTGGACCGTATCTTCTACCCGTGGGTAGTCTTCGAGAAGAAGGAAGATGCCAACTCGAAGAACTCGTTTAACTGCCCTATCGTATCGGGTTATTCTGACGTCATCGGCAGTTCTATCAACACCGCGGCGACGTATGGCATCCCATTCGATGCGCCCGTCATCTCGTTCAAAGAAGAGTCGCTGCTCATCAGTTCGTGCACTCAGTATCTGTGTTCGTTGGGTGTTGACAAGCATGTAGCGACAGAGGCTACTCGCAAAGCTATTGCGGCTCAGGAGGAGTACCTTGAGTGGCTGACGAGGCGTGCCGAGGAGGTACTTCGTGAGGCACAAGCCGCGTCGCGCATGGTGATACTGCTTGCCGCTCGCCCCTATCATATCGACCCGCTGATAGAGCATAAGATCTCGTCGGCGATAGCTGACATGGGTATCGACGTGATAACCGAGAACGTAGCGCGTCGTGCCGGGGCGGAGGTGTATGAGCATATCAACGCCCTCTGCCAATGGGCATACCCAAATCGTATCTTCAAAGCCGCCCATTTCGTAGCGCGTCATAGCTACCGACAGCTGCATTTAGTAGAGCTCACCTCGTTCGGTTGCGGTCCGGACGCCTTCATCCTCGATGAGGTACGTCTTATCCTCAACCGCTATGGCAAGAACCTGACGATACTGAAGATCGACGATGTGAATAACATAGGCTCGCTGAAGCTGCGTGTCCGCAGCTTGGTGGAGAGTGCTTCTCAGGCTGCCGCGACTGCCGACGACAGCGCTCCCGTAGCCAGCGACAAGCCTTGGACTACCCGTGCTTTTGAAGAAGGCGACCGCGACTTCACCATCATCGCGCCGTTCTTTGCCGAAGGCTACACCGACTATATCCCCGTGGCACTGCGAATGGCAGGCTACAAGGTGGTGCCGCTGCCGATGGGTTGCCAAGCCGATGCCGAAGAGGGTCTGCGCGTCGCTAACAACGACGTGTGCTACCCTGCCACCATAGTGATAGGCAGCATCATGCGCGCACTTAAGAGCGGCAAATACGACCTTAGACACACGGCAGTAGCCATCACTCAGACAGGCGGACAATGTCGAGCTTCGAACTACTACTCGCTGATAAAAAACGCGATGGTGCGAGCAGGATATAGCGACATACCCGTCATCTCGGTAGCCACAGGAGCGGGTCTGAAAAACACACAACCCGGATTCAGCATCGACTGGAAAAAGATGCTGCTGCCGGTGGCTGTGACACTATACTACGCCGATGCGTTGCAGAAGCTATACTACCCCAGCGTAGTAAGAGAGAAGCAGCCGGGCAAAGCAAAAGAGCTGCTGCACAAATACACCGAACTAAGTTTCCCACTCGTAGAGAAAAGGCAGTATAGGAAGATGCTCAGTCTGCTCGGACAGGCAGCACACGAGTTTGCCGAAAATATCGAGCGCAAAGAAGTGCCATTGGTAGGCGTGGTGGGAGAGATATACGTCAAATACAACTCGTTCTCGAATAAGAACGTGGTACAATGGCTTATCGACAAAGGTGTGGAAGTGGTACCGCCAGCTATTACGGGTTTCTTTTCTACCGCTCTGGTTAACAACCATATCAATCGAGAACTGAACATCCGCACCGACAATCCGCCGCTATGGGCGACAGGTGCCTTACATCGCCTACTCAACTACATCGCCCATCGTTGTGACCGTGCCTGCAACGCCTTCCCATACTATCGTCCGTTCACCGACATCTTCGACAACGCTCGCTTGTCGCGTAAGGTCATCAATCCGGCAGCGGACTTCGGCGAGGGCTGGTTTCTGCCGGGCGAGATATGCCATCTTGCCGAAAGCGGAGTGAATAAGATAGTGTCGCTGCAACCCTTCGGCTGCATAGCTAACCACATCATCTCCAAAGGTATAGAGAAGCGAATAAAAGACACCTACCCTGAGTTGAGTCTGCTGTTTCTCGACTTCGACTCAGGAACTTCGGAAGCCAATGTGCAAAACCGACTGCATTTTATGCTGGCACAATGAGGTTAGACCGCTACGCTGTTAGAGGTTAGACCGCTGCGCTGTTAGATGTTAGACCGCTACGCTGTTAGATGTTAGACCGCCACAATAATAACAAGAAGAGATGGAAAATACAGAAAACATAGTGAAGCCTACAAGTATAGAGCAAGACATCATTCATGCTGCTCAGGCTACTTTTTTAGAGAAGGGTTATGCCCGCACCACGACAACGGAGATAGCAAGACGTGCAGGCTGCAACCAGTCGCTGGTTCACTACTACTACCGCACCAAGGAGAACCTTTTCAGAGCAGTATTCCTTACTTTCGTCAACGACATGCTCGAGCAGGTCTTTGTGTATCTTACCGACGAGAGTCTGAGTTTCAACGATAAGGTCAGCCGTACTATCGACATGTATTTCGACACGCTGATTCGTAATCCTCAGCTTCCGTTCCTCATTCTCAACGAGCTGATTGTCAACCCTGAGCGTCGAGAATACATACGTGAGCACTTCATCAAAAATCCAAATCGTGCTCTGGCATACATGCATTTCTGCAATGTTGTCAACGATGAGATCCGTCGCGGCGGCATACACCCGATAGAGCCCTTTGACCTGTTGGTTAACATAGTGTCGCTCACCGCCTCTACTTTCCTCTCGCTACCATTGTACGAAGACCTGCTGCAGAAGAAGTCGTGCGACATCGAGAGTTATATACTTCACCGCCGCGAAATCGTCAAAAGCCTCATCATCAACGACCTGAAGACGATGGCATAGGCGTTCGCCGACTGGCGAATAGTGGTAACAATTACTCTATTCCTAATGTAAGAGCCTTGAAGAAATGAGATAGCCTGCATATATGCAGGCAGTTAAACCCAAATCGGTCATTAGACCGCAATAGAGTACTTATATAAATTTAATTTTACTATTTATTTATAGTTTTATTCTTTTTGGCATCTTTTTGCTTTTCGTTCAGTCATTATGCCCGCATAACTCCTTCACTCAAAATCAAAAATCTGCTCAAAAATAATATAAACTCTAAAATAAATTCTAATGACCGATTTGGGTTAAACCAATATCAACAAAATGTACTAAACAAGACTCTTCCATAGAGGTGAGGTTACAAGACTTCTGCACAAAACTTATCCACAGAGCGTGAGCATACAAACAGAGTGTAGTCTGTATCATTCGAGATTTCAGACTACACTCTTGTTTATTGCGGGATTGATGAGAATGGGGCTAACGGCTTATGATTTCGCCTTGGGCGTTGATTAAGACCATCGAGTCATAGTCTTTGAGTTGCGCCATAAAAAGCGACTCGCTGATACCAATGATATCGGCATAGATGGGCAAGGTGATAACGCGTCCGTTGGTGCTCATCAGTCCGTAAAACTCACCTACTCTATACTTCGCATATTTTTCGTTCTCCACACTACCGGATTCAGGTTCTCCCGTTTCTTTGTTGATATAATTGCTTGGGAAATAGAGGCTCGACACATAGTCTATCACGCGGCTATTGAGCACATTACCGCTGAAGTCGACTTGCTGTTTGAACTGTCCTTTGGCATAAACCACCGCATATTCACGCGTGAGATTGACGTTATCGTATATCGGTTTGATAACCCAATTACCAAGGGTATCGATGACACCTATTTGCTGTTTTTCGTTAGCCACGACACAATGTCCGTTATTAAAGACGAACTCCGTGAGCGAGTTGCCACGATACGGATAACGGCAAGGAATGACGAGGTCGCCTTTGCTATTGATAAAACCGACCATGTCGTTCTGCACCACGCCTGCGAGTCCTTCTGAGAAGACCCATGCATGCTTGTAGGTGAGGGGCACTACTATCTCGCCGGTGTGGATATTGAAATAACCACGTTTGTCGTCCTTTGCAAACACCGCTAACGAGTCGCGCCCTGTACAAACCCAGTCGACGGAGATATCCTCGATGAGAGTCTGCCCCGAAGAGGTATTGACCAGACTCTGTTTGTTACCTTGAGTTACCAACGAGATATTCTCGGAGAGTTCCTCTGATTGCTGTTGCTTGTCGCAAGCGACAAAGAAACAAACTAACGCAGCAGCGAAAAAGACTTTCACTACGCTACAGCAGAAAGAAAAGTTACGATTTGTTTTCATAATATATTAGAAGTTAGACCATTACATTGTTAGATGTTAGAACGCTGCGCATCCGAGTACGCCAATTTGTAATTGGGAGTATGCTTTGCCGCCGGTTACAAACCGGCGATAATGGACGGAGGCTTTACTTGGATACTGTGCTATTTCTTTGCTGCGGCTTGCAAACCGGCGATAATGGACGGAGGCTTTACTTGGCGACTGTGCTATTTCTTTGCTGCCGGTTGCAAACCGGCGTTCCTGGTGGGGTGTTGTTGGTGGGGCGTTTATCGCGAGTGGGGGCACTCGCGCTCCTGTTTGCCGCCGGTTACAAACCGGCGATAATGGACGGAGGCTTTACTTGGAGACTGTGCTATTTCTTTGCTGCGGCTTGCAAACCGGCGTTCCCGGTGGGGTGTTGTTGGTGGGGTGTACCCGACGGGGGTGTTGGGTGAGGTGTACCCGACGGGGGTGTTAAAGGTTTGCAGTACGTCGTTTCCAATAGCGCAGTGCGTCGCCAACGACGTAGTTGCTGCCGGTGACGAGGACGACATCGTCGTTGCGGCTGTCAGATAGCGCCTGTCGCAGGGCTGCACTGACGGTAGAGTATGCCAGTCCGTTGTAGCCGAGTGCAGTAGCCCTTTGGCATAGTTCGTCGGCCGGCAAGGCTCTCGGTGTCGATGCCTGCGTGAAGTAATAGTCGGCAGAATGGACGGGCAAGAGTCGGAGCATAGTGTCGATATCTTTGTCACGTACGATGCCTATCACGATACGCATTCTGGGTTGCCGTTGTGGCATAGTGCCATCCAATGGTCGGCACATCCACTGTCTGACCAGTCGCATATACTCATCGGCGAGCTGACTGACGACTTGTTTTATCCCTTGCGGGTTGTGTGCTATGTCACAAATCAGCAGCGGGCTGTCGTCGAGCACCTGCCATCGTCCATGTAGCCCCGTCATGTCGCACACTTTAGCTAAGGCACTGACTGCAAGTTTCTCGCTAAAGATATGGATATTACAGAAATGCTCAAGCACATAGGCAGCAAGCAGTACGGTTCGTATGTTGGCATCTTGATAGCTACCCTTTAGCTGGCACACTATATGCCAGTTGTTGACAGCCTCGGTCACTTCGTCGGGCATTTGCGAGACAGAGAAGAGGTCGGTGAGTTCCTGTTGCGCTTTCTGTCGGAACACCTCGAGCACCGAAGTCTCCACTTCGCCTACCACTACCGGCACCCCGTGTTTTATTATCCCTGCCTTCTCGGCAGCTATCTTTTCGATGGTATCACCGAGCAAGTCGGTATGGTCGAGTCCGATGCCGGTGATGATAGAGAGTTCGGGAGTGATGATATTGGTGGCATCGAGTCTGCCGCCGAGTCCGACTTCGACCACAGCTATATCCACTCTCTTGTAAGCAAAATAGCTAAAGGCGATAGCCGTCGTCGTTTCGAAGAAAGAGGGTTTGAGTTGTTCGAGCAGTGGCATGTTTTCTTCCACGAACTCAGCCACTCTGTCGCGTGGCATCTGTCGTCCGTTGACACGAATGCGTTCGGTGAAGTCGACTAAATGCGGCGAGGTATAAAGTCCGACGCGCAAGCCGGCACTACTCAGCATGGCGGCGAGCATGTGCGCCGTGCTGCCCTTGCCGTTGGTTCCTGCCACATGTATGGTTTTGAACTTGAGATGGGGGTTACCCAGAGCCTCCATCATCTTAAGCATGTTGTCGAGTCCGGGTTTGTAGGCTGACGCTCCCTGCAGATGGAAGACGGGCTGCGAATGATATAGATATTCTATTGCTTGAGTATAAGTCATGATGTAGAAGTTAGAGGTTAGACCGCTATGCTGTTAGAAGTTAGACCGCTGTGCTGTTAGAAGTTAGACCGCTACGCTGTTAGAGGTTAGACCGCTGTGCTGTTAGAGGTTAGATTATTTGCCGATACAAAAATGCTGAAAGATAGAGTTTAAGACAGCCTGTGAGGTTATCTCTCCTGTTACTTTCGCGAGGCTGTCGAGGCAGTCGTGCAGGTCGAGTGCAACAAGTTCTCCGCTCAGTCCGTCTCTTAGACCGCTATCGACACGTTCGATAGCCTCGAGAGCTTGGCACAGGGCCTCGTAATGACGTACGTTAGAGACGAGGACACCTGTTGTAGGTATGCTGTTTGCCAACTTACGTAGTCGCTCGACAAGCGGTTCGATTTCCGATTTCTTAGCAGATATATAGACGAGGTCAGCGGTGTCGGTTCGTGTTTCAGTAAGAAGGTCTTTTTTGTTGATTACTTGAATTATAGTTTTATCTTTTAGGAACTCGTATTCATGTGGGATGGCAGAGACATCGACATGCTCGTTGATATCGTGCAGCCATATCACGACTTGTGCTTTTTTGGCTGCTTGTTTGGAGCGTTCGATGCCTATGTTTTCGATGGCGTTGTTGGTTTGTCGGATGCCGGCGGTATCGACAAAGCGGAAGAGCATGCCGTCGATTACCATTGTCTCTTCGATGGTGTCGCGTGTGGTGCCGTCGATGTCGCTTACGATAGCTCTGTCGTCGGCGAGCAGTGCGTTGAGCAGGGTAGACTTACCCACGTTGGTGTTTCCCACGATGGCAACGTTGATGCCGTTTTTGATGGCATTCCCGAATGTAAAGCTTTCGGTTAGTTGCTTGAGATGTTGTTTTATCTGTGCCACGAGCTGTAGCAGTTGGCGACGGTCGGCGAACTCAAGTTCTTCGTGGTCGGCGAAGTCGAGTTCGAGTTCGAGCAGTGCGGTAAACTGCAGCAGTTGTTCTCGGAGTTTGCCAATTTGGTTTGTCACTCCCCCTTTCATCTGTGTGATGGCGAGGTCGTGTTCGGCACGGCTTTGTGAGGCTATGAGGTCAGCCACCGCTTCGGCTTGCGTGAGGTCTAACTTGCCATTGAGGAAGGCACGTTGTGTAAACTCACCGGGCTTGGCGAGTCGTGCTCCGGTATCGACGAGCAGTCGAAGCAACGTCTGTTGCACATATTGTGAGCCATGACAGCTTATCTCTACCACATCGTCGCCGGTATAGGAACGTGGTGCACGATAGAGGCTTACCACCACTTCGTCGAGTGTAGTGCCGTCATCGACTATGGTGCCGAAGGCGAGAGTGTGAGAAGCCATCTGAGCGACATGTTGTCTGCCGACAAAAAGCTTGTCGACGATGGCAACCGCCTGTGTTCCGCTGACGCGAATGACAGCTATCCCTCCGACGCCGTGTGGCGTAGAGATAGCGCAGATAGTATCTTCGAGAGTGTACATAGCTTATTCTTTTCTAAGAATCAGTCGCGTCCATCGGTCGTTGGTTTTTGTCGACACTGCCGTCAGACCCTCTTGTTCGGCTTTTTGGATCAGCATAGGCACATCGTCGTCGTAGAAGCCGCTGAGTACCAACATTCCACCACTACTGAGGCAAGCAGAGTAGCGAGGCATATCGGCAAGCAGTATGTTACGGTTGATATTGGCGAGGATAATGTCGAAATGTCTGCCGCTTAACAATCGAGCATCGCCAAGAAGCACTTCTATGTCTGTCAGGTTGTTGAGTTTGATATTCTCTTGTGCATTGTCGACGCACCAGTCGTCGATGTCGATAGCAGTTACCTGAGCGGCGCCACGTTTGGCAGCGAGTATAGCGAGCACTGCCGTACCGCACCCCATATCGAGCACTTTGGTCCCCTCTACCGGTAAGTCGAGGACAGCCTCTAACATAAGAGCCGTGGTTTGGTGTTGTCCGGTGCCGAAAGCCATCTTGGGGTCGATGACGATGTCGTACTCACATTCGGGCACGTCGACAGCAAAAGAGCTGTGTATGACACATCGTGAGCCGACGATGATAGGTTTCATACAACTGCGTTCCCACTCGGCATTCCAATCTTTGTCTTCGCAGCGTAGGAAACTGACGCTCTCGACACCTTTAAATTGGAAGTCGTCAAGAGCCTGTCTGACTGCTTTTTCATCGAGCAGTGCTGTAGGGATATATGCTTTCAAGTCGGCTTCGCCCTGTTGAGCGGCATCGTCGGCATCGTCGTTGGTCTCGAAACTATCGAAGCCCAGACCGGCGAGCATGTCGACAAGCAAGTCGCGCATAAAAGGTTCGGCGAAGTGAGTGTGCAGTTGAGCTACTGAATATTGCATAGGATGAGATTTTCAATTGCAGTGCAAAGGTACAAAATATTTGCGCATTATCAAAATAAAGAGTAATTTTGCGGCGTATTTTGCTCAGTTGAGCATAGTGCTTGCTCGCAAAACCTATTTCACGCCATAACACACCTATAGACATGATATGTTCAATGACCGGCTACGGCAAGGCCGAGATTAAAGTTGCCAACCTGAATATCAGTGTAGAACTCCGTTCTCTTAATTCCAAGCAGATGGATTTGAGTCTGCGTATGCCTCCTATGTTTCGCAGTTCGGAGCTTGACATGCGTTCGCTTCTCTCTCGCCGTTTAGAGCGCGGCAAGGTAGACTGCGTGGTCAGCCTTTCGAGCGACGGCATTAGTGTAGGCGAGTTGCCAGCCATCAACAAGTCGGCTTTTGCTTTTTACGCCACGGAGTTACATGAGATAGCCGCTCAACGTGGTGAGAGTCTGACGACTGACACTCTCTACTCGATAGTGATGCGAATACCGGAGGTAGTGAGGGTGCAGGAGTCGGCAGCGGCAAGCGAAGAGCAGACCAAGGCACTGTTTGAAGCGACAGAGCAAGCAATAGAACATTTTCAATCCTTTCGCGCACAAGAAGGCAAGGCTCTTGAGTTGATGTTCACCGAGAAGCTCGATGGCATAGCAGCCTTGCTCGCTGAAGTCGAGCAATACGAGAGACAACGTATCGTTGACATCCGTCAGCGGATAGAAAACAGCTTACTGCAACTCTCTGAACAAACCCAAAACGCTATCGACAAGAATCGTTTTGAGCAAGAGATGATATACTACATCGAAAAGCTCGACATCACCGAAGAGAAAGTACGTCTGAGCAACCACATCAGCTATTTCCGCCGCACGATGGAGCAGGAAGGCTGTGGTGTAGGTAAGAAACTCGGCTTTATAGCTCAGGAGATGGGACGCGAGATTAACACGTTAGGCTCGAAGTCGAACCAGAGCGACATGCAGATTATAGTAGTGAAGATGAAAGACCTGCTCGAACAAATCAAAGAGCAGGTCCTCAACGTATTGTAATCGGCGTTTGACCGGGATTGCGGGATGTCGGGATGCCGAGATTGCGATGTTCCGAGATGCCGAGATGTCGAGATGTCGAGATGTCGAGATTCCGGGATGTCGAGATGTCGAGATGTCGAGATGCCGATATGTCGAGATGCCGAGATGCCGAGATTTCGAGATGTCGAGATGCCGAGATGCCGAGATGCCGAGATGCCGAGATGCCGAGATTTCGAGATGCCGAAGGGGGTGTCTTTTCGAGATGCCGAGATGTCGAGATGTCGAGATCTTGAGATGTCGAGGGGGGTGTTCCGGTGTTTCGGTGTTTCGGTGTGATTCAGCTGTTCATCAGTACGGCGGTATGGCAGGCGACGACGCCTGCCGTTTCTGTACGCAGTCGGGACTTGCCGAGTTGCACAGGTGCAAAACCATTGCTGAGTGCGAGTTCCACCTCTTGTTCGGAGAAGTCGCCTTCGGGTCCGATGAGGATGAGGCAGGAGGCTCCACGGACGATAGCGTCGCGCAGCTCTCGTCGCTCGGTCTTGTAGCAATGGGCAATGAAGCGCGTCTGCTCGGTGGCGTGACTAACGAGGTCGGCAAAGTCGGTTAGCGGATTGAGTTTGGGCAGATATGGTGTGAGCGACTGCTTAGCAGCTGAGAGTATTATCTTCTCGAGTCGGTCGAGTCGCACCTGTTTGCGTTCGCTATAATGGCAAAGCAGTGGTGTGAGTTCGTCGACACCTATCTCTGTACATTTCTCTATCATCCACTCTAACCGCTCAATGTTCTTGGTTGGTGCGATAGCCACATGCAGGTAGAAGTCGTGCGAGGGACGTTGTTTATCGAAGTCGATGACTTCGAACTCGCAATGTTTGGGGTGCGGAGCGGTGATGCGTGCGTTATATGTGTAACCTTGTCCGTCGGTGAGGAGTATGGCATCGCCTGCCACATGCCTGAGGACACGGACGCAGTGAGCCGACTCTTCCTCGCTCAGGCAGCCACGTAGCGCTTGGGTGCCATCGGATTGAAGGACAAGAGGATGCAGTTGTGGAGTATAGAAAAGGTACATCGGTTGAAAATTACTGTGTGACCTTATGATACTTACCCTCGATGATGAGCATACCCGGTAGTATCTCGCCTCCGCCCGTTTTTTTGAAGGTAGTGGCGTTGAGAGAAGCGGTAGGAGCCTTCTCGGTCACGGCATTATAGCGGTTGTCCCAAATCTTACCTTTTTGCGGTTTGAGAGATGCCACATACTTGTATTCGCTTTTGCCGGTATCGGGGTTGATGACGCGCTGTATGACTTGAAACTTGGTATTCTCGTTGATACCTTCTTTCATGCCTATCTTAGCGGTATAGCCCAGCACCTTTCCTTTATCGTCGGCAATAACTTGGTATACCGGCGTTTTGATTTTGAAGTCTTCGTAAGCGAGTTGCAGCGCTGCTATGTTTTTGTCGATAGATCGCGTGCACGACATCTTGGCAAGCTCTTTGCGGTCGTATTGTCCGACGAGTGATGTTTTGCCGCCGTACTCATATTCGTGAGCCACGTATTTGAGTCGGAAGGTGGTAGGGTCGTCGAAGAAAGCCATCACCTTTTGCGGATTCGGCACTTCGGTGTAGTAGTTATTATAGAAGATGGCAGCTATGGAGTCGTTCCATTGTAGTTGGAAGAGGTAAGAGTGTGTCTTGACGGTGAAGCCTGTGAACGAGTCGGCGATGTCTCCACCGAGCGATGCCACATTCGATCCGATGTTGCTACCTAAGACGGCATCGGCTATACCTCCGAGCACGCTCATCACGGACTTTGCCACAGCTGCTGCTTCTTCGGCAGTGACGTATGTCATGTCGTTGATAAGCAAGAAGGTATTGGGTATCAGGTCTTCGCCTGCGTCGGATAGCATTGCCACGCCGCGTGTTGTCTTCTCAGCCAGTTCGACGTCGACGTCGGAGGCGTTGTATTGTCCGCGCTGCTGAATGAGTTCGGTCGAGAAGACAGCCTTGTCGATATCGAAACTGTCGAGGTCGATTTCCATACCAAACCATTTGGCGACCATCAGTTTAGCTACATCAGCCTTATTGATGAGGTCTTCGAGCATCTGTGCGTTTTTTCTGACGTCGGACGAGTTGAGCGACTTACCGAATTCGGCTTTGATGAGTCCGTGACTACGTTTCTTTACGTTAGGAATGCTATCGTTGTCGATAACGTTGAATCCGACATTATGGTCGTCGTACTTATCGGACAGAGGCATAGCCTCGAAGGCTTCGTATATTTCCTTGCCGAATTGGTCTTCAGAATGATATATCATCATCTGTGCCAAGGCGTTACGACGATAGGTGAGACCATCGTTGGTCTGTGCCGAGACACAGACCGACACGATGGTCGCCACCGACAGGAGGATGGTTCGTTTTAGAGTCATCTTCGTTGAGGGGTATTAGTTATCTAACGAATAAATCCGATATTGGTGGTAGTAGGTTGTTGTCCGCGTCCGTATGCCACGCCTACGTCTCTCCAAGCGTTGACTCTTGCCATTTCGAGGTCGACGCCGTCTTGATACATCTTCATCTCGAAATGCCAGTCGTCGAGGACTTTACTTTTTATCTCTTGATAGAGTTGCATAGCGTCGCCATAGCATTTAGCCTCGGGGTAGATGTTGGCGAGGTATTGTCCGGCTTCTTCGGCAGCTGCCACGTTCTGTCCGGCAACCCATGCAGTGCGAGCCAGAGCGAGGTTACGGTCGCACAGATAGTCGACATATTGCTGATAGATATAGTCACCAACGGCAACGGCTTGTGCATACTTCTTACACTCCGAGGGGATGCATTGCATAAGGAACAATGCCTCTTCGAACCTCTTTTGCTTGACAAGCGAGCGTGCGCGCAGCATCATATTGTCGACTTGCGAGTCGTAGTACTCGATGATTTTAGCCTTTCCTTCAGCCACAAACGTTTTGAGTTTGGGCGAGTTGAGGTTGATATGACGGATGGCATCCATATAGCATTTGGCTTCGGTGGTACCTACACCTTTGGCTACGATAGAGGCGGTAGAGAAAATCACCTGATTGTAGTAGTCGGCGATATAGAAGGTAAACTCCATGGTCTCGACTATTTGCATGGGAGGTCCTGCAACTACATCTTTGGTAAGCGGCACTTGCTTTACGGTGATGAAGAACTGTCCGAGATAGTCCATCGAGGCGATGCCGTTTTGGGTGAGCAGCATCGTCACTTTATTCTCGACATGTGACTTAGCGGTAGCAGGGAACGGCTCTGCGAAGTCTTCGACAAGGACTTTAAGAGCCACACTTTGCCCTTTGGGTTGTGCGGGAGTCTGTGCCATCACAGAAAGCGAGAATATCGCCATGACGGCTATTATCGTTGTAAGTCTTTTCATAACTCTTTAGATTAAAATTGTTAGGGGTACTTCTAAAAATCAGCGTAGTGCACGTTTCAGGTACCCAATTAAAGCTTCGATTATTTCTCGCCGAGCACGAGAATGCACTTACCGAGTCCGCGGTTCATCACCTTCGACTGGATGTTGAAGTTAGTCTTCAGGTATGATCGCAGTTGGCGTGCGAAAGACTCGGTGTCGATAGCCGTACCTTTGGTATTGAACAGCGGGATACGTACTTGCTCGTAGTTGACATAATACTCCGACGAGCCTTCTTTCGAGAATCGTCCTTCGACGGTGTTTTCTGCGAGCCATTCGTCGACTATCTCGCTGAGTTCGAGTCCGCCGAATTCTGTTTCGAGGTCGATGCCGGCTTCGTTATCTTGGAAGACACGCAGCTCGAGTATCACTTCTCGTCCGTTGGCAAACAGGTCGTCGAAATAGGATTGCAGCCGATAGGTGAAGTTGTCGATGTTAGCCACCACAGCCTCTTCGAGCAGCACCGAGATGTCGGCAGAGAACGACGGACTGCTGGTGCCGTTGGCGCCGCCGATACTCATTCCGGTATATGCATCTTTGCCTTCGAGGATATAGGTGAGCGTACGTTTAGGGCCTTGCTCTTTGATGTCCCATGTGAGTTCGAGTATGATGTCGGCTTTAGCCACACGCAGCAGGCGGTCGACGGGTGTCTCTGCCATGTCGTTACCGTTCTTGCTGGTTACCAGAGCCGCCTCGGCTGTCGACTGATTGATTCGTTTGAGCTGTGCTTCGAGGTCTTTGCACTTGAATTCGCGTTCTGCCATCAGGTCGTTGATCTTGGCGATAGCGAGTTTGAGGTCGATATCGTTTTGCAGAGCTTGCTGATAGTCGGGAATGACTTGTTTGGAGCCCTGGTTGTCGATAGTCTGCACATAACCATTGACGTTGCACCACGCATCGCTGGGCACTACCATCAATGTAGGTTTCTTAGCTTGCGCCATAAGCAGCAGTGGTGCCACGAGGCACAAGGCGATGAAGATAGTCTTTTTCATAGCTTCTACTTTAAGATGTTGTCGTCGATAAGTTTTTGTTTTAGTTTGTCTCTGTAAACTTTGACAGTGACTTGAGCTTGCACTTGCGCATCAGTGCGTTGGAAGTGCGATGACCAAAGTCGGCGTTCTTTCATGGTGCAATAGTTTTCGAACTCTCCTTTGTCGGCGAAGAAGGCGTTGAAATAGCTTTCGTATTTCTTTTTAGCATTCACCTCGAGCAGAAGAGGTTGCAGAACACCAGAAGTGCTTGGAGCAGTTCCTGATGCAAATTGTATCTGATTGAAAATGACGTCGTATACAGCTGTTTTGCGTGCTTGCACGTAGGCATCCACGCCATTACGTCCGCGTCCCCACGCACGTATGGTATATGAGCCGTCGAGTTCGGTACCGATGACTTTGCTCTCGTAGTCATAGTATGCTTGCGAGCGGCGAGCACCACAAGCGCACATGAGTAGCATGACGAGTGCTACCGAGCAGAATATTAAAAGATTTTTGCCCTTCATTGTGATTAGTGTTTAGAGGGTTAGTGTTTAGAGGGTTAGAGATTAGAAACCGGAGTTGAGTCCTTTTATCACACCGGCTTTTTCGAGCGCCTTACGCAGTTCGTCTTTCTGAACGGTAACGATGACACCTACTTTGTACTCTTTGCCAATCTTGACTATCTCTTGCGGAGCGGAGGTGAGGCTCACGTACTTGAAGTATTCGCCATTGTCGCTAAAGAACTGCTTGAAATAGTCGGCATACTCAACTTCTACGCCTGCGTTACGAGCGAGCGGACGTTGAGCCACGCAACCGTTGCCACCGGCTACTCCTTTGAAGATGACACCATGTACTGCGTTTTTCTTGCATTGCTCTGCAGCGATGTCCTTTTTGCGGGAGTAGCTCCACACTTTGAGCAGATAAGAGCCCTGAGCTCCGTTACCTGCACATTCGACTTCGTACCGAAACTTATCGGTATCTTTGTTCGCTTTCTTCTTCGAAGAAGCGAACACAGGCAGACACAAGAGTACTGCCATCAGGAGAATGAGACTTTTTTTCATGATTGTGTTATTTTGGTGATTGATATTTGTTTTACCTTATACAACAACTATGCCATTTCGGCTTTTAGCCGTTCGGCGTTTTCGGCTATTTGGAGTTGGTCGATGACGCCTTGTATGTCGCCGTCCATAAAAGCTGCAAGGTTATAGATAGTATATCCGATACGGTGGTCGGTGATACGTCCTTGCGGATAGTTGTAGGTTCTGATTTTGGCGCTACGGTCGCCTGTCGACACCATAGTCTTGCGTCGTTGTGCGATGTCGTCGATATACTTCTGGTGTTCCTTATCATAGATTTGTGTACGTAGTCGGGACAAAGCTCTCTCTTTGTTCTTGGGCTGGTCGCGCGTCTCGGTACACTCGATGAGTATCTCTTCTGTGACGCCTGTGTTGGGGTTTTTCCATAGGTATCGGAGTCTTACGCCCGACTCTACCTTATTGACGTTTTGTCCTCCGGCGCCCCCTGAGCGGAATGTCTCCCATTTGATTTCGCCTTCGTTGATATGCACTTCGAACTCGTCAGCCTCGGGCAGCACGGCGACAGTAGCAGCCGAGGTATGCACCCTACCCTGTGTCTCGGTGACGGGAACGCGTTGCACACGATGCACGCCCGACTCATACTTGAGCGTGCCATACACATTCTCGCCGCTGACGTTGAATATTATCTCTTTGTAGCCGCCGGCGGCTCCTTCGGTAAACGACGAGACAGTATATTTGAATCCTTTGATATCGAAATACTTGCAATACATTCTAAAGAGGTCGCCTGCGAACAGGGCAGCCTCGTCGCCACCTGTACCGCCACGGATTTCCATCACCACGTCCTTGGCATCTTCAGGGTCGCCGGGCAGAAGCATGAGCTTCACCTCTTCTTCGAGTTGGGGAATCTGCGGTTCTAACTCGTCGATTTCGGCTTTGGCGAGTTCGCGTAACTCGGCATCTTGCTCGTTGTAATATATCTGTTTGGCATCTTCGAGCGAGCGAAGAGCATCTTTGTATTTCTTAGCTGAGGCGAGCACACGCTCGAGCTCGCGATATTCGCGATTCAGGCGTACGTATCGCTGTTGGTCGGCTATCACGGCGGGGTCGGTGATTTGCAAACCCGTCTCGTGGAACTTAGCTTCGAGACCTTCTATTTTATCGAGGATATTCATGTTGGTGAGAGGTGAGAGGTTAGAGGTTAGACCGCTGCGCTGTTAGAGGTTAGAGGTTAGAAGTTAGACCGCTGCGCTGTTAGAAGTTAGACCGCTGCGCTGTGAGAAGTTAGAAGTTAGAACGCTGCGCTGTTAGAGGTTGGCTGTCGGGCTTTGAGACGCTCGGTGACGATTCTATTATTTCTTTCATGTTTTCCATAAACCGCTCTACCCGCCACTCCAACACATTGCGGTACATTCGTTTGGTGATGAAGATATTAAAGAACCACCCGAACTTAATGTGCGTATCCACTTCGAGCCGACATCTTGTCGGGCTTTGCGGCATCACATGCAGGTTGCAGTATATAATCTTCACAAGACTACCCCCATATTTGAAGTCGAGCCTGAGATTGCGGTTGAAGCCCGCCATGGTATCTGTGACGTAGGTCTCTACTTCGACATTCTTGAATCGCGGCTTATCGTTGACATCGATATTAAAAATCATCTTACTATACTTCCTATCAGGGAAATACTCGAGTTTTTGCAGATTGAGCAGTATAGTATTTTTGCTGTTCTCTTGTTTAAGGATGACATCGACATCGCTGAGTTCGGGTTCGTCTTGTTTGCCGGTTCCCTTGAAAGCCCACGAAAACAGTCGGTCGGGATTAGTCTGGAAGTCGTAGACGAGGCTATCGATATATGGGTTAGCATCTTCGATAGGTCTTGCCACATCGACGTAACTCTGCGTCACGAAAGTAGAGTGTGAGTAGGTAGTAAGTACCGTTAATATGACAAATAGGTATTTCATTGTCGGTTCATGTAAGCTTGCATGGTATTCTGCAAGAGAGAAGCTATCGTCATAGGTCCTACTCCCCCCGGCACGGGCGTTATATACGAGCATTTAGGTGCCACCTTGTCGAAGTCGACATCACCTACCAATCGGTACCCTTTGGGTGCGGTATCGTCAGCTACGCGGTTGATGCCTACGTCGATGACCACCGCTCCCTGGCGCACCATGTCGGCTGTAAGCATCTGCGGCTGCCCTACTGCCACTATTATGATATCTGCGGTAAGGCATATCTGTTTGAGGTCGTGTGTCTTACTATGGCAGAGTGTGACTGTAGCATTTCCCAAGGAGGCTGCACTCATCTTCGGCAGCTCGAGGTACGGTTTCTGCATCAGTAGCATTGCCATCGGTTTGCCGACGATATTGCTACGTCCCACGACTACCACATGCTTGCCTTCGGTAGCAATCTGATATCGGGAGAGCAGCTCGCGAATGCCTCTTGGCGTAGCTGATATCAGGCTCGGTTGTCCCAATGCCGTGAGTCCGACGTTATAGGGATGGAGTCCGTCGACATCTTTGTGATAGTCGATGGTGCTGAGCACCTTAGCTTCGTCGATATGTGCCGGAAGGGGCAGCTGTACGATAAATCCGTCGATATCGTCGTCGGCATTGAGTTGTCGAACAACCTCGAGCAGTTGGTCTTCTGTCACCGTCTCCGGCAGCGCACATTTAGTAGCATTGATGCCGACCTGCTCGCAAGCTCTCAACTTCGATGCCACATAGGTTTCGGAGGCGGGGTTGTGCCCCACTATCACTACTGCCAGGTGCGGCGCACGCTTGCCTTGCGACAACAGCGTTGCCACCTCGGCACGAAGCTCTTCGCGCACCTGAGCCGATATCTTACGTCCGTCGAGTATCATTGTCTGCGGAACTTACCTAATTTGCCTGCCTGCCTCATCGTCATCTGTCGCATCATCTTCGAGGTCTGCTCGAACTGCTTGAGGAAGCGGTTGACTTCTACTATCGTGGTGCCCGACCCTTTGGCGATACGTTGCTTGCGTGAGCCGTTGAGCAGTGCGGGATTAGCACGTTCCTCAGGCGTCATCGAGTTGATGATAGCCTCAATAGGCTTGAAGGCATCGTCGCTTACCTCCACGCCTTTGAGAGCCTTGTCCATACCCGGTATCATACCCATGAGGTCTTTCATGCTACCCATCTTTTTGATTTGTTGCAGCTGCGAGAGGAAGTCGTTGAAGTCGAACTTATTATGTGCTATCTTCTTGGATATGCGGCGTGCCTCTTGTTCGTCGTATTGCTCTTGAGCGCGTTCTACGAGTGAGACGACGTCACCCATACCCAAGATACGGTCAGCCATACGTGTGGGGTGGAAGACGTCGAGCGCCTCCATCTTCTCGCCGGTAGAGATGAACTTAATAGGCTTCTCCACTACCGAGCGGATTGACAGAGCCGCACCGCCGCGTGCGTCGCCATCGAGTTTGGTGAGCACCACTCCGTCGAAGTCGATACGGTCGTTGAAGGTCTTGGCGGTGTTGACTGCATCCTGACCCGTCATCGAGTCGACCACGAAGAGCGTCTCTGAGGGTTGAATGGCATTTTTGATATTCTCTATCTCGACCATCATCTGCTCGTCGACAGCGAGACGTCCGGCGGTATCGACAATCACTACGTCGAAACCGTAGGTGCGTGCACGGTCGATAGCTTTCTGTGCCTTGCGAACGGGGTTACTCTCTTCGGGTTCGGCATACACCTCAACTCCTATCTGCTCTCCCAGGACGCGCAGTTGCTCGATAGCGGCAGGACGATAGACGTCACAGGCGACGAGCATCACCTTCTTGCCTTTCTTGGTCTTCAGATAGTTAGCCAGTTTGCCCGCGAAAGTCGTCTTACCCGAGCCTTGCAGACCCGACAGCAACACTATAGCGGGTTTGCCTTTGAGGTTGAGTTCTACAGCCTCGCCACCCATCAGTTCGGCGAGCTCGTCGTGCGTGATCTTAATAAGCATCTGCCCCGGGCGCACTGCGGTAAGCACATTCTGCCCCAGAGCCTTAGCTTTCACGCGGTCGGTGAACGCCTTAGCGGTAGCGAAGTTAACATCTGCCTCTAAGAGAGCTTTACGTATGTCTTTGGTCGTCTCAGCGACGTTGATTTCGGTTATTCTACCTTCGCCCTTCAGAATCTTGAATGAGCGCTCTAATCTTTCGGATAAGTTATCAAACATTGTATTTCTTTTGTTTAGTGTGCGGGGTTAATGTATGTGTGCGTGCGGGAGGGTACGCCGGTTTCCTGCCGACGCCTTTTAACAGCCTAAATTATGCGACAAAGTTAAGCAAAACTTCTGACATGCGCAAATATACCCTACGCTTTTGTGTATCTTAGGCACAAAATGACAGATAATGTATAGCCATGGTTGCCGTGTGAGCATTTTTTTGTATATTTGCAGTCGTTTTTACAATGCGATATTATGCTTCTTCCGTATTACATCAAGGGTGCGATAGAGGCGGGTTGCGACGAAGCCGGTCGCGGTCCGTTGGCAGGCAGCGTGTTCGCCGCTGCCGTCATCTTGCCCGACGGCTTTGCCGATGCCCGTCTTAACGACTCGAAGCAACTGAGCGAGCCGGTACGGGAAGAGTTGCGCGAGCTGATACAGAAAGAGGCGATATGTTGGGCAGTGGCGGAAGCGACGCCGGCGGAGATCGACGAGCATAACATCTTGAACGCTTCCATACTCGCCATGCACCGAGCGCTGTCAGAGCTGACGATTCAGCCACAGCATATCATTGTCGACGGCAATCGTTTCAGACCATATATATCGGCTGCGACGGGTCTTGCCATTCCACACCTGACGATAGTGAAAGGCGACGGCAAGTATATGTCGATAGCGGCGGCATCGGTACTTGCCAAGACCTACCGCGACGACTACATGCGCCGGCTTGCTGAGCAATACCCTGACTATGGCTGGGAACGTAACATGGGGTACCCCACCGCCGAGCACAGGCGCGCGATATTGCAGCATGGTCTGACGCCATACCATCGCCGCAGTTTTACATTTAAGACCAACGACTTATGAGAGACTTTACGATAGACAAGTACCGCTGCCTTTTAGAACAGCTATTGGCGAGCGGATACAGGATAACCACAGTGAGCGACTTCGTGCTTCACGGAGCCGATAAGAAGACGGCAGTGCTAAGGCACGATGTCGACTTGTTGCCAATGAACTCGCTTACCACTGCACGGTTAGAGCACACCTTAGGCATCAGTGCCACCTATTATTTCCGCATTGTAGAACAGAGCAACAACCCGCAAGTGATACGACAGATAGCGGCTTTAGGTCACGAGATAGGCTATCACTACGAGGACCTTACCACAGCTCAGGGTGACATACCGAGGGCATACGAGAGTTTCTGCGGCAACCTCGAGTACTTCAGGCAGTTCTACCCCGTGAATACGATATGCATGCATGGCTCGCCGCGCTCTCGCTTCGACAGCCGCGACTTATGGCGCAAATACGACTACCACGAACTCGGCATCGTTGCCGAGCCCTACTTAGACCTCGACTTCTCACGGCTCTTCTACCTGACTGACACCGGTCGTTGCTGGGACGGCTACAAAGTGTCGGTGCGCGACAAGATACCCAAATATCAGGACTTATGGACGGCTGCGGGACTGACTTATCACTCGACCGATGATATTATCGAGGCAATCGGAAGCGGCGCCCTACCCTCGCTGCTGATGCTAACCACTCACCCTCAACGTTGGACCAACGACAGCAGGCTTTGGTGGAAAGAGGCAGTAAGTCAGAATATAAAGAACTTAGTAAAACGCATTCTGGTGCTATGTCGATAATACTTCAGACTCATGAGTTGAGCATCGGTTATGGTAGCCATGTCGTACAAAGCGGGCTTAACCTCGAACTCAAGGCCGGCGAGATGGTATGCATGCTCGGCAAAAACGGTTGTGGAAAGTCTACATTGCTACGTACCATCTCCGGATTGCAGCCTATGCTGAGTGGCAGTTGCGAGCTATGGCACGAGGGTGAGCCCACCGACATACATAGCCTCTCTACCCGTAGCTTAGCCACCTCGCTGGCACTCGTGCTGACCGAGCGCGAGAGTTTGGACAAGACATACGTTCGCGACATCGTGAGCATGGGACGTTATCCGTACACCAACTTCACAGGCTCGCTCAGCGCGGAGGACAGCGCCATCGTCGACAGCGCACTTGCCGACGTATGGTTGCAGTCGAAAGCCGACAGTTACTTCAACTGTCTGAGCGACGGCGAGAAGCAAAGGGTGCTAATAGCCAAGGCACTGACACAGCAGACACCTCTCGTTCTCTTAGACGAGCCCACAGCTCACTTAGACCTGCCGAACCGTATCAAGACGATGCTGTTGCTTCGGCAGTTGGCACATCGTCAGCAAAAGGCTATCCTCATCTCGACCCACGAACTCGACCTTGCCTTGCAGACGGCTGACCTCATCTGGCTTATGACGCCCGGGCAAGGCGTAGAGGTGGGCACACCCGAACAGCTGACGACAAGCGGATCGTTTGAGCGAGCCTTTGCCGACGAGGCTTTCCGCTTCAACAATCACAACGGGCACCTGACGATAGATGTCTGCCAATAGTTTCACGTTTAGTAAGGGTTTTCTGTTAACAAAAGGGTGTGCCGAAATCGACACACCCTCTTTTGTATTCTTTGGTACCTGTAAGTCGTAGGTGTTGTTCCACTCTTTTTTGTTGTAGGCATGCGGTATGTCGGCAGTTCCAATAGCACCCCACGGCATGCCGTCAGGGTAGTAGTCGATGTTTTGCAGCCGCTCGGTGTAGTCAGCCCACGGATATACCCACATCTCTCTGACGCAACCATTGAATCTAAAAAGATTCCTTATCTAATGGTTTATATAGCATATAATCACCTGAAATATGATAGACAAATCGCAGTATAAAATATTCTAATGGTGAATAATGTTGTCTTACAACTATATGATACTTGT
>CAMHKW010000015.1 GCA_946185835.1 uncultured Bacteroidales bacterium
ACTGCAAATTGTGGGAGAGTAGGTAGCCGCCAACTTTCGGAGCCCTTCAGTCAACAGACTGAAGGGCTCTTTGTTTTTTTTTACACATAAATTGAAAAAGCAGACATAATGCACCGAAAAAAATCGATATTCACGTCTGTTACTTATTGATTATTTGTAAAAAATGTTTAACTTTGCAGCCTAAACTTAAATTAAGAACAATATGCTACACATCAACGAAGAAGTTGCGCGCTGCTTGCTATGCTATGACGCGCCTTGTGGTCAGGACGTTGCACGTGCTCTGCGTGCCGCTCGTTTCGAAAACTTTTGGACGGCCGTCGAGTTGTTTAACCGTATCTCAGACGAGCAACTCGCTGAAGCCGAAAATAAATGTATCCACTACGACCGACCCATTCGCATCCGCGAAATAAAGAAAAGTCTAACCTCTAACAGCGATAGCGGTCTAACCTCTAACAGCGAAAGCGGTCTTAACACCGCTCTGCCTTCGTTGGAACTCAACTTCTGCGATATGGTATGCGAAAATCCGTTCTTCCTTGCCTCCTCCGCCATCTGTACCAACTACGAGATGGTGGCAAATGCGTTCGAGGCAGGTTGGGCAGGTGTGTTCTATAAGACTATCTGCAAGCAAGACATACGCGAGGTGTCGCCCCGTTTCGATGCGCTGCGCAAAGAAGGAACACCCTTTGTCGGCTTCCGAAATATGGAGCAGCTTAGCGAGAACCCGTATGAGGTGGATTTCGACATACTGCACCGCTTGAAAGTTAATTATCCCACAAAGCGCGTGATAGCTTCTATCATGGGTCAGACCGAAGAGGAGTGGATCGAGCTTGCTAAGATGGCTCAGGACGCAGGTTGCGATGCCGTAGAACTCAACTTCTCGTGCCCGCAGATGCGGCTTACTGGTCTGGGTAGCGACATAGGTCAAAATCCCGAACTGATACTGTTCTACACCTCGTACGTGAAGAATGCGGTTAGCATACCCGTCATTCCGAAGATGACGCCTAACATCATGTCGATGACCTCGCCGGCTCTCGCGTGCTTCTATGCCGGAGCCAACGGCATCAGCGCCATCAATACCATCAAGTCCATCACTATGAGCCACGAAGCCGAGGTCAGCGAAAAGAAGACCATCAGCGGCTATTCGGGTAAGGCGGTGAAGCCTATCGCACTGCGTATGATTTACGAGATGACAGGCAACCCGATATTGCATAAGGCGGGTATTGAGAAACACATGGACATCAGCGGTATCGGTGGCATCGAGACCTGGCGCGACGCACTGGAGTTCATACAGTTGGGCTGCCGCAACGTGCAGGTATGTACCGCTGTCATGCAGTATGGCTATCGTATCATCGACGACCTCATTCTCGGTCTGCAACATTATATGCAAGAGCGGGGTATAGTAGAGCTCAAGAAGTTAGTGGGCGAAGAGCTTAAGAACGTAGTGCTGCCTTCTGACCTCGACCGCGAGACGATGGTGTTCCCCAAGGTCGACCGCACTAAGTGTATCGGCTGCGGACGCTGCTATGTGTCGTGTATGGATGGCGGACACCAGGCAATACGCTTCGAGACAGCCGACGAGAGCAGCGAACAGAAACGCAAGCCTTATATCATCGGACAGAAATGCGTAGGCTGCCATCTCTGCCGATTAGTATGCCCCACCGGCGCCATCGGTATGGCAAAACGCATGCCCAAACAACAAAAGTCATAATCATGCAGGGAAGCTATAAACAGCAGAGGCGGACTCAGTCCGCCTCCGTTTGTTTATTGCATCTCGTCTATTGTCTTGGCGAGTCGTTGGATGGGTAGTCCCATGACGTTGAAATACGAGCCGTGTATCGCCTTCACTCCTACGTAGCCAATCCATTCTTGTATGCCGTAGGCACCCGCTTTGTCTAAGGGCCGGTAGTTGTCGACATAGTAGTCGATTTGCCGGTCTGTCAGCCAGTCGAACTCTACGTCAGTCTTACATACGAAAGAGCGTTGGTCTGCGGGGGTGGTGAGGCATACGCCGGTGTATACCTGATGCGTCTTGCCGCTAAGGCTTCGGAGCATCTGGCGGGCTTCGTCGAGATCTTGCGGCTTGCCCAGCATCTTGCCCTCGTGCCAGACGATGGTGTCGGCGGTGATGAGAAGGTCGTCGGCACCTAACAACTCAGAGTAAGCCTCCGCCTTACGGCGGGCAAGGAAGAGTGGTATGTCGCCTGCCTTCAGATCGGCAGGGTAAGTCTCGTCGCAGTCGATGTCGACAGTCTGAAAGCTTATGTCCAAGCCTTCTAACAGCTCGCGACGACGAGGGGAATGTGAACCTAAGATGATATTCATGGTATTTGGTGTTTAGTGTTTAGCGGACGCCACGCTACTGTTTAGTGGACGCCACGCTACTGTGCGTGTTTAGGTGGGTACGCCGGTTCGCAACCGGCGGCAGGTGTTTCATAGACGGTATACATACCGTCTCTAATTTCACCATTAAGAAATAAGAAATCAGAAATCAATCCTCATCCCTTCAGGTAGCGTTCGGCTTCGATGGCGGCTTTGCAGCCCGAGGCGGCAGCGGTAACGGCTTGGCGGTACAGTGGGTCGGCAACGTCGCCGGCAGCAAACACACCTTCGACATTGGTTTGCGGGCGACCGTCGTGTGTCACGATATATCCTTCGTGGTCGAGTTCGATGACGTCGGCAAAGAGCTGCGTGTTAGGCGTATGGCCGATGGCGAGGAAGAAACCGTCGATGTCGATATGTACCATCTTCTCGTCCGGCTCACCTTTGCGGTATACGAGGTCGGCTCCTTCTACCTTGCCTTCGCCGGTCAGGCGTAGGGTGTTATGTTCGAAGAGTACCTCTATATTCTCGGTGTCGAACACTCGTTTTTGCATTATCTCTGAGGCGCGTAGGTAGGGTTTGCGCACTATCATATACACTTTCTTGCACAGTCCGGCGAGGTAGGTAGCTTCTTCACACGCCGTGTCGCCGCCGCCTACTACTGCCACTGTCTTCTTACGGTAGAAGAATCCGTCGCATGTGGCGCAGGCTGACACTCCTTTGCCGGCGTAGTCTTTTTCTGACTGCAAGCCGAGGTAACGGGCTGAGGCGCCGGTGGCGATGATGACGGTGTCGGCCTCGATGACCTCGTCACCTACCCATATCTTTTTCACAGAACCTGTCAGTTCTACTCTCGTCACGATGCCGGAGCGTATGTCGGCTCCGAAGCGTTGTGCCTGGCGCCGCATGTCGTCCATCATACGGAAGGGCTCCACTCCTTCCGGATAGCCGGGGAAGTTCTCTACTTCGGTGGTGGTGGTAAGCTGACCACCGGGCTGCAGACCCTCGTATAGTATGGGGGCGAGGTTGGCTCTGGACGCATAGATGGCGGCGGTGTAGCCTGCCGGACCTGAACCGATGATTAGACATTTAGTGTGTTCCATATTGTTTTTTATTTTAGATTTCAAAATTATGATTGATTTGCCCACGGATGGGACGGAATTAAGGATGTTTTTATTTTCCCACGGAGGGACGGAATTAAGGATGTTTTTATTTTCCCACGGATGGGACGGAATTAAGGATGTTTTTATTTTCCCACGGAGGACGAATTTGGCGGAAGTTTTTATTCCGGTTCTCAACGTCCATTTCCGCCGGTTACTAACCGGCGTACCCCTCTAAACACTAAACACTCAACATAAACTCATCTTTTTATCTTCAGTGTCTTGCCTATTTGTATGTTTGTGCCTTTCAGACCGTTCCATTTCTGCAGTTGTTTGACTGAGCAGTGGTTGCGTTTGGCGATGCCGCTGAGCGTGTCGCCTTTCTTGATTTTGTAATATACGGTATTACCCGAGCGGTATGAGCCGTCGACGGCGGTCTTCTGAGCCATGTCGATGACTGCACGTCGGTTGTTAATCAGGCTGTCGGCTTTGTAAGCCAAGATGCTGTCTTGCATGACGATGTAGCGCGGCGCCTTGTCGAGTGGCAGCACTAATGCATATTCTTTTCCCCCGGGTAGTATGTCTTTTGTATATTGCGGGTTGAGTCGTCTGAGGTCGGCGATAGGTATGTCGAGCACTGCTGCCACCTGCTCGAGGTGTTGGCGTCGGGTGGTGACGATGGTGTCGGTTGGGATGGAGTAGAAATTGAGTGGCGCCTTGCATATCTTGTGTTCTTCGGCGTAGTTCATGGCGTAGTTGGCTGCCACGAAGATAGGTACGTACGAGCGAGTCTCGCGAGGCAAGAAGTCGTAGATGGCCCAGAAGTCGCGCTTGCCCCCCGAGCGGTGGATGGCTTTGTTGACGTTACCCGGACCGCAGTTATATGCCGCAATGGCGAGGGTCCAGTCGTGGTAGATGTAATACAACGAGCGCAGGAAACGGCATGCCGCCTCTGTCGAACGGTGAGGGTCGTAGCGCTCGTCGACCAACGAGTTAACCTCCAAACCTGAAAGCTTGCCCGTCTGCACCATGAACTGCCATAGTCCGGCGGCGCCAACGCGCGAACGGGCGTTGACGTTGAGTGCCGACTCTATAACAGGAAGGTATTTGAGCTCTAACGGCAGACCGTACCGATGGAGCGACTCCTCGAAGATAGGGAAGTAGTAGTCACTCAGACGGCATAACGATGCCAACTGCCGGGGATTACGTTTGACGTATCGTTCTATCTGTGCGCGCACGTATTGGTTGTAGGTCATCTCCATCTCGTGCGGCAGAGCTTGCAACCGGTTGATATATACCGAGTCGGGTACGTAGGCGGTGTCGACTTGCAGGTCGCAGGTGGTGGTGTCTAACCACGAGAGCGTGAGCGACAGCAGGCGGTCGTCGTATTCGTTCAGCTCGCACGGCTCTGCCTCCTGCGTGGCGTAGTCCAGCGAGTCGAGGACGGCTTCGGTCAGCGAGTCGACGAGAGCTTCGTCGATGCTGTCCGACACACTGAGGTCGGGCGAGACAAACACGTCGTCGGGAGGGCTAATCAGAAGCAGCGATATGAGTAGTGATAACAGCATGGTCAGAAGCGTAGGGCAAAGTTAAGCTCGGTCGAGCGTTGGTTTTGTCGGAGAGGGTCGTGATATATCTGCGGTGCCACGTCGAGCGAGAGCTCTTCGGAGATGTCGAAGTCGTAGAGCTGTGCATCAACGTATGCATCGATAAGAGTGAGGGCGTACACCACCACCGTCGCCACGATACTGATGTCTCGATTGCGGCGGTAGTTGTTTTGCTGATTCTGCAGTATGGTGGTATATTGGCTTTTGCCGCCTAACCGTTCGATGGTGTAACCTTCGGGGATGAGTAGGTTATACGAGCGTGTCGGGTCGGTCGACAGCTCGTTGTCGTTGACAATGTCGCGGTATGCCTGCTTGTAGTTGTTGTATCGGGTGTTGGTCCAGCTGATGGCGTAGGCGCAGCCCATCAGTCCGCCGTATACGATAGGCAGTTTCCAGTATGAGCGGTTGTAGATCTGTCCGTAGCCCGGGATGATGACGCCCATCCACACCGCCCTCAGAGGGTCGGGTTTCCAGGTGTTGACCTCTGCGGGTACGCTGTCGGAAACAGACACGGTGGGCGGCGGTGCGCTCAGCCGTGTGGTGTCGCCGATGACCGCAGCGTTAGCGTCGGTCGGACGTATCGTCATAGGTGCAACGGGTTGTCGCGTCGGAGCGACAACCTGCCGGATGCTGTCTGTCTGTGAGACGACAAACAGCGCGGGTAGCAGTAATACTATTATGATGGCGATACGTTTCACTTCGTTTGGATTTCAGCCTGAGTCCTATGGCACCTGTGCCAAACTATTGCGTCAGGCGTTATGCGTTTTGCAGTTGCTGTAGCAGCGCGTCGAGTTGTTCGGCTGAGCTGAAGGCGATAGTTATCTTACCGGCACCGCGGGCGTTGGTCTTGATGTCGACCGTGGTACCAAGGTGCTGACTGAGCGCAACTGCCATCTGCTCGTTGGCGGGGTCAGCAGCTTCGCCCTTACTCTTCTTCCTCGGCTCTGCCGATGGCTTGTCGGCGCCTGCTTGTGCCACGAGTTCTTCAACGCGGCGTACCGACAGCCCCTCGTCGAGGATGCGTTTGTAGATGTCGAGTTGAGTGGTAGGTGAGTCCACCGCGAGGATGGCGCGTGCATGACCCATGTCGATGCGGCGTTCTTTGAGCCCGAGTTGTATCTCGGCAGGTAGTTTGAGCAGTCTGAGGTAGTTAGCGACGGTAGCTCTTTTCTTGCCTACTCGCTGCGCCATATTCTCTTGCGTGAGGTGGTAGTCGTCGATGAGACGTTGGTAGGCGAGGGCTATCTCGATGGCGTCGAGGTCCTCGCGTTGGATGTTCTCTATCAGTGCCATCTCCATCACCTGCTCATCTTTGGCGGTCTTCACGTAAGCCGGGATGGTGCTCAGTCCCACGAGTTTGGCAGCTCTGAAACGGCGCTCGCCGGCGATGATGAGGTAGGTGCCGTCGTCGTTTTTCTTAAGGGTGATAGGTGAGATGACTCCGTGTTCGCGTATCGACGTTGCCAGTTCGGAAAGTGCCTCTTCGTCGAAGTTATGACGAGGCTGGTCGGGGTTAGGCGAGATGAGGTTGATGTCGACTTCGCTAATAGAAGACGAACCGCCTGTGCTCACGTTGGTGGTATCGATCAGAGCGTCAAGACCTCTGCCGAGGCCGAGTCCTTTATTGTTAGGTTTCATTGTGAGTGTTATCTTAAGTCGTTAATAAATGGTTTCTCTTTGTTTGTTGTTTGGGTGGGGATAGTGGTTACGGGTGCTATCTGACTCCACTGCTGCTGCTCGAGTTTGAGTGTGGTGGTGTTCATGTTGGTCTCTCTGAGCACGATGGTGGAGGGTAGCAGATCGGTTTTGCGCAGCAGCAGACTGATGCTGACAATCTCAGAGCCTGCCACTTTGGGTGTTAACACGAGCATATACATGCCTTGCGGTTGCGAGGGTGCGTAGTCGACGCGGCAGAACTCAGCCATAGACTTGGCAAAGAGCATGGGGTTGCCTTGTTGCAGCTCCTCGGGGGTGGGGTAGGTGAGGGTAAGCTCGTTGGCATCGTCGTTATATGTGGCGAGAGTGACGCCGTCGTAGCTCAACTCGGTATCCCATATCCGAGCATGAAACACCTCGCCGCGCATCTCGATAAACCCGCGATACGAGGTCGAGGGCGAGCCGTGACTGTCTTGTGAGTTGGCTGAAAACGAGCCTGTCAAGGTCTCGTGGTCCAGACGGGCAAAGAAGGCATCGAGCGTCTGCTGAGCCGACTGGGCATTCACGATGAGTGCCGTAAGGAGGGCAAAACACGATGTGAGAAAACGTTGCATGGTGTCGTCGTTGAGTTAGTAATGGCTGAGGGTTTACAAACCTAAGTCTTCCAAAATCTGTGCCAGCTGTGTCATGTCTTGCACTAACACGTCTCTTCCTTTGGGACCTTTGTTGGGTCCCACGATGCCGGCGGCTTCCAGCTGGTCGCTCAGTTTGCCCGCGCGGTTGTAGCCTATCTCGAAGGCGCGTTGCAGCTTGCTGGTAGAGCCTTCTTGCTTGGTGACTACGTAGGTGGCTACCTCTTTGAACATAGGGTCGAGGCGTTTGAGGTCGACACTGCCCGGCGCAAGAGCTTCGCCTTCCTCGCCCTCGCCTACATACTCGGGCAGCTGATACGGAACAGAGAAATGCTGTTGCTCGCTGATATATTTCACTATATTCTCCACTTCGGGCGTGTCAACGAAGGCGCATTGGATACGTGTCAGCTCAGTGCCGCCCGAGTAGAGCATGTCGCCTTTGCCCACAAGACCTTCGGCACCCTTCGAGTCGAGAACGGTACGAGAGTCAATCATCGACTGTGTGCGGAACGCAATACGGGTAGGAATGTTAGCTTTAATCACGCCGGTCACGATGTTGACCGAAGGGCGCTGGGTGGCGAGAATCATGTGCATACCCACGGCACGAGCCTTCTGAGTGATGCGTGCTATAGGCGTCTCTACCTGCTTGCCGGCTTGCATGATGAAGTCACCGAACTCGTCGATGATAATCACTAAATAAGGCAAGAAACGGTGGTGCTGAGTGCCACCATGGCTGTTCTTTACCTCCTTGGTGGGGTTCAGACGACGGTTGACAAATTTCTCGTTGTAGTCCTCTAAATTACGCACATGGGCATCCATCAGAAGCATGTAGCGGTCCTCCATCTCGATGACTAACGAGTTGAGCGTGTTGATGACCTTCTGGCAGTCGGTGATGATGATCTCTTCCTGGTCGGGCATGGCTGCCATATAATGGCGTATCAAAGGCTCGAACAGCGTGAATTCCACCATCTTAGGGTCTACTAACACGAACTTGAGCTCTGTGGGGTGCTTCTTGTATAGTAGCGACGTGATGATGGCATTCAGACCTACCGACTTACCCTGACCCGTGGCACCTGCCACAAGCAGGTGAGGAGTCTTGGCAAGGTCGAACATAAACACCTCGTTGGTGATGGTCTTGCCTATCACAACAGGCAAGTGCATCTTCTTTTCTTCCTGAAAGCGTTTCGAAGCAATCACAGAGTGCATCGACACTATCTGCGGCTTCTTGTTTGGAACCTCTATACCTACCGTGCCTTTGCCCGGAATGGGGGCGATGATACGAATGCCGTTGGCACTCAATGAGAGCATGATATCTTTCTCAAGCGTCTGAATACGGTTGATACGGGTACCCTCCTTAGGCACTATCTCGTATAAAGTGACGGTAGGACCTATGGTGGCACGTATGCTGACTATCTCGATGCTGAACGACCGGAAAGTGCGAACTATCAGTGCTTTGTTGGCTTGCTGCTCGTCCATGTCGATGACGGGAGTACTCTCGTTGGGATAAGTCTTCAGCAGTGATATCGACGGGAAAGTGTAGCGGCTAAGGTCTAAGTGCGGATCGTACGGACCAAGCTTGCGCAGGAAATAGTCGGGGTCTTTGCTAAGTATCTCTTCGTAGTTGACCTCAATGTCCATATCTAAGTCGCCGGTCTTGTCAGACTCACTTGTCTGTTGTTCTTCTGCCTCTTCAGCAGGTAAATCGTCACTGCCGCCGGCAGCGTTGTTAGCTTGGTCGGTGGCGTCGTCATCGGTGGTCTGCTCACTACCGGCGGTGTCGACAATCACGAAGTTGTCGTCCGGCTCTTGTGGCACCGGGGCGCTCTCCGACGGCTGGTCGCTCACATCACTGATGTCGAGTACCAGAGTGTCATCGTCGGGGTCAAGGGCTACAATCTGGTCATCATCATCGGTCACAGACTCGTCAGTATGCCCCTCGGCAGGTGTCTGCTCCGATATCTCAGTGTCGGATGGCGTCTCAATGGGCTCCTGTCTTTTTCTGCTAAGCTTGTCTTTCAACCATTGCCATGCTGACTTGCAACGTGGAATGGTGTCCTTGTCGATAGCTATCAGAAAGATGATGAGTATGGCAATCAGTACTAAGATGGTGCCTAACGGGTGTAGCAGCGACTTCAGATACTCAGATACGTATAAGCCGTGTGCGCCACCAAGAGAGTAGTTGAGCGACTTAAGAGGAATAAGCGACAAGACAATGCTGCCCCAGATAAGCCAAAATGAAGAGGCAAAGAATGCGCGAAGTAGCGACTGCTTCTTGCCCAATAGGTCAACGGCTACGATAACCATGAAGACCAGAAACGCTATCGATGCCCAGCCAAAACTGCGGCATACCAATGCATATACAAGGTCCGAACCGATGATGCCCATCACGTTTTTTATCTCACCGTGATGTGCAAAGCGGTAACTGAGAGGTTGACTCGAAATAGAGAAATCTGCATTGCCAACGAAAATAAAACTTATCATGGCAATAAGAGTGAAGAGCACAAAAGCCAACAAGACAATAGCGCAAATAGATTTAAAACGTTGTGTCTGCGCTATTTCTTTGAAACGCTTCCATGCGCTCGCCAATTCAGGACCGGCAGCAACAGAAGCTGAAGGCTTCTGTTCCGTGTTAGACTGTCCGGATTCGGGTTTTGAAGATCTGCGTTGTGCCATAAGACGATAGTTAAGGTTTGTAGGTTAGTATTTCAGATGTTTAATTGGTGCATGGTTACCTGTGTGCATTTTAATGACAGCAATAAAAGCTTAATCGGTAGATTCTCAGATTTTTAGCATGCCTGAGCCCTCTTTTTAAAAATCAATATAACTATTTGTAATACACTGCGTTATACGGCTCTCTCTCCTGTCATCTTCCTGTCATCTTCCTGTCAAGAACGAGTAATCGATATGTCATGCATACATATTTAGCTCGCAAAGATAAGAATTTTTTCTAAGATTGCAAAATTTTTGTACCTTTGCAACCTGATTTTAGCAAGGCAGTCGGTATGATATTAAGCCGACCATGCAGCTATTAGCACAATAAAGATAAACTTATCAATGCAATCAGTCATGTCAGAGATTTCGCATAAAGGTATAGTGCTCTCGCTTGTGGGCAACAGCGCTGTGGTACGTATAGAGCAGAGTTCGGCATGTTCGCAGTGCGCATCGGCTTCGATGTGCGTGGCTGCCGAAAAGAAAACAAAAGAAATAGAAGCTACCATCATCGAGCCGGTGGCAGTAGGCGACGAGGTGGAAGTGACGGGAACACAGCGCATGCAACTCACTGCCGTGCTTTTGGCATACGTACTGCCGTTCCTTATCTTAGTGGGAATGATGTTCGTACTCAGCCGCTTTACGCAAAACGAAGTGGTAGTCGGAACCGTGTCGTTAGCATGCCTCGTCCCTTATCTGCTTCTGCTCAAACTCTTATCACCACGACTGAAACGCTCGCTCGTCTTCTTCGTCCGACCAACACGATAACCTTATAGAAGTTTTGTGTTTAGTGTTTAGAGTTTAGTTGGAGCGCCGGTTTCCAACCGGCGGCACCTATTGCGTTTAGTGTCAATATAAAACAAAACACTCAGGAGGGTAATATGCCTTACTGAGTGGTTTGTTGCTTTTGTTATGCGGGAATGTATTAGAGCGAGTAATCGTACTTGCCCATCGGTGCCTTACACTGTCTGTTCGATATTCCAGACGAAGGCTCTGACGCCCACTTCCGGATTTCTCATGTCGAGTTTGCGTACTGCCTCGAGCAGCTCATGCAGTTTGTCGTCGGGTATGACGGTGATGATAGCTGAGTTCATCTCGGGCCAGGTATGGGTGCCACGGCGAGGCTCGCCGTTGTTGGTACCTCTGCCCTGCACCTGTTCGAACATAGTGAAGCCGCGGATCTCTAACATGTCGAGCATGTACTCAACACGTTCTGTGTTGGCTTGATTATAGATGATGAAGACTGATTTCATATTAGTGAACTCTATTCTTATTGGTTGTCTTTTACTTTGATATTAAGGAAGATGAACTTCTCGCGCAGTTTCTTTTGTTTGTCTCTCTCGCCGCGTTTCGACATGGCTCCATAGAGAACAGGCACTACGTATAGTGTGAGGAAGGTAGATACTGTCAGACCGCCTATGACAACGATACCGAGCGGTTGCCACATCTCTGCTCCTTCACCAGAGCTGACAGCCATAGGTATCATACCGAGGATGGTGGTGAAGGCTGTCATCAACACAGGACGAATACGGCTCTCGCCGGACATCTGAATGGCGTCGTTGAGAGCATAGCCCCGTTCGCGCATCAGGTTGATATAGTCCACAAGCACGATACCGTTCTTTACTACAATACCTACCAGCAGTACCAATCCTAAAGCACCAATCATATCAAGCGAGCGACCTGTGAGCCATAAGGCTATGACGACACCCGACAGAGCAAACGGCACTGTGAACATGATGATGAAAGGTTTGAGAAGTGACTCGAACTGCGATGCCATGGTGATGAACACCAGCAGTATGATGAGTGCTGCAAGCAGTATCATGTCGCGGAAGGTGTCTTGCTGAGTCTCGTAGTTACCGCCTATATGCGTCGAATATCCTACGGGTATGTCGAGCTGAGGTATCACCTGAGCCTGTATGGCCTGTGCCAACTCACCCAGTGAGGTCTCGTATGGTGTCACCTTCACCGTCACGATACGCTGACGCGACTTACGCTCGATGGTAGGTGGTGCCCAGTACTCGCCCACCTGAGCCACCTCCGACAGCTTGACGGTCTTGCCTGTGGCGGTAGGAATGGTCAGGTCGGTGATGTCTGAAATAGAGTTGCGGTCTTCTTCGTCCAATCTGACGACAATGTCATATTCCGAACCGTCGTCTTTAAGGTAGCCGCAAGCCATACCGCTCACTCGGTTGCGCAGATATGTTGAGATGGTAGCCGACGAGAGTCCTAAGCGCGAAGCCTTCTCTTTGTCGACAGTGATCTTGATGTCCGGACGGTCGTCTTCACGCGAGATATTGACGTCGCGGGCACCCGGAAGAGCCGAAATAAGCTGTCTGGACTGCTCGGCAAGTTGCGAGGTGCGGTCGAAGTCATATCCATAGATCTCAAGGTCTACGGTGTTGCCGCTACCACCACCCATGCCGCCGGCTACATTACACTGGTATTCGATAATCTCGGGATAGCGAGCCATCTCTTGTCGCAGCACCTCGGCTATCTCCCATATCGAGCGGTCACGTTGCCATTTCTTAGGCAGACGCACTGTCATCGAGATCTTGTTGTTCATCGTCGACGAGAACATAGCAGCGATAGAAGCATCGTCGTTCGAACCTGCTGAGGTGTTGATAAGCTCAATCTCCGGTACGAGTTCCACGAAGCGTGCCTCAAGTCGGCGAGCTGTCTTCAGCGTCTCTTCTATACGAGTACCGCGTTGAAGCTTAACCGATACCGACAGACGTCCGTTGTCTTGCTGCTGCATAAAGTCGGTACCTATCTTACCCATGAAGACAGGTATGAGTGATGCGACGAAGAATGCGATGAGGATGAGGAAGGTAGCAACCTTATGGTTGAGGCACCAGCCAAGAGAACGGGCGTAGTAGTGGTCGACGATGTCGAGGAAACGTACTACGGTACGGTCGTACCACGAGCGCTTGCCTTTCTCGTCATCGATGAGGTTACCATCTGCATCGACATGCACCTTCTTGGCTTTCAGTAGCTTCGAAGAGAGCATAGGCGTCAGCGAGATAGCGACAAGGGTAGAGGTGCAGCATACTACAGTGACTATCCATCCTAACTCGTGGAACATGATACCTGCCATACCGGTAAGCATCGTCAGTGGCACAAACACAGCCACAAGCACTAAGGTAGTAGCGATGACGCTGACCCACACCTCGTTGGTGGCATAGATGGCTGCTTCGTGTGGGTCCTCACCGCGTTCGACGTGCCGTGTGATGTTCTCGAGTACCACAATGGCGTCGTCCACTACCATACCGATGGCAATGGTAAGCGAGCAAAGCGAGATGATGTTGATCGACGAGTCGGCGACTTTAAGGTAGATAAAGGCTACGATAAGGGCGATAGGTATGGTGATGCCGATGATGATGGTGGCGCGCCATTTGCCAAGGAAGAAGAGCACTACCAATACCACGAATAGCAGGGCGTAGAGCACCGACTCCTCAAGCGAGTTGATAGAGTTCTGTATGTTTTCCGACGAGTCGTATATCTTCTCTATCTTAACGTCGGTAGGCAGCTGTTGCTGTATCTGTGCCAGCTCTTTACGTACTTCGCGGCAGACCTCCACGGTATTGGCGCCTGTCTGCTTGGCTATGATGAGTCTGACAGCCTCGCGACCGTTGGTCTTCTCATCGAGCGAGAGGTCTTTGATGGTGTCTTTGACGGTGGCTATGTCGCGGATGAACACTTGCTGTCCTTGGGGCGTCATCGTCACCATCAGGTTCTCTATCTCCGACGACTCGATATATTCGGAGCGCACCTGCATCTGATACTGCTCTTGCGGCATCTTCACCGTGCCGGACGAGAGGTTGAGGTTGTTGGCACTCACCACCTGTCCGACCTGCTCGAGCGTCAGCCCGTATGCGTCGAGTTTCTGTTGGTCGAGGTTGATATAGACGTAGCGGTCGGGAGCACCGGAAAGCGAGATGTTACCGATGCCGTCGATATGGTTGAGCTGCGGTACCACCTCGTCGTTGAGGATCTTGTCAAGACCTGCGTATGTCTCGTCGGCAGTAATAGAATACTGGCAGATAGGCATCGCCGAGGTCGAGAGCTTGAAGATGATAGGTGTGCCGCAGTTGTCGGGCAGGTTGTTACGCGTCATGTCGACGAACGACCGCACATCGTTGACCGCCTCGTCGATGTTCGAACCCCATTCCAACTCGAGGGTCACCATCGAGATGTTGTCTTTCGACTGAGAGGTGATATGCTTGAGATGGTCAACAGAGTTGAGCGCGTTCTCCATTATCTTGGTCACGTTGGTCTCCATCTCAGAGGCTGAAGCCCCCGGGTAGGTGGTCATCACGGTGATATATGGAGGGTCCATCTCAGGAAACTGGTCGATAGGCAGCTGCAAGTAGCAGAAGATACCTATCACTATAACGGCGACAAAGATAAGAGCCGTCGTTATAGGTTTTTCTATCGCTGATTTATAGATAGCCATGTTTGAGTTTAGTGTTTAGAGTTTAGTGTTGAGAAAGGTTTAGTGTTTAGATGGAGCGCCGGTTTGTAACCGGCGGACAGACACGAGGTCTGTTCCTACAGCGCAGCGTTCTAACATCCTACAGCGCAGCGTTCTAATTAAAGGTCGTTAGCGACATTAACTTTTACTCCGTCAACAAGTTTATGCTGACCTGTGCATACATATTCCACTCCGGCTTTTATCTCCGGCGCAATGATTTCGATATCCTGGTCGAAGCGCTGTCCGAGAGTGACGGGTATACGTTTGGCTCTGCCGTTCTCGACGATGAAGACGTAGCGGTCGTTGGCACCCACAAGCTTCTCTACGCTCTGATAAGGCACTGCGATGACATTGTCGTGTCCTAAGCCGAGGGTAGTGGTAACGTACATACCGGGTCGCAGCAGCTCGCTGTTGTTAGGTATCACAATCTTCACTTGGAAGGTGTGCGATGAGGCATCGACGGTGGGGTAGATGACCTCCACGGTAGCTGGGAAAGTCTTGTCGGGGTAGATGCTCGACTTGAGGGTAAGCGGCATACCTTTTTTGATAAGCGGGAAGTAGGTCTCGGGGATGGCTATCAGAGCTTTGAGTTTGTTGATTTGTGTGAGAACCACGATAGGCTGCCCGCTATAGAGCTCGCCGTCTTCGTATGTCTTAGCTGAGATAACACCTGCAAATGGTGCTTTTACGAAGGTGTTCTGACGTAGGAACTGCAGGTTCTCTTTGGTCTGGTCGTACTGCGACTTTATCTGGTCGTATTGTTGTTGACTCACCGAACCGGTTCGAAGTAGCTGCTGCATGCGGTTGTATTCCACTTCGAGGTTAGCCATTGCCACTTTGGTGGTGCGGTATTGGGTTTGGTCCATCCTCACTAAGGTGTCGCCCTTGGCTTTACGGTCGCCTACTTCGCAGTAGATATGTTCTATCTTGCCGGTTATCGAAGGAGCTACGTTCTGTGTGAGATAGCCTTGCAGGTTGGTCGACAGGATTATCTCTCTTTGTATCTGGCGAGGTTGCAGTATTATGGTGCGCACCTGCTCAACGCGTTCGTCAGACTGCTCGGTGCCGTTGGTGGCTGCTGACTTCTTGCAGCCGCTAAACACTAATGCTAATGCTGCAACGAATAAGAATGATTTTTTCATTGTATATGTCTTGTTATATGTTATTACTTGTTGTTAAGGAATTGCTCGAGGTCGACTTGTGCGTTGACGAGTGTAAGTACTGCTTGTACGTATGTCGACTGCGCCGAGATGAGGTCGTTGCTGGCGTTGGTGAGCTCGAGGTTAGAGGCGGCACCCCAATTGAATTTGTTGGCTGTCGACTGAAAGACCCGCTCGGTCACTGCGATGTTCTCCTTCTCGTTCATATAAGTCTCGAAGGCATTTTGCAGGTTAAAACGCATCTGTTGATACATTATTTCGAGATTGTCGGTAGTCTCGTCGAGTGTGTTTTTTGCTTCTTCGTATGCTATCTTCTTTTCCACCACTGCGGCAGCTCTTTTTCCGCTCGACCATAGTGGCATTCTCACGCTTACCTGTACGAGGTTAGGCGGTGTCATACGCATACCTCCTTCGCCGTAGTATTGTTGGTTGGAGTAGTTATATGCCAGGCTCACTGTCGGTCCGTAAGCCCATGCTGCCATGTGTACGTTGCGTCGAGCCAGTTCTGTCGACTTCTCGAGCTGTTGGTAACTGAGGTTACGGTTGATATTAAAATGTTCGCCAAGCAACTGCATGATGTTGTCGGCAGACAGCAGTTGGTCGAGCGACTGTGTGAGGTTAAGCTCTGTCTCGGCCGGTACAGCTAACAGCACGCGCAACGAGTTTTTGGCAAGTTCGATGTTCCGTTTGTTGGAGTTGATGTTGTTTTTCAGAGTGTTGATACGCACTTTTATCTGGTCGGCTGTGGTCTGTTCGGCGGCTCCTGCATCGACGGTGTTTTGCGTTATCTGTGCAAGGTTTTCGATGTTGTTGAGGCTGCTGTCGAGCAGTTGTGCGATGTCGTCGAGCACTAAGATGCTGATGTAGCTGGTGGTGATGCTGGCTTTCAGGTCGCTTTCCGACTGTTCGAGTGCTATCTTCTTCATGTCGATAGCGATGTTGTTGAGCAGTGCACCCACAATGCCTTGTCCGTTGATGCCTACCGAAGCGGTGAGTCCGAGTGCTCCTACGTTGGGCATGTTGATTTTCATAGCTCCCATAGCTGTGCTTAGTTCTGCGCTATAGCCGCAGTAGTTGCTGTAGGTATAGCTACCGTCGACAGAGGGTAGCATGGCTGCTATTGTCTGCCAGCGTTGTGCATACGCCTCTTGTACGGCGAGTGAGGCGTTTCTGAGTGTGCGGTTCTCGCGTATGGCATAGTCTTGTGCTTCGCTAAGTGTCAGCGACAGAGAGGTAGGAGGGGTCGGACGGCTCTGCTGCGAGCTTGCCGCCGCTATCACACGGTCGTCGGCAAAGGCACCAACACTTAGCAGTATGCATACCGCAAAAATAATACTTCTTTTTCTCATTGTATGTTTATTGTTTAATTAGTTCTAACTTCTAACAGTGTAGCGGTCTAACCTCTAACAGCGTAGCGGTCTAACCTCTAACAGCGTAGCGGTCTGACTTTAGCTTCTTCTCGCCTTCGGGTGTTAGTATTGAGCGGAAGAACGATTCCATGGCAAAGCTCACTAATCGGCGCGGACTGACGGTTTGTATTGTCTCTTCGTTACGAAGGAAGCTTTGTTGCAGAATAGAATACATCACAGCGCACATCTCTACGTCGAGGTCGGCACGGTAGATGCCTTCGCTGATGCCTGCTTTAAGGTGTTGCATCAGCAGGTTCTTGGTAGAGTTATGTACATTGAGTGCATGACGTTTATAGATCTGTGGGTAGTATTTCTTGAGGTCATTGATGAACGGCGGTACTTTGTATACGTCGCCTACTTTGCTTGGCATCTCAGAGAGTATCTTGATGCAGTCGAGAGCTGACTTGCCGTTCATATACGCGTTGGCAGCGTTCTCTACGCTTTGGTTCATGCTGTCGAGTACGGCTGTTATGAGGTCGTCTTTGGCAGGGAAATAGTTGTAGAACGTCTTTTTCGACATGCCTATCTCTCGGCATATCTCGTCTACTGTTACGCTCCTGATACCATATTCCTTGAATTTGGCAAGGGCTACGTCTATTATTTCTTGTTTCTGACTTTCCATGTTGTGGCTGTGGCGCCGGTATGTATTTCCGAGCCTGATATTGCCTTTGACTTATTACAAAAATAATGCCCGTATGCGGGCGGTGGGGTAAACTCGGAAACTTTTTATGTATAAAAGTTTCCTATTGCTATGTAGAGGTTGCAATTTTGTTTGGTATTTGGTGTTTAGTGTTTAGAGTTTAGAGAAGTTTAGTGTTTAGAGTTAAGTGTGCGCGGGTACGCCGGTTTCTGGCCGGCGGATTGTTTAGAGTTGATATAAGATACACCTAACGTATAAATAAACAGCTAACGTATAAAAAAAGACACCTTGAATGGTGTCTTCTTTTGTGTTTAGATTTATTTGTCATCGTGAGCGTGAAGCTGCTGAACGTAGATGGCGTGCATCATCTTCTCGCGTTTCTTCTCTGACGGTTTTTCGAACTGTTGACGGCGGCGGAGCTCTTTCACAACGCCGGTTTTTTCGAATTTACGTTTGAATTTCTTCAGGGCGCGCTCGATATTCTCGCCCTCTTTTACAGGTACTACTATCATAATTAGTTTTGTTTAAAAATTCTTGTTTGAGTTATATTTGCACTTCTGACACTGCGCAACGCATATAATTATTGTCGGCTTGTGTCCGCAATAAGTGCTAAGCGATAGATATGTGGTTGATATTTAGGTGTGTCTGATTTGTAGAGTTTGTTACCCCCTTTCAGTGTTAGTCGTTATTAGCGACGGTTTTGAGCGAAAACGGCTGCAAAGATAATACTTTTTTCTTGCACGGGCAAATTTTTTTTGCCTTGGAGATAAAAAAGTGGTCATGAGACGAGTCGGAAAGTGGTCATGAGACGAGTTTGGGGTGGTGCCTCATTACTTTTATAATGTGCCTCTTTACTTTTATAACTTGCTGAGGATGATTTGGCAGCAGTCTTCTATCTTGTCTACAGCGGCATCGTATTCGGCTTCGTTATATGGGTCGTCGATAGGTGCGTCGGTGCCGTAGCAGTATCGGTTTATCATATATAGCTTGTTCCATTGAGCGTATGGCAGTTCGCGTTGCACTTGTACGTACTGGTAGAAGTCCATGGTGAGAATGAGGTCGGCGCGTTGCAGCAGGTCAGCTGTCATGCGTTTGGAGTGCCCTGAGAGTTGGTACCCGTGTTTTGCGGCTGCTGCCACCATCATAGTGTCGAACGCCTCGCTGTCCATGTCATGTGTTCCGGCAGAAGCGACCTCGATATCGCCTCTTGACGAGCGTGCAGCCATCGTACGTAAGATGCACTCGGCTACAGCTGAGCGCGAGACATTGCCCGTGCAGATGAAAAGGATGAGCATAATGGTAGAATTTTTAATGGGTTAGTAGAAATTGTGCTTTCGGTTAGTAAAAACAGTGATGATCGGTTAGTAGAAATTGTGCTTTTCGGTTAGTAAAAATAGTGATTACGCGGCAAAGATAATATATTTATGCTAAATATCCTAATTTTTGTTGCGTAGATGAAAATATATTTGTACATTTGCCGCGTAAATGTTGTTTTCCGAGTTACAAATTTATTGCTATGGCTAATTTTAGTGAGGATAGTGTTTAGGTTTTAGAGTTTTAGTGTTTAGAGGGTTAGAGTTTAATGTTATTTTAATATTTGTGGCATATTGGTAAGATACACAACCTCAGTGTGTTATTGGTGTATTGCGGGTTTGTGGCAGGATATAGACAGGAATATGACAGGAACATGACAGGAGTGAGTCACGGTTGAGGCGTTGAAATAGAGGGGGGTAGGTTTGGTGGTTAAAAATGGGCGAAAGTTAAAATCGGGTTAAAATAATAAACATTGGTGGTGGGGGAATGCCGTGCGGATATGGCGCCGGTTGGAAACCGGCGTAACCGGAGTTAACACAGAGATATTAACACAGCGATAATAGTCGACAATAATACTAAATAAATATAGATTATGGCAACAATTAAAGTTATAGGAGATGTGACATCGAGCGATCCCGGCATACAGAACAGCTCTTCGTATGAAGGCATTATCGATTCCGCCGAGGTGCAGCCCGGTCAGAATCTGGTGATGATAGTAACCAGCTCGTGGTGGCGTAGCGAAGTGGGGCGTCGGTTCGGGAAGCTGACACTGACAGAAGTTAGAGAAGATGGTGTGCTGTTCCAATACGGAGTAAACGAGGTGTTTGCGGAGTATGGCAAGTTCAAGTTTATAGACAAAATAGGTCTGAGCTATTCTTACGGCTCACTATATGTGAAAGTAAGCGAATAATGGTAAATCTGATTGGTAATAAGCTACTAAAGTTTCCCGCTTAAATTAGCGTAAACGACGATTAGTGACTGATTAATTGGAGGAGGATGGTGAGGGACACGGCAATACAATTGCCGTGCTTATAAAAACGAGAATGGTTGTTTATAAAAACGAGAATGGTTGTGCGGGCTGTATAACAATTCTTTACATAAATTAGAAATCTAAAATCTAAAATCATGAAGTACTTTGAATTATTTGCAGAAGGCAAGTTTGATGAGGTCGTTGTGTCGACTATTGCCTTGGCTCAGTCTGATGTCATGGCAGCTGAAGCTTTTTTGCGCGTGTTCATGATACGCGAAAACCTGTTTTTGTTGAGCAAGTCGACGGTAGAGCTGATTGAGAAGGAGTCAGCCCAAGGCAATGCGTATGCACAATATGCCTACGGTCGTTGGCATTCGATAAAGGTACCGTCGTCCGATTCTTCGGAGTTGTCGCTGCGTCTGTTTGAGCAGGCTTATGCGGCAGGTTTAGCCGAGGCCGGTGCAGCGCTGTCGATAGCCTATGTTTTTGGTGACTATGGTGAGGTCGACCTTGAGAGGTCGCAAGAGTTGCTGGAGGAAGCGTTTGCGGGAGGCAGTCTGTTGGCAAAGTGGAGGAAGCTGAGGCAGTTGGCTTACGGGGCGGATGACGCAGAGCCGCAGCCGGCTGAAGCTCTTGCCTTGGCAGATAAGCTGATAGCTCAGGACGAAGCGCGTGGTCTGCCGGCTAATGGCGCTTGGTATTTCATTCGTGCAAGTGCCGTCGAAGACCTTGTAGACCGCATGTCGGCTTTGCCTGATTATGAGAAAGCGCGCGATCTCGGTATTATCCAAGCATGGTTTTATACGGCATACATACGTGGCTACGGCAATGGTGATACACTCATCTACAAGAATCAGTACGATATGTTGCTACTGCAAGCAGCCGACCACTCTGATGCGGCAGCTATATGTGCCGGAGCGTTAGAACTGATAGAAAACTTCGACGATATAGTGAAAAACAACTTGCCCAAACGCGATGCTGTGGCTCAGCATATTTTCTCGCTTTTGAATAAGTCGGCGACATTGGGAAATACGGTAGCCATGATAGAACTTGGAGATATATTCCGAGAAGGAAAGTTGGGGAATAAAACAGACATTGAACTTGCCCACAACTGCTATGCAATGGCTGCCGTTCATGACGACTGCCACGGTTATGAGCGCCTGGTAGATATGGCGTACTTAGATATGATACAACTCGATGAGCATACCATAGCGTACTATGCTTTGAAAGGGACACGATGTGGGTCGGACCTACTCAGATCGGTAGTGGTGGAGGCTTACAAAAATGGCGAATTGCAAGACTACAAAAACGAGATAGAGAAGTATTATCTGTCGGATGCAGACGAGACAGAGGCTGAGACAGAGGCTGAGAATAAGGCTCAGGTTGAGGATAAGGCTGAGGATAAGGCTGAGGATAAGGCTGAGGTTGAGAAGTTGGAGTCGACGTCGGAGGCATTGAATTCGTATATAGACCGTTGCGCTGAGTATTGCAATCGAGCAAAGAAGATACTGCAAGAACAGGGCGACACGAGTGTCATCACTCCGATGGTTCGCGAAGTGATACGTTTAGCGGGGCATCTGGGTCAGTTTGAGCATACGCTTGGGGCAGCTTACGTGGCGACCCGCGACATGGCAGATTGTGTGTACGAGCACCCTCGTCTGCTTCTTCAACTCAAGCAGACGGAGCTCGACATACTCGAGTATATAGAAGCGGTAGAGCAACATGACCTGAAGATCACCGATGAATTGCGCGACGAAATAGCAGAGTTGGAGGCTAACATAGAGGCAGCCGACGCGGGGCGCTTTGCCGATATCAAGACAGAGAGTAAGCTCAAGAGCGACCCCGTTGAGTGGACGGCGGAGTACGAGGCGGTAATAGATGAGGCTGAGCACGAGGCATATTCGAGTCTGGTGGATACACCACGGGGTATGGGCTTCTGCTTCGCCTATTGGGCAGAGAAACGTAAGGCTCTTGCCAAACGCGGCATCGAATGGAGTAGTCCGAACATACTGAACCCCGGTGTGATGTTCGACTAATAGGCAATAGGAAGCCATAAATGTGAAATGTGTAAACCTAAATTAGAAATCAAAGATCATGAACTATCTGCAAATGCTTTATGATGGTCAGTACGACCAAATAGTTAGCGCTACGCTGCCTGTGTTGGCGACCGACAAACAGGCGGAGCTTGCTTTCCTGCGACTTTTTATGGAAAAGGGTCCGGTGCGTTTGCTTGACTTCGATAGCACCATAGATCCGTTAATACAAGAGGCAGAGAAGGGCAACCGCTATGCTCAGTATGCTTATGCCCGCTGGCAGAGTATAGTGAGAGGGGGTGAGGAGTCGCTGTGGATCTCGTATCGTAACATGCAAGCTGCTGCAGATCAGGGGTTGCCTGATGCCATAGCCGGTTTGGCTATGGTATACGAATACGGCGACATAGGTACCGTCGATTGGGAGAAGGCCGATGCGCTACTGACCAAAGCCCTTTCGATGGGTAGCGAGTTGGCAAAGAAATACCAGTTGCAAGAGTTGTGTTTCGGCAAGCACTACCGCGAAGCACAGGTAGAGAAAGCAGTGGAGCTTGCCGACCAATATATAGCGCAAGACGAGGCAGCCGGCATAGCCGTGAACGGCTATTGGTACTACTATCGTGCGACCGCCAAGGAGCGTCGTGTGGGGCGCACACGGGTGATGGATGACTACCGAAAAGCGCTCGAAGCGGGTATCCTCGCGGCATATACCGACCTTATCGTAGGCTCAGGCTATGGTGACGAGATAGATGCGCTTGTGATGACCAAAGAGTATGACCACTATATGCAGCAGGGCCTGCAGCGCCTGTCGAGCGGTGCTTTCTTCTTAGACGCAGCTCGTGAGATGCGATGCTACGACACTTACAAAGCGTTATATAACAAAGAAGACGGCATAGAGCGACATAAGCTCAGATATAACATGATGCAAAGTAGTCATGAGCTGATACACTCGCTGTTCAGTCAAGCCGCCGAGCTGTGCGATGTGTCGGCGTGGGAGCAGTTGGGCGACATGTATTACGATGGCTCGTATGGCTTCGAGCAGAGTTACGAGAAGGCGTTTGCAGCCTATTCTCGCGGTGTGATTTATGATTCGGCAGAGTGCGCGGAGAAGCTATGGAAGATGATGCACGATCATCTGATAGACCGCGACTTGGATTATGTGGACTCTATCGCCTTAGAGGGAGCACGGTTCGGTTCGAAACGGTTGCTTGCCGAGACGGTGATAGCACACCAAGAGGGGCGGCTGACAGAGTACCACGACGAGATATCTAAATACTACGAGCCGGTGTTCGATGCGCCGGAGTTCAGCCTCGACAGCGATGAGGAGTGGGCAGCCACCATCGACGACATGCTTGCCGACCCCGATGACCCCGATATCGACGACTACCCCGATGACGACGGCAGATACGACGCCTGGGCGTAGGGAAGGCGGGCCGCTGTTTTTGGTGTCGAAATAAAATTTCGACGGAATGGACGGAGAGAAGGGCAGTGCCGGCTATGCCGGCACTGCTGTTTTTTTTGTGGTTGAAATTTTTTTAGTGTGTCGAAATTAAATTTCGACGAAATGGACGGAGAAAAAGGCAGTGCCGGCTATGCCGGCACTGCTGTTTTTTGTGTGTTGAAATTTTTTTTAGTGTGTCGAAATTAAATTTCGACGGAATGGACGGAGACGCTGTCTGATGTCTGAAATGGACGGAGACGCTGGCTGATTAGTTGATTTCAGCGCGTGCGATAGCGTCTTTGTAGTATTTCTGGTCAACGAAGACGTCTTCCTTGTAGGGGTTGATATGACGTTTCTTAGCCTGGTAGCAGATGTAACCGAGAGCTATGGCGTTGGTGATCAGAGCGAGAGCTGAGATGACGAGCATAGCAGTAGGGTTAGCAGCTGTAGCGCCTTCTGCCACGACGGTGGTGCCTGTAGCGGCAGCCTCACCTCCGGCAGCAGCGTAGATAGCTGTAACGGTGTCGATACCGTTGACATATTGTACGGGGAGTACAGCCCAATTGAAGGCTTGGAATCCGTCTTTGAAGGTCTCTTGGAAGAGCGGGAATACCTGTGCGAACATGCACCAGATGGCGAGGGTGTTAGCACGGTTCTGGATCCAACCGCCACGGTTCCAAAGCAGAGCAGCTACGGTAGGAGCGAGCAGCAGAGCGATACCGCAATACCAGCTGTGAGTAGGCAGGCAGTTGTAGGTATAAGCGAAGTTCCAGATGTCGTAAACGAGGATGTAGACCCATGTCATGTCAGCCCAGATCATGTCTTTGCGGTCTTTCGATGGGTATACATTCCACCACGCTGTCATACAGAAGATGTTGAGCAGTCCGGCAACGCCGTTGAAAACGTTGTGCCATCCGCCATAGAGCCAAACGCCTTCTGACGAGAGCCACCATTTGTTCCATCCCATGATAGCCGATTCGAAGTCGGAGCATACAGCGATGAGGATGTTGATAGCGACGATGATGAATGGGAAGGGTTTGAACCAGTGTTGTTTACCGATCCCCCACTCGTACTTAATCATCATAAAGCCGATACAGCCGGTGAGAGCTGCATAGAGCTTAGCATAGTGGAACCAGCCATTCATGTAGATGTGTGTCTGGTTGTTGACAGCCCACTCAGCGCCCATTCGTGCTCCAACGGCGATAGCGATGAAGTAAACGGTGAGTGCCAGAGGAATGGCAAAGAAAGTGATAGCTCCGCCCCATTTGGTGCGACGAGCAAACTCATTGAAGAGTATAAGGCCAACGAGGACTACAAGCAACATTCCCCATTGAGCCAAGGCGTGTTCGCCATAAACTTGAAAGAACATAGTTTTATAAAATTTGGTTAATAATGGTATTTGGTTAATTGTATTTATGCTTTAGCGACGGTGCGATGCTCTTTGACGAAGCACCATGCTGCCCATACGGCTGTGACAGCGAGCGAGATAGGCAGTCCGACGGTGAGTATTTCGTTGAGCATGACGCTACCTCCTCCTTCTGTTTCGAGAGCGGTGAAGAACGGGAATCGCCATGTGAGTTCGCCATTGATGATATGGTCGACGACGAGCATGACTGAGCCTCCCCATAGCATTTTCTCGAGTGAGGCGAGGTTACGACCTAAAAAGGTGTCTTTGGGTGTTGTTGTCTTGCGATAGACAGAAGTGGCTATCGCCTGGGTGAGTGGTACGATAAAGCAAGCCATATTATTTTTGATTTTTTATTTCTTATTGCTTATTGATTTCTGATTGTTTATTATCAGAACACTAAGTTTTTACTTCTATTTGTTTTATTTCGACTTCATTGCCTTGCAGGAGCCATGTGTTTGGACTGCCGCAGTGTGGGCATGTCTTTCCGTAGGCTAAGGTAGGGTAGTCTTTTGAGCAGTTGTCGCAATGTGTCAGTGCGGTGATGGGTTCTATTTTGAGTTCTGAGCCTTTGAGAATTTCTTCTTTGTCGGCAGCCCATCGCCAGCAGTCGGTGAGGTACTCAGGCACGATAGTCGACACTTCGCCGATGTTCATCACGACGGTGGCGACGCGTTTGACGGCGTTTTCTTCCGCCACCTTCTTGACGTCGCGGATGATGTAGAATACGATTCCGAGTTCGTGCATGCTGAGTGTTATTTGCTGATGCCCTTGATGACTATTTTCCCGGCTCTTCGGATCATATATGGCAGAATGGCGCTGAACTTCTTTTCGGAAGTCACCATGTGTGAAGCTTCGGGGTTTTCTCGGAAGAGGTGTATAGCGTCGAATGCGCATTTGGTGGTGCAAATACCGCAACCGATGCAGCGGTTTTGGTCGACGATGGAGGCTCCGCATCCGAGGCATCGTGCCGTCTCTTTCTTGACCTGTTCTTCGGTGAGAGTGCCGTGGTATTCGGCGAAGCGGCTTTTCTGTTCGACGTCGGCAGCTTGCTGGCGTGAGCTGTTGTCGTATGATTCGACGACGATATCTTGTTTGTTGAGTTCGATGAAGTCGCGTCGGTTACGTCCGATGGTCATGTGTCCGTGTTGCACGAAGCGGTGTAGCGACTCAGCTGCTTCTTTGCCTGCTGCTATGGCGTCGATGGCGAACTTAGGTCCTGTGAAGACGTCTCCTCCGACGAAGATGTCGGGTTCGGCTGTTTGGTATGTCAGTTTGTCGGCTACGGGGTAAACGCCACGGAAGAACTCGACCTTAGTCTCTTTGAGCAGGTCTTTGAGCACTACTGTCTGTCCGATAGCGAAGATGACGAGGTCGGCGTCGAGAGTGATGGTGTCGTTGTCGTCGTACTCGGGTGCGAACTTATGTTCGGCGTTGAAGACGGATGTGCAGCGTTTGAAGGTGATGCTTGTGACTTTGTCTTTTCCGAGCACTTCTTTTGGTCCCCATCCCGGGTTGATGACGACGCCGTCTTCTCTTGCTTCTCGTCGTTCTTCTTTGGATGCGGGCATGATGTCTTCTGTCTCGAGTGAGAGCATGGTGACGCTATCGGCTCCGCTTCGCAGCGCTACACGTGCTGCGTCGATAGCTACGTTTCCTCCTCCCACAACGACTACTTTGCCGCTTACTTTCTGCTGTCCGCAGTTAGCGTTGTGTAGGAAGTCGATGGCGGTGGTTGTACCTTCGAGAGTGTCTCCGGGTATGCCCGGGAGTCGTCCGCCTTGGCATCCGATAGCGATGTAGAAGCCTTTGTAGCCTTGTTGGCGTAGCTGCTGTATGGTGATGTCTTTTCCGACTTCTACGCCGGTACGTATCTCGACTCCTATCTGTCGCATGATGTCGATTTCGGCATCGATGACTTGTTTGTCGAGTTTATATGAAGGGATGCCATAGCGGAGCATGCCTCCGGGTTGTTCGTTCTTTTCGAATACTGTTGGTTTGTAGCCTGCAACGGCGAGGTAGTAGGCGCAGCTGAGTCCTGCGGGTCCGGCACCGATGATGGCAATCTTCTCTTCCCAGTGGTCGATGACGGAAGAGGCTATGTTGATTTCAGGGACGAAGCGTGTTTCGGCTTTGAGGTCTTGTTCGGCGATGAACTTCTTGACGGCGTCGATGGCGATGGGGTTGTCGATGGTTCCTCTTGTGCATGCGTCTTCGCAGCGTCGGTTGCATATACGTCCGCATACAGCGGGGAATGGGTTCTCTCGTTTGATGAGTTCGAGTGCTTCGCGGTATTTACCTTCTGCAGCTTTCTTGAGGTAGCCTTGTACGGCTATATGTGCGGGGCAAGCTGTCTTGCAGGGTGAGGTGCCGGTGGGGTAGCAGTTGATGCGGTTGCGGTCGCGGTAGTCTTCTGTCCATTTCTCGGGTCCCCATTTAGCGGCGTCCGGAAGTTCTTGTTTAGGATATTCTATTTGTCCGTGCGAGGTGCATAGTTTCTGTCCGAGTTTGACGGCTCCGGCGGGGCAGTATTCGACGCATCTGCCGCAAGCCACGCAGCTCTGTGGGTCGACTTTGGCAACGTATGCGCTACGCGACATGTTGGGCGTGTTGAAGAGTTGTGAGGTGCGCAGTGCGTTGCATATCTTGACGTTGCAGTTGCAGATGGCGAAGATCTTACCTTCACCATCGATGTTGGTTATCTGGTGAACGAAGCCGTTGTCTTCTGCTTTTTTGAGTATCGCCATGCACTCTTCGTAGGTGATATAGTGTCCTCTGTTAGTTTCGACGAGGTACTCAGCCATATCTCCGACTCCGATACACCAGTCGCGGTAGTCGTCGGCGCAGCCTTCGTCGAGTTTTTTTCTGCCATATCGGCACGAGCAGATACCGACAGCGAGGTGCCCGGAATAGCGTTGTAGCCAGTAAGATATATGTTCGATGTCGGCTGTCTCGTTGACCATAGAGATGGCTTTTTCGACGGGTATGACGTGCATACCTATACCTGCACCTCCCATAGGCACCATAGGTGTTACCTTTTCGAGCGGCAGGAAGGTCATACGTTCGAAGAACATGGCGAGTTCGGGGTGTTTGTCCATCAGGTAGGTGGACATGTTGGTATACTCGGCACTGCCGGGCACGAACATAGGCACCCAGTACTCACGGTCTTCGAAGTTATATCCGGTGCCGATGACAGGTCCTTGTTTGGTATAGTGGTCTCCGTAGTCGAACTCCACCATACCGAACTCGGCAAGTTTTTGTAGCAGGTCGTCGAACGACTCGTCGTCGGGGGTATAGTGTTTTTTGCGGTTCCACTGTACCAATTCTCTGTACTTATGGTGTTCGCGTACTTGCAGGAACTTCTTGGATATCATGTCGAGCAGCAGGTCGAGCGAAGCCTCTCTGGTGGTGGCGTCCATCTCGTCTTCGAAGATGCATGCGAGTCCCCAGTATTCCGGTGCATCGGTTGTCATCTTGATTTTTCCGGGCACTCGGTCGGTGACTTGTTGTACGAACTTAAGGAGTTTCGGGTTGGGATTTTTGTCGCCTTTGTGTTTGGGGACAAACTTGGTTGACATCTCTGGCATGGGGAGTGGGTGGTTTTTATAGTTTATAGCTTGGTTTATAGCTTGGGCGTCTCATATATGAGACGCGTTTGACAGGGTAGCGGGGTGGTGGAATGGTGGAATGGTGGAATGGTGGAATGGTGGAATGGTGGAATGGTGGAATGGTGTAATGGTGTAATGGTGTAATGGTGTAATGGTGTAATGGTGTAATGGTGGAATGGTGGGGTGTTGGGGGAGTTTTTACTGTTAGCGTTGGAAGTCCCGTACTTCTTGAAGTAGCCAGTTGGCGAGGGTGTCGATGCCTTCACCTGTCTTGGCGCAAACGGGAATGATGGTAGCTTTTGGGTTACGCATGTGAATGTACTCTTTGCATTTCTCGAGGTCGAAGTCGAAGTAAGGCATGACGTCGATTTTGTTGATTATCACGACGTCGCATACAGAGAACATAAGCGGATATTTGAGGGGTTTGTCGTGTCCTTCGGGCACGGAGAGAATCATGGCGTTACGTACGGCACCGGTATCGAATTCGGCGGGGCATACGAGGTTACCGACGTTCTCGAGGATGACGAGGTCGGCTTGTTTGAGGTCGATGCCTGAGAGTCCTTGTCGTGTCATTTCGGCATCGAGATGGCACATGCCACCGGTGTGTAGTTGGATAGAGGGGATACCTGTAGCAGACTTTATTTTGACGGCGTCGACGTCGCTATCGATGTCGGCTTCCATCACGGCGATACGTATTTTGTCTTTCAGGAGGTTGATGGTTTGAATGAGAGTGGTGGTCTTGCCGCTGCCGGGAGCTGACATGAGGTTGAGCAGATATACACCACTTTGTTTGAGTTCTGAGCGCAGACGGTCTGCGTCTCGGTCGTTGTCTTCGAAAATGCTCTTTTTGATTTCGATTACTTTGACTTGGTCCATGGTATTAGAGAGTAAGTATCCTTACGTTTTCTTTTGCGGTCGCAAAGATAGTTTATTTTTTCGGGCTACGCAAAACAAATGTTAATATTGTTGAACTTTCTCGTATTTGGAGGGTGGTGAGGTGCTGTTGTCAGCCTGTTGTCAGCCGCCGGTTGGAAACCGGCGTACCCACTCCCTCCCCCTTCTCCGGGAGTCGGTAGGCGGTGTACACGGTTTTTATTTTTCGATTTTGAAGGGGAAACTGCCTGCGAGGTTGCCGTCGATAAAGAAGTCGGCGTTATATGTACCTTTTTGCAGTATTTCTTCGACGTTCCAATATAGTATGTCCATTAGTTCTTCGCCTGTGAATTCGAATTCTTTTCTGACGGAGTATTCGATATCTTGGTTTTCGAAGCGGAAGAGGTTGTCAGGGCTTTTGGTCATGATTTCTCCGTCGGGTCGTCTGAGACGGAGGTAGATAGTTTTGATGCCGGGTTCGGTGGTTATGTTTTTGAGTACGGTATAAGCGAATTGTATCTTTACGGTTTTTGACGCGCGGTTGGTTTTTCGGTCGTGGTTGTTGAGCAGCGTGACTTGCAGGTTGGTGACTTCCATCATCGAGGCTCGGCTGACGACTTCGGTGAGTTTTTGTTTTTCTTGTTCGAGTTGAGTAGCTTTTTCGGATACTTGCTCGTATTGTTTTTTGACCTCTTTATTCTCGGTGGTGAGTCGTTTGTTTTGTCGGTCGAGGGAGTCGATTTGTTGTACGTATTGTACCATGACGGCTCTGACGGTAGCGAGTTCTTTTTTGAGTTCGGCAATACGTCTGGCGTTGGTAGCTTTGGTGATACGCAGTTCTTCGAGCAGGTCTTGGACACGTTGTTTTTCTTCGCTGAGCAGTTCGACGAGTGAGTCGTTGTGCAGTTGTCCGACTTGGTATCCGTCGTATTGTATGGCGAGTTCTTCGTACTCGTTTTCGAGTTGCTGTTTCTCGAAGTTCATCTGTTCTACTATTTCCTGCATTTCAGCTTTGGTGTGGAGGTTGTCGTAGAGCAGGTAAGCAGCAGCTGCTGCAAGAATGGCGATGGCGGCGATGATGAGATAACGTTTCATAGTGTTAGAGCAATGGGATTAGTGTTTCGAGTTTCATACCTCTTGACCCCTTGATGAGAATGGTGTGTCGGGTGGGTTTATGAGCTTTGAGGTATTGGACGAGTTGTGTTGTGTTGTTGAAAGTGCGGTATCGTGTGGGAATAGCTGCGAAGTGTTCTCCGACGAGCAGTACCTCGTTTTGTTTGTTTTCTTCGAGCATGTTGACGATATTCTGGTGTTCGGTGACGGAGTATTGTCCGAGTTCGAGCATGTCGCCTAAGATGAACATAAGCTGTTGGTCTTTATACGTCTTCAGAGTGCTCTTCAGCGCAGCTTGCATGGATGTGGGGTTAGCGTTGTAGGCGTCGACGATGAGGGTGTTGTCGTTGGTTGAGACCACTTGCGACCGGTTGTTGGTAGGTATATAGTCTCTGACGGCTTTGAGTGCTGTTGGTTGTTCGATGCCGAAGTATTTGCCGATGGTGATGGCTGCTTGTATGTTTTCGGCGTTATAGTCGCCGGTGAGGTGTGTGCCTTCTATCATTGTGCCGGTGTGGTATCCGATGGTGGTGAGTCCGGCAGCCATGTCTTGCAGGTGTGTGTTGTCGAGGTTACGGAAGCAGAAGCCGTGGTGTTGCCGGAGGTAGTCGTAGAGTTCCCCTTTGGTTTGTTTGACGCCTTCGAACGAGCCGAAGCCTTGGAGGTGTGCACGTCCGACGTTGGTGATGAGTCCGGCGTCGGGCATGGCTATGTTGACGAGTTCTCGGATGTCGCCCGGGTGTGATGCTCCCATCTCGATGATGGCGATGTCGTGTTGACCGGTGAGTCGGAGTAGTGTGAGTGGCACACCTATTTGGTTGTTGAGGTTGCCTTGGGTATAGAGGACGTGGTATCGTGTGGCGAGAACGGCGGCTGTGAGTTCTTTGGTTGTGGTCTTGCCGTTGGTGCCGGTGATGGCGATTACGGTTTTATGATTGAGAGTGTTGTCGACGGGTGTGAGTTGTGCCCATTGTTGTCGCCAAGTGCGAGCGAGGTCTTGCAGCGCTAAGAGTGTGTTGTCGACGCGTATGATACGCCCTTGGTAGCTTCGTTGCATGGAGCAGGTCTGTGGTATGTCTTCGTCGACGACGACATATTCGGCACCGTTTTCGAGGGCTTGCAGGGCAAAGAGGTTGCCGTTGAATGTCTGTCCGTGTAAGGCAAAGAACACGCAACCTTTAGTGAGGTTGCGTGTGTCGGTAGAGACGCTCAGTTGCGTCTTATTTTTTATTAGGAAGTTCCAGTCCATATCCTTTGCGTTTGTCTTCTATCTTGAGTAGTAGTGACAGGATGAATGCGAGAACGCCAAACGAGGCGAAAACGATCATAGGCACGAGGTATCCATTGGTTGCGACTCGCAGTTTGCCGATGAGTAGCGGCACGAGGCATAGTCCGATGTTTTGTACCCAGAAGATGAGGCAGTAGGCAGAGCCTAACACTTTCTCGTCGATGATTTTAGGGACGCTGGGCCACATTGACGCGGGCACAAGTGAGAAGCTCACTCCGAGAACGAGAATGGTGACCAGAGCGAGGGTCTTGCTGGGGTATGCCGGAAGGACGAAAGCGAAGACAGAGTGGCATAGTATCATGATGAGTGCTCCGATGAGCATCATTGATGCCCCTTTGCCTCGGTAGTCGATGAAAGCTCCGAGGAAGGGTGTGAGCACCATAGCAAGAATGGGGAACCACTTGAACAGTCCGGCAGCTTCGGCGTTGGTGATGCTGAGTGTCTCTTCCAAGAAGTTGGTGGCGAAGCGTTGGAATGGGAAGATGGCGCTGTAGTATAGCACGCAAAGCAGTGCTATAATCCAGAACATCTTAGAGGTGAGTATCTGTTTGAGGTCGCTTACGTGGAATTCGTCTTCGGGGTCGGTCTGTGCTGTAGCCTCTCCTATAGCTACGAGTTGTTTGTCGAAGGTCTTGTCCATGATGGTGAAGACGAAGAAGTTAAGCAGTCCGATGACGAGCAGCAGTGAGGCGAAGAGCAGTGGTGCTGTGACGCTGTTGGTGCCGTTGATGGCGAAGCGTTCGCTTATCATAGGTGAGAGCCACATAGCAGCGAAGACGCCGACACGTGCGATTGCCATTTCGAGTCCCATGGCGAGCGCCATCTCTTTTCCTTTGAACCACTTGGCGAGTATTTTACTAACGGTGGTGCCCGCCATTTCGCATCCGCATCCGAATATCATAAAGCCGAACATAGCCATCTTAGCCGAGCCCGGCATGGTGGTCCACCACGAGTTGAGCCAAGTGACGTTGTTGGCATCGAACCATTCGGATATGCCGATGTATTTGATGGCAGCGCCGATGACCATTAGTGAGGCGGATAGCAGTCCGGTGAAGCGGACTCCCATCTTGTCGAGTATGATGCCGGCGATGATGAGGAAGCCGAAGACGTTGAGCAGGTATTCTCCTGCGGCATAGGTGCCGAACACGCCCTGGTCCCATCCGAGGGTGTCGTTGAGCAGTGAGGCGAGCGGTGAGAGAATGTCGACGAACATGTAGGCAAAGAACATCATCGATGCCACGAGGATAAGGACTAACCATCGTGCCCATGCCTTATCGCGGATAGTGGCTTGTAGCTTTTCTGTCATAAGAGTGTGGTTTTTAGGGGTTGTTTGTTTGTGGGGGAATCGACCAATAATGGTCGATGCGGTGCTATGATCGACAAATATTGGTCGATGCATTCAATGTCAGTCGCTCCACGGGTTTTGTTGTTCCCGTGAAGCAGCTGTAGACTTGGCTTTCTTTCGTTGCCACTGTCGCCGACGCTCGGCGTAGTCGTCGTAATGTTTTTCTAACCAGTTGTCAGCCACGATGCCGTTGCAGTGTGTTATTTTATTCCGAGTTCTTGTTTGACGAGCGGCATGACGTCGGTGGCGTCGGGTGAGATATACACCATGGCGGCAGCGTCCATGATATATGTGAATCCGTTGTCTTCGCCCACTTTTTTGATAGCTTTGACCATTCGTTCTTGTATTGGTGCTACCAGTTCTTGTTGTTTCTTTTGGAGGTCTTGTTGAACTGTTTGAGCAAAGAGTTCGAGTCGTTGTTGCAGGTCGCTGAGTTCTTGTTGGCGGAATTGTTTTACCGACTCAGACATAGTAGCTTCGTTTTGTTGGTAGTCAGCCATTTTCTTGTTGAATTCTTCGCGCATTGTGACGAACTGGTTTTCGTAGTCGGACTGGATAGAATCCATTTTAGCTTGTACGGCTTTGAGTTCGGGCATTTGTTGGAAAAGGTCTTGTGTACTGATGTGACCTACTTTCTGGGCATTAGCAATCATAGGTAGAACTAATGCGAGTGATAAGAGTAATTTTTTCATTGTATTGAATATTGATGTTTTCTGTTGTTTGTATTATTTAGCTCCGAGTTTTTGTAGCACTTGGTCAGAGATGTCGAGTTTGGTAGACATGAAAATCATGGTCGGGTCGGCGGATTTGTCTTTTACGACTTCGTATCTTTTGTCTTGTGCTATTTCTTGTATGGCGTTGTATATCTCGTCTTGAATAGGTTTGATGAGGCTTTCTCGTTTTTTGAACAGTTCTCCTTCCGGTCCGAAGTATTTTCGTTTGAGTTCGAGTACTTCTTGTTCTTTTGCGAGTATTTCTTCTTCTCGTTTTGTTTTAAGGTCTTGTGAGAGGAATATTTGTTCGTTTCTGTAGTTAGACGCGAGCACTTCGGCTTCTTTTTGTGCGGCGTCGATTTCTTTCTGCCATCGTTTGGTGACGAGTGCGAGTTGCTCGTTAGCTGTCTCGTACTGTGGTAGGTTCTTCAAAATGTATGCCATATCGACAAAAGCTATTTTTTGTGCTTTGGCGGGTGCTGTAGCGGCGAAGGCTAATAGGCATATAATGAATAGTTTGAGTGTGCGTCTCATATTGTAGTTTTTTTATTGTGTACGTTGATATGTATTTGTGTGTGCTATTAGAGTTCTTGTCCGAGCACGAAGTGGAATTGGCTTCCACCATATTGTTTCGATCCGTTGATTTCGTCGAATCCCCATCCCCAGTCGATACCCATGAGTCCGAACATAGGCAGGTATATTCTGACTCCGAGTCCGAGTGATCGTTTGAGGTCGAAGGGGTTGTATTTGTTGATGTCGCTAAAGCAGTTGCCGGCTTCTGCGAAGACGTGTGCCCAGATGGTAGCGTTTTGTTCGAGAGAGATGGGGTATCTGAGTTCGAGTGTATATTTGTTGTAGAGGTATCCCATGTTACGTCCGGTCATGACGTCGTATGGTGTTAGTGAGCCGGATGAGTAGCCACGCATGGCGATGTATTCGGTGGAGTATGAGGTGTAGGAAGACATGCCGTCGCCTCCCATGAAGTAGCTTTCGAAGGGTGACTTGGCGTATTTGTTATAGTGTCCTAAGTATCCGAATTCGGCTCTTGCCATGAGCACCAGTTTCGAGTCTTTGGTTAGCGGCGTGAATACCTTGCCGGAGAAGCGCCATTTGTGATATTCGATGAGTTTGTATCGTTCGGCGTTAGACATTTTGGAGTAGTCTTTGCCGTTGATAAGAGAGTATGGCGGTGTGATTTTGAGTCCGATGGTGAATGACGAACCTCGCCGGGTGTAGATAGGGTTGTCGATGCTGTTTCGGCTGAGTACGAGGTTGAGTGCGAGGTTGTGAGAGGTACCGTTGGAGATGAGCAGGTATGGCCAGTCTCTCATCTTGTACATCTGGTATGATATTTCTCCGTAGAAGGTGAAGTAGTCGTCGGGCCATCGCAGTCGTTTGCCGTATCCTATTGAGGCTCCGAGCGTACGCAGGTATTTGTCGGGGTCGGATTCGGCTTGTTGCAGTTGTGCGGCATAGTCGGAGTAGCCGTTGTTGTAGTAGTACGACGAGGCGTATGAGTTATACAGGTTTTGGTATGCCTGATAGTAGCGGTTGGAGTATCCGTGTTGTGAAGCGAAGTAGATGCTTACCGACAGCGAGTTAGGTCTTTTGCCTCCGAGCCAAGGTTCGAGGAATGACAGTTGTGCGCTGGTATAGTAGTATCCGTTGGTTCTGGCGTTGAGTGAGAAAGTCTGTCCTTCGCCCTGTGGTACTATTTTATAGGTTTCGGGTTTGAACAGGTTTTGAATGGCGAAGTTAGTGAATTTGACTCCGACGGAGCCGACGAGTCCGGTTGCTCCCCATCCGAGTGAGAACTCGAGTTGGTCGGATGACTTTGTTTCGAGTTGGTATGTGATGTCGACGGTTCCTTCTTCGGGGTTAGGTTGTATGTCGGGCACGAGTTTTTCTTGGTCGAAGTGACCCATCTGTGCCAGTTCTCGTAGTGAGCGCATGATGTCTGACTGCGAGTAAAGTTGTCCGGGTTTGGTATAGAGTTCGCGTCGTACGACATGTTCGTACACGCGCGTGTTACCTACTATATTGATTTCGTTGATAGTTGCGGGTTTGCCTTCGTAGATGCGCATTTCGAAGTCGATGGAGTCGTTGTCGATTTTTACTTCTACGGGGTCGACGTTAAAGAAGAGGTATCCTCGGTCGGTGTAGAGTTTAGCTACGGCGTCGTCGTCTTCTTGTAGTCGTTTGTTGAGTTCTTTGAGGTTGTAAGTATCTCCTCGTTTGATACCGAGAACCATATTGAGGTAGTCGTAAGGGTAGAGGGTGTTGCCGACCCAGTGTATGTCTCTGACGTAGTATTTGTTACCTTCGCTGATGGTGATGTAGACATCGACCTTTGTGGGGTCTTCGGGGTTAGGTCTGACGGAGTCGGCGACGATGTATGCGTCTCGGTAGCCTATCTCGTTGTATTTTTCGATGACGGCGACTTTATCTTTTTCGTATTCTTCGGTAACGAATTTCTTGGTTCTGAAAAGGTTGGTGATGTGGTTGTCGTTTGTTTTCTTCATCGCATGGTTGATTTGGGTATGCGACAGAGCCTTGTTGCCGGTGATATAGAGGTTAGCGACGCGTGTCTTTTCTTTTTTGTCGACTGCGACAGCCACTTTGACGTATCCGGGATGTTGTTCGTCGGGGTATTGTATGATGTCGACGTTGGCATTATGGAAACCTTTTTCGGCGAAGTGTTTGCGTATGATAGACTTAGTTTTGTCGATGTTGTTAGGTGTCAGTTGTCCGCCTTTTTGCAAGTCTATTTTAGGTTCGATATCTTCTTTTTCGGATTTTTTGAGTCCGGTGAATTTTAGTTCTGATATTCTTGGTCGTTGTTTGAGTGCTATTTCGAGCCACACTTTTTGTCCTTCGAATTTGGTAGCTACTATTTTGACGTCGGAGAATAGTCCTTGTTTCCAGAATCGTCTGATGGCTTTTGTTATTTGGTCTCCGGGTATTTCGATTTTCTCACCGACGGCGAGTCCTGAGAAGCCGATGAGCACGAAGTCTTCGTAGTTGTCGGCACCGCTGACGGTGATGTCGGCTATCTCGTACGTTTTGCGTTGTGTGGAGTAGTCGATAGTCTGTTCGGCAGCTTGTGATAGCGTGTCGGCTTGCTGTCCGAAGGCGTTTAGCAAGCATGTGAGGCTTAATATGAGAAGCGTGAGTCGTTTCAAGGTGTTGTTATGACGAAAAGTGTTATTGCGTATTGTTTATTGCTGCTGTTGTTCGTTCGTTTTTCCGAATCGTCGTTGTCGGTGTTGGTAGCTGACGATAGCTTTGTAGAATTCTTCTTTTGTGAAGTCAGGCCAATAGATGTCGGTGAAGTAGAGTTCGGTGTAAGCTATTTGCCAGAGCAGGAAATTGCTGATTCTGAGTTCTCCGCTGGTTCGGATGAGCAGGTCGGGGTCCGGTATGTTTCGTGTGCTTAGTTGTCGAGCCACGAATTCTTCGTCGATATCTTCGGGTTTTACTCCTCCGTAGCTTGCCATCTTGGCGATGTCGGTCATAGCTTTTGTTATCTCCCATCGAGCGGAGTATGAGATAGCTAAGACGAGGCTTAGTCCGGTGTTTTTAGAGGTGGCGTCGATGCATCGTTGCAGTCTTATTTTGGTTTGTTCGGGCAGTCGTTCGAGGTTTCCGATGGTTAGCAGTCGGACATTGTTTTTATTGAGTGTTGGTGTTTCGTTTTCTATAGTCTGGACGAGCAGGACCATTAGTGCGTCTATTTCGGGTTGTGGCCGGTTCCAGTTTTCGGTCGAGAAGGCATAGAGCGTGAGGTATCCGAGTCCTAATTCGGCAGCTGCTTCGGTGACGTCGTGTACGGCTTGCACTCCATGTTGGTGTCCGTAGATTCGCTCTTTGCCATGTTGTTGTGCCCATCGTCCGTTTCCGTCCATGATGATGGCGACATGTGATGGCAGTTTGTCGGTATTTATTTGCTGTTTATATGTCATGGTTGTAGAGCATTTAGTCTTTGCAGAATCGGCAGCCGCTATTCTTGCGTGCGAACGAGAACGTTATACCGAGGGTAAGTGCCGAGGAGAGGTCGTTTCGCAAGATGTTGGCTTTGTTCATTTGGTAGGTATTGTTATAGTTGGCGTTGTTTTCTAATTTGTCGGCATCCATAAAGAGGTATAGTTGGTGTTGCCATGATAGTTTCATTGTCCATCTCGGAGCCATTTTCCATTTCATGCCGATGGTGAAAGGCAGGTATAAAGCGTTGTCGGTGAATTTAGTGCCGAAGATGGCGAAACCGAGACCGAGTCCGATATATGGTGTGATGGGTTTGATTCTCGGGTCGTATTGTGCGACGTCGAAGCGGAAGAAGTTAAATTCGGCAATGACGTCGGTGTTAATCATTTTGTTGTCGGGCAGGTTGCTTTTAGGGTCGAAGGCGATGACGTCGAATTCGGATTTAGCGGTGAATGACCATCGGTAGTCGTATTTATAGCTCAGTGAGAGTCCTCCGCAGTATCTTGGGTTCATGAATATATGTTCGTGCAGTTCACCCACATAGTAGGTAGTACCTCCATAGATGCCTAAGTCGAGCATATAAAAAGGTATAGCGGCAGCGACCTTATCCGGCACTACCGACATAAGACACAGTGCTACAAGTGCAGCAATGATATGATTTCGTGTATGTCTCAACTTAACAAAACTACAATTAGCCTGCAAAGATAGGCTATTTTTTTTGATTGAGCAAAAATTGTGCCTATTTTCGTAATTTAGTGAGCTTACTTTTGTTATTTTCGTATTATTAGTTCTTTGAAAGCTTCGCTTACTTTTCTTACGGGTACGATTTCTATTTTGGTTCCGGGGAGTTCTACTTTTTGTCCGTCGGGAATGATTATTTTCTTGAATCCGAGTCTGTCGGCTTCTTTTATTCTTTGTTCGATTCGGTTGACTTGTCTGATTTCTCCTGCGAGTCCGACTTCGCCGGTGAGGCATATACCTTGTTCGATAGCGATGTCCATGTTGGAAGAGAGTATGGCTGCGAGTACGGCGAGGTCGATAGCGGGGTCGGTGACTCTGATGCCTCCTGCGATATTGAGGAACACGTCTTTTTGTGGCAGTTTGAATCCGATACGTTTTTCGAGAACGGCGAGTAGCATGTTGAGTCGTCGTGCGTCGAATCCGGTGCTGCTACGTTGTGGAGTGCCGTAGGCGGCGGATGAGACGAGAGCTTGCACTTCGATGAGCAGTGGACGTATGCCTTCGAGTGCTGCGGCGATGGCTATGCCTGAGAGTGCGTCGTTGTTGTTGGAGAGCAGTAGTTCGCTGGGGTTGTTGACTTCTCGGAGTCCGTCTTGTCTCATTTCGAAGATGCCTATTTCTGATGTGGAGCCGAATCGGTTTTTCTGTGCACGGAGCATTCGGTACATATAATGTTGGTCTCCTTCGAATTGTAGTACGGTGTCGACGATATGTTCGAGCACTTTAGGTCCTGCGAGGCTGCCTTCTTTGTTGATATGTCCGATGATGATAAAAGGTATGTTGGTTTGTTTTGCGAGGTGCATGAGTGCAGATGCACATTCTCTGACTTGGCTGATGCTTCCGATGGCGCTGTCGAGTTCGGCTTTGCCAATTGTCTGTATAGAGTCGACGACGACGAGTTCGGGTTTGAGTCGGTTGACATGTTCGATGATGTTGTCGAGAATGGTCTCGCTCATTATGTATAGGTTCGAGGCGTTCCCACTTATTCGTTCGGCTCGGAGTTTGAGTTGTCGTGTGCTTTCTTCTCCGGAGACGTAGAGTGTTCGTTTTTCGCCAAGTTGCATTAGCACTTGCAGTGCGAGAGTGGACTTACCTATTCCGGGTTCTCCGCCGAGCAGTACGAGGCTGCCCGGTACGAGTCCTCCTCCTAAGACGCGGTTGAGTTCTCGGTTGTGCATGTCGAGTCGGTCTTCTTCTCTTGACTCGACGTCTTGCAGTAGTTTTGGAGCTCCGCTGCCGCCTATCGTCTGCATTTTTTGTTTGTTGTTAGTTGTGCCGACCACTTCTTCGGTGTAGGTGCCCCAAGCTCCGCATTCGGGGCATCGTCCTAACAGTTTAGGTGCTTGTGCGCCGCATTGTTGGCATACATATATGGTTTGTTGTTTCATTGGTAGAGTGGCTTATATTTGGTAGCAGGTCTTGTCTTGTGCGAGGATGGTGTTGGCGAACACCTGTTGTGCTTCCCGGAGGCTGAGAGCTTGGTCTTTGATGCGTGCGGATATATGTCCGATTATCAGTTTTCCGACGTTTGCCATTTTGGCTATTTGCGCTGCTTGCCTTGCGGTGCTATGCATATATTGCTTAGCGGATGCTTCTTGCTCTTGTGTATATGTGGCTTCGTGGTAGAGGCAGTCGACGCCTTCGATCCAGGGTATAAGTCGTTCGTTGTAGGCGGTGTCGGAGCAGTAGGCATATCGTTGTGGTTCTTTAGGTTCGGTGGTGAGGTATTGGTTTTCGATGACTCGTCCGTCGGAGCAAACGAAGTCGGCTTCTTCTTTTATTTCGGGTATACGCGCGAGAGGTATGTCGTATAGGTCGATCATATCTTTTTTGATATGTCTGAGTCGTTGTCGTTCTTCGAAGAGGAATCCGCAGCAAGGCACTCGGTGTTTGAGCGGCAGAGAACTGACGGTGAGTGTGCGGTCTTGGTATATCACTTCGTGGCTTGCGGGGTTGATGTCGTGGAATCGCACTTCGTAGTCCATTGCTTGGCAGAAGTAGTCGAGAAGAGGTTTGAGTAGTTTTTGCAGGTCGTGGAAGGCGTGTATGGTGATGCTTCGTGTGCGTCCGAGCATACCCCATGTGGAGAGCAGTCCGAGCAGTCCGAAGCAGTGGTCGCCGTGCAGGTGTGAGATGAAGATATGGTCGAGTCGGTTGGTACGGAGTCCCATTTGTCGCATGGTGATTTGTGCTCCTTCTCCTACGTCGACGAGGAACTGCTTGTCGCACATCTCAACCACTTGTGAGCTTGGTGTGTTGGTGCGCGTGGGTTTAGCGGAGCCGCAGCCGAGGATGGTGATATTGTTCATAGTGGTTAGTTGGTGTGTAGTGGTTAGTTGGTGTGTAGTGGTTAGTGTGTTGTGGTTAGTGGTGTGTTGGTGTTTAGAAGTCGAGCTTGGTCTGTGCCGAGTTGCCGTTCGGGTTGTTGTTTCTTCGCGGGTCTTGTCGTTGGGATGGGTTTTGAGCGGGCGTCTTGGCCGGTGTCTCGTTGCGGTTGGCAGGAGTGGTGGCGGGTGTGCTTTTTGTCTTGGCGGCGACGTAGGCTCTTGTGAAGATACGTTTGGTGTATTCGGGGAAGTCGCCTTGCATGAGCCATCCGTAGTATCCGATGTCGGAGGTGAGCACCTTGTCGAGTCGTTGTCCCTTGTATTTGCCGAATGTGAATATCTCGTTGCCGTCGGCGTCGTAGCTGACGCGTCCTGCGAAGTCGGCGTTGCGGTGGTGTGTGGAGTATTCTGCGAGTTGTTCGATGGTGTCGGGCAGGTCCGGGTATCGTTCGACTTGTGCGCACAGCACTTCGTAGGCAGCCTGTGTGTCGGCGTTGGCGGAGTGTGCGTCGAGGAGGTCTTTGTTGCAGTAGAAGCGGTATGCGGCGGTGAGAGTGTGCGGCTCTTTCTTTTGGAAGATGGTGTAAGCGTCGACGAAGCGGCATCTTCTGAGGTCGAAGTCGATGCCGGCTCGCAGCAGTTCTTCTGCAAGCAGTGGTATGTCGAAGGTGTTGGAGTTATATCCGGCGAGGTCGCAGCCTTTGATGACGCAGACGAATTCGCTTGCTATGTCTTTGAACCTTGGGCAGTCGCGTACGTCGTCGTCGGTGATGCCATGTACGGCGCTGCTTTCGGGAGGTATGGGTATCTCGGGGTTGATCCGGTAGGTCTTGCTCTCTCGTGTTCCGTTAGGGAAGACCTTGAGGTATGAGAGTTCGACGATGCGGTCTCGTCCGATATTGAGTCCGGTAGTTTCGAGGTCGAAGATGACGAGAGGTCGGTTGAGTTGGAGTGGCATAAGTCGGGGGCGAGTGTGTTATGTTATATCGAACAATTGACAACTATGTTCGCCTTGGGGATGAACTATAGTTGCCAATTGTGTGTCGAGATAGTGTTTGATGTTATTCGTTAAGCAACATAGGCATTATCAGGATGACCAGTTGTTCGTTCTCTTCGTTTTCGAACGGCAGAATGAGTCCTGCTTTCGATGGGTCGCTAAGTTCGATGTTGATGTCGTTGGACGTAAGAGTTCCGAGAATTTCGATAAGGAAAGGTGCTTTGAATCCGATTGCCATGTTGTCGCCTTGGTAGTTGCATACTATCGACTCTTCGGCGCTGGTTGAGAAGTCGAGGTCTTGTGCCGAGATGGTGATTTTGTTTTCAGAGAGTGCGAGTTTGATGAGTCCTGTACCTTGGTTAGCGAACACAGCTACGCGTCGTGCGGCGTTGAGGATGGTCTGTCGGTCGACGGTGATTTTGTTGTAGTTGTTTTGCGGGATGACGGCGTTGTAGTTAGGGAATCGTCCTTCTATCTGTCGGCATATTACAACAGACTGTCCGAAGTCGAAACGTGTGTTCTTTTCGGTGAAGGTGACGGTGACGTCGTTGTCTTCTTTGGCAAGCACTTGTCGGAGCAGGTTAGCGGGTTTCTTGGGTAGAATGAAGTTAGCGGGTTCGGGTGATTTGACAGCCGAGTTGACGTATCTGACGAGTCGGTGTGCGTCGGTGGCGACCATGGTGAGGTTGTCTTCTTTGAGGTCGAAGTATACGCCGTTCATTACGGGTCGGAGTTCGTCTTCAGCGGCGCAGAACAGCGTTTTGTTGAGAGCTCCGAGCAGTGTGTGTGCGGGCATGGTGAAGGAGTGTGTGCTTTCACCTATTTGTGGCATCTCGGGGTACTCTGCTCCGTTGGAGCCTACGAAGTTATAGTTACCGTTGTCGGAGTAGATGTTAAGTCCGAAATTTTGGTCGTTGACATCGAAGGTGAGCAGTTGTTCGGGGAATTCTTTCAGGGTATCGGTGAGCATACGTGCTCCGAATGCCACTTTGCCGTTGCCTTCAGCTTCTTGCACTTCGAGTTGTGTGCGGATGGTGGTCTCGCTATCGGAGGCTGTAAGGGTAAGTGTCTGACCATCTAAGTCGAACAGCACGCACTCTAATATCTGCAGGCTGTTTTTCGAAACGATGACTTTTCCCAGGATTTGGAGTTGGGAAAAGAGTTTGGTGCTTGATACTTTGAATTTCATATTTCTAATGCTTTGTTTGTTTATCCTTTGACTTTAGCGCGTAAAGCAGGTTGTTAAGCCTACTTCGCAAACTACGCCGCAAATATACAAACTTTTTTTTATTCGAGCAAATATTACGCAAATGTTAACTTGATTTGAGAGAAAAAAAGATGCCATTTCCCATTGTTTTGTGTGGCACGAAACTTTTTCTTACCTTTGCAGTTGCTGCCGACGTTCATCTGTTGGCGGCATTCAGACTATGATTGGAGTTTTTGACAGTGGTTTTGGCGGTTTGACCATCTTACGTTCGATACGTTTGCATTTGCCTGAGTACGATTATGTGTACTTAGGTGATAATGCTCGTACTCCCTACGGTTCGCGTTCGTTCGAGGTGGTGTATGAGTACACATGGCAGGCAGTGAGGTATTTGTTTTCTCAGGGTTGTCATCTTGTGATTTTGGCATGTAATACAGCGTCAGCCAAGGCGTTGCGTTCGATACAGCAGCTTCGGTTGCCTGAGGTATGGGCGTCGGAGCCGTATGGAGTGCAGCCTGGGCTGCATAGGGTGTTGGGCGTGATACGTCCGACGGTGGAGGCTATAGGGTCGTATACTAAGACGAAGCATGTGGGTGTGCTTGCCACAGAGGGGACGGTGTTGTCGGAGTCGTATCCGATAGAGATACACAAGCTGTATGCTGACATGAGTGTGGTTCAGCAGGCTTGTCCGATGTGGGTGCCGCTGATTGAGAACAACGAGTTTGAAGGGTCGGGAGCCGACTATTTTGTTGACAAATACCTATATGAGTTGCTTGACCGTGATCCTGAGATAGACACTATCTTGCTTGCTTGTACGCACTATCCGTTGTTGCTGGACAAGATACGTGCGAGTCTGAGCCGACGAGGTGTGGACCCGAATAAGATGCATTTGCTTTCGCAGGGTAGTTTGGTGGCTGAGTCGCTACGGAGCTATCTGCATAGACATGAGCAGATAGAGCAGGCTTGTACGTCGCGAGGTATAGTGCGTTATCTGACCACCGAGTCGGATACTAAATTCTCAAAATTAGCAGAGTTGTTTATGGGTGAGCCGGTTGAGGCTTCGCATGTTGAGTTAGAATAAGTTACGTTGCGCGTATTGCTTTGCGCGCGTGTAGAAAAGTGCCGTTTGCCTTGGCGAGCGGTAATTTTTTTTTTGCCGTCTCGAAAAAAAAAGCTAACTTTGCGCGATTTTTTAGGTCTATGACTTTTAAGAATTTAATCATTAATTAACAACTATTGGTGTGTAGTGCGACTGCTGATGCCTTATTCGTTGACCATGTTGTCAGCTGTAGGAGAAGAGTATTCTGCACGCCACAAAACGTAACAAAATGAATATTGTAAGAAAAGAAATCAGTTTGCCTGATGGTCGTGTCATTACGTTGGAGACCGGCAAACTTGCCAAGCAGGCCGATGGGGCTGTTATGGCTACCATTGGCAATACGATGGTTCTTGCCACCGTATGTTCGGCGAAGGAGGCCGTTCCCGGTACCGACTTCATGCCATTGACTGTTGAGTACAAAGAGAAGTTTGCATCTGCGGGTCGTTTCCCCGGCGGTTTCACTCGTCGTGAGGGTAAGGCGTCGGATTATGAGATTCTGATAGCCCGTCTGATAGACCGTGCTCTTCGTCCGTTGTTCCCTGCTAACTACCATGCTGACACTTTCGTTAACGTGACGATGTATAGTGCCGATGGTGTAGACATGCCCGAGTCGATTGCCGGTTTGGCAGCTTCGGCAGCGTTAGCTTGTTCGGACATACCCTTCGAGGGTCCTATCTCGGAGGTTCGCGTGGCACGTGTGAATGGTGAGTATGTGGTTAATCCTACCTTTGCTCAGTGCGAAGATGCCGACATAGAGTTGGTGGTAGCTGCTACACTTGATAACATCATGATGGTAGAGGGTGAGATGAAAGAGGTGTCGGAGGCTGAGATGCTTGAGGCTATCCGTGTGGCTCATGAGGCTATCAAACCTCAGTGCCAGGCACAGCTTGAGATGATGGCAGAGTACGGCAAGACCGTGAAGCGCGAGTACTGCCATGAGGAGAACGACGAGGAGTTGCGTCAGGCTGTTCACGACGCATGCTATCAGAAGGCATACGCACAGGCTACGTCTGCTGATACCGACAAGCATCATCGTGAGGAGGCATTCTCGGCTATACGTGACGAGTTCAAATCTCAGTTTACCGAGGAGGAGCTCGAGACTAAGGGTCCGCTTATCGACCGTTACTATCAAGATGTAGAGAAAGAGGCGATGCGCCGCGCTGTGCTTGATGAAGGCAAGCGTTTGGATGGTCGTAAGACGACGGAGATACGTCCGATTTGGTGCGAGGTGAGTCCGCTGCCCGGTCCTCACGGTTCGAGTATCTTCACTCGTGGTGAGACGCAGTCGCTCTCGACAGTGACACTTGGTACGAAGCGTGACGAGAAGATCGTCGATGAGGCACTGATTCAGGGCTCCGACCGTTTCTTACTGCACTATAACTTCCCGCCTTTTGCCACGGGTGAGGCTCGTCCGATGCGTGGTGTAGGCCGTAGGGAGATAGGTCATGGCAACCTCGCTTGCCGTGCCTTGAAGAACATGGTACCGAAGGACTTCCCTTACTGCGTGCGAGTGGTGAGCGACATCCTCGAGTCGAACGGTTCGAGTTCGATGGCAACGGTATGTGCCGGCACTCTGGCGCTGATGGACGCAGGTGTGCCCATCAAGAAGCCTGTTTCGGGTATTGCTATGGGTCTTATCTCAGAGAACAAAGGTACCAACTATGCCATACTGAGCGACATCCTTGGTGACGAAGACCACCTTGGCGATATGGACTTCAAGACGACGGGTACTCGTGACGGTCTGACCGCCTGCCAGATGGATATCAAAGTCGACGGTTTGAGTTACGAGATTCTTGAGAACGCCCTGGCTCAGGCACACGAGGGACGTATGTATATCCTCGACAAGATGCTTGAGGTGATGCCCGAGCCTCGTAAAGACCTCAAACCTCATGCACCCCGTATTGTCAGCTTCATCATTCCCAAGGAGCTTATCGGTGCTGTCATTGGCCCCGGTGGTAAGATTATACAAGGCATACAGACCGAGTCGGGTGCCGTGGTATCTATCGACGAGATTGAAGAAGGCGGCCAAGTGGAAGTGGCATCGAACAACAAAGAGAGCCTCGACAAGGCTGTGTCAATGATAAAAGCTATAGTGGCTCTGCCTGAGGTAGGTGAGACATATAGTGCCACCGTGAAGTCGATAATGCCTTACGGTTGCTTTGTAGAGTTCATGCCCGGCAAAGAGGGTCTGCTTCATATCTCGGAGATCGACTGGAAGCGTTACGAGACGATGGATGAGACCGGTATCAGCGAGGGCGACAAGATAGATGTCAAGTTGCTCGAGATTGACGAGAAGACCGGTAAGTTCAAACTCTCGGCTCGCGTGCTCAAGCAGAAGCCGGAAGGCTATCAGGAGCCTGAGCGTCGTCAGCGCGCACCTCGTGCTGAGGGTGGCGAGCGTGGTCGCAACAACGACCGTCCGCGTCATAACGGCGAAGCCGATGGTGCTCGTCTGCGCAGACACTAATAAACAACAGATAACAGGTCAGCCGACAGCTGTCAGCGTTCAGCTGCGGTTGCCGGCTGACAGATTTCTAATAGCGCTGCGGTCTTTTAAACAAAAATTATAATTAATTATCCAAAAATCATTCATAAATTCCCACTTCTCATCTGTGTTATCTGTTTCAATCCGTGTTATTTTTGGAAAACACTATACTATCTAACCTCTGACAGCGCTGCGGTCTTTTAAACAAAAATTATAATTAATTATCCAAAAATCATTCATAAATTCCC
>CAMHKW010000016.1 GCA_946185835.1 uncultured Bacteroidales bacterium
AACCGATTGGAAGAATCAAATATGCGCTGGTTTAATTCCGCCAACGGGTTAATATTATGTACATTTATGTACATTGCAGCGCGTATTTTTATCTGTATTGCGGCAATGGCATTGCCGCCATCAAGACAATGTTTTATGTGCACCATCCATCTTAGGGTTTGCACTATTCGTTTTAGGGTTTGCACTATTCGAAAAAATATTGTACTTTTGCGGTCGCCGGGTACGCCGGTTTCTTATCTACGCTTTGCTTCGAACGATCGTTAACGTGGTAACCGGCGGCAGTGTTGCCTGCGGCAGACAAAGGGTAAGTGGAAGTGATGGGTAACTAAGTGTAAGTGATAGGTAACAAGTGGAAGTGATGGGTAACTAAGTGAAAGTGATAGGAAATTCTTTCTTTAAATATCATAACCAAATGAAAAAGACTATTTTAATGTTGATTGGTGCCGTGGTATTGGCATCATGTACGGGAAAACAGACGAGCCCTCAGGAGGCAGTAGTGGACAACATCATGACTCGCGTGTCGGTACGTCAGTTCACCGACCAAAAACCGTCAGACGAACAGATAGAGCAGCTGTTGCGTTGTGCGATGGCGGCTCCGTCGGCAATGAACAAGCAGCCCTGGGCATTCTGCGTTGTTGATGACCCCGAGTTGCTTCGTCAGATAGGTGACTCGCTGCCTAACACTCGTGTACAGAACAACGCACAGGTGTGCTTTGTGATATTAGGTGACCTTCGCAAGGCGTTAGAGGGCGAGGCTCAGGAGTTTTGGATTCATGATACTTCGGCAGCTGCCGAGAACCTGCTGTTAGCGGCTCATTCGATGGGGTTAGGAGCAGTATGGTGCGCGATACAGCCTTCGCCCGAACGTATCGGCAAACTACGCAGTATACTGTCGATACCATCTTATCTCGTGCCGCTGTGCGTGATTCCTGTCGGATATCCTGCCGAGCAGCCTGCGGTGAAAGATAAGTGGAATACCGACAACGTCTACTATAACGCATGGCAATAGGCTGATGGAGACGACCATAACCAATCTGACTCATTCTGCTGACGAGCATGCCGTAGGTCTGCTTGCCGAGCACCTGCATGCGGGTTTCCCTTCGCCTGCTGCCGACTACGAAGAGCGTATTGACATAGTGGGCGAGCTGGTCAAGCACCCCGATACCACCTTCTATGCCCGTGTCGATGGCGACTCGATGTCGGGTGCGGGCATCTTCACCGGCGACATCGTCATCGTCGACCGCTCACGACGTCCTAAAAACGGAGACTTCGTGGTGGCTTGTCTGGATGGGGAGTTCACGCTTAAAGAGTACCAGACCGACCCCACAGGGTTGTGTGCATGGCTCATTCCGCATAACGATAAATACGAGAAGATACGCGTCACCGACCAAAACTCGTTTGTGGTTTGGGGCGTGGTGACGCATAACATACATCCGTTGTAGTTAATGTACGTGCTTGCCGACTGTAATAACTTCTTCGTGTCGTGCGAACGTGTCTTTCGTCCCGACCTCGAAGGACGTCCCGTCGTTGTCTTATCAGGCAACGACGGCTGTGTCGTCTCGCGCTCGAACGAGGCTAAGGCGCTGGGCATTAAGATGGGCGTGCCGCTGTTTAAAATCAGAGACTTGGTGAGTAAAGAGGGGGTGGTGTGCTTCTCGTCGAACTTCGAGTTATACGGCGACCTCTCGGCAAGGGTGATGCGTACGCTTGCGCGTTTTGCCGATCGCATCGAGCAATACTCTATCGATGAAGCCTTTCTGAGTTTCGACGATGCCGTCTATCCTGCCGAGATGCTGAAGACTCTGTCGGAACATATCGTCTCGGAGATCCGCTATGGCATTGGCATCCCTATCTCGCTGGGCATAGCTCCTTCGCGCACGTTGGCTAAGATAGCGTCTAAATATGCCAAGCGCTATGCCGGCTATCATGGTGCTTGCCTTATTGACACCGACGACAAGCGGAGGAAGGCTCTTGCCGACTTCGCTATTGACGACGTGTGGGGGATAGGGCGTCGGAGTGTGAAGAAGCTGTATGCGGCGGGTATCCATACCGCGCTCGACTTGGCAGATGCCGACTCCGACTTGGCACTTAACATGATGCACAAGCCCGGACTGCAGACATGGCAAGAGTTGAACGGGCAGGACGTATGCCGTATCGACGAGTTAGTGCAGCACCTTACTATCACCCGCTCACGCACTTTTGCCAAAGCCATCACGACGCTACCTGCGATGGAAGCGTATGTCGCTGATTTCTTGTCGGCATGCGCCAACAAACTCCGTCGGCAAGGCAGCTACTGTTCCGACATCATACTCTTTGCCTTGCCGTCGCGCTTCATGGACAACCCCGGTGCCGAGCAGTTCTATGCCGCCGATGTCGATATCTTCCACAACACGGGCGGGATATACACCAATATCCACCTCGCCGTTCCGACTAACGTCACAGCCGAGCTGCTCGAACACGTGCTCAAGGTGTTGCGTGGCAGTTTTGTCGACGGCTATCCGTACAAGCGTGCAGGTGTGATACTTACAGGTATCACCGACGCCTCTACTTTCCAGACTCAGCTCTTCGATGAACGCGACAGAAATCGCGATAACCTGCTTCAGTCGACCATCGACAAACTCAACAGCCGGCATGGCAAAAACACCATCCGTTTAGCAACGCAGCTCAAAACCGACGAAGACAAAGCCAAGCTGCACAATGAATATCTCTCGCCGTGTTATTCGACACGACTCACGGACATCATCACCGTAAAATGCTGAGTGTACAGAGTGCGCTGTCAGCATGACGTCAGACTTCGATAGGCAAAATGTAAAGTGCATTTTGTCAATCGAAAAAAAAAGCTTATCTTTGCAGGCTAATTGTGTAAAAGGTGTCATCGAAGGCTGTTGCGGGTCCATGCCGCCGGCGTTTGTGCTATGCTTGGAGGGGTGGGGCTTGACGATAGCAGCGATGGCTTACCGACATATAAAACGATGATTATGAAAAATTTCAAACTGTGGAATACCTGCTGTGGCTGGCTTGTGTTTGGTGTGGCTGCGGCAACGTATTTGCTTACAATGGAGCCTACAGCCTCGTTTTGGGACTGTGGCGAGTTTATCTCTTCGGCTTACAAACTTGACGTAGGTCACCCGCCCGGAGCACCGTTTTTTATGCTGATGGGGCATTTCTTCTCGCTGTTTGCCTCCGACCCGAGTCATGTGGCTATGTGCTGCAATGCCATGTCGGCGTTGGCATCGGCGTTTACTATCCTCTTCCTTTTCTGGACTATCACAGCCCTTGCCCGCAAGTTGGTGGTTGCCACCAACGGAAGCGAAAGCATGGAGGTGTGGCAGACGGTGCTCGTCTTAGGCTCCGGAGTGGTAGGAGCGTTGGCTTACACCTTCTCCGACACGTTCTGGTTCTCAGCCGTTGAGGGTGAGGTATATGCTTCGTCGTCGCTGTTTACAGCCGCCGTCTTCTGGCTTATCCTTAAATGGGACGAGAAAGCCGACGAAGAGGGTTCCGACCGCTGGCTTATCCTGATTGCCTACCTGATGGGTCTGAGTATAGGCGTTCACCTGCTGAACCTGCTGACGATTCCGGCAATAGTGCTGGTGTATTACTTCCGCAAGTACGAGTTCTCGTGGAAAGGTGCTTTCCTTGCGCTGCTGGCTTCGGTAGTGGTGCTCGCTGTGGTGCTGTATGGTATCATCCCCGGCTTCCCGACGGTGGCAGGGTGGTTCGAGCTGCTCTTCGTCAATGTGTTAGGCATGCCTTTCAATACCGGTCTGTACTGCTATCTGGTGTTGCTGATAGCCTCTATAGTATGGGCTATATATCAAAGCTATCACCCCGAGAACCGTCTGCTCATGCACCTGTCGTTCCTTGTGATGGTAACACTGGTGGGTATACCTTTCTTCGGCGAGAGAGTGGTGCTCGGCATAGTATTGATATTGGCAATGGCGTTGGTGCAATACTGGCAGCGAGACAACATAGGCGAGCGCTTCTATAACACTGCCACCATGATGATAGCAGTGGTGTTGATAGGCTACTCGTCGTATGCAGCGATAGTGATACGTAGTGCTGCTGATACGCCGATGGACCAGAACTCACCCGACAACGTGTTCTCGCTCAAATACTACCTCAACCGCGAGCAATACGGCGACCGCCCGTTGCTGTACGGGCAGACCTACAACGCTCCGGTAGAGCTGCGTATCGAAGGTAACATGTGCATACCCGTCGAGAAGAAAGGACATGCGCAGTATGCTCCTGCCCCAAAGACCTCGCCCGATGAGAAAGACAGATATATCATCACCGACTACAAGACCTCGTATAAGTTCATGTCGGAGTTCTGCATGCTCTTCCCGCGTATGTATTCGCCCGACGAGCGGCATAAGCAGGCATACAAAGAGTGGGCAGGAGTGACGGGAAAGAAGATAAGATATAAGTATTGCGGTCAGAACAAGGCTGATATATGTCCGACCTTTGGCGAGAACCTGCGTTTCTTCTTCGCTTATCAGTGTAACTTCATGTACTGGCGCTACTTCATGTGGAACTTCGCAGGTCGTCAGAACGACTTGCAGGGCAATGGCGAGATTACAAAAGGCAATTGGCTCTCAGGCTTCGCTTTCATCGACAATGCCCGCTTGGGTGACCAACAGAAGCTGCCGACCGAGCTGCGCGAGAACAAGGGGCATAACGTATATTATATGCTGCCTCTGCTGCTCGGTATTATCGGTATCGTCTTCCAGCTGTCGCGTAAGAAAGCCGGATTAGAGAACTTCTCGCTCACCTTCTTCTTGTTCTTGCTTACAGGTATCGCGATAGTGGTATACCTCAATCAGACACCTTATCAGCCTCGTGAGCGCGACTACGCATACGCCGGTTCGTTCTATGCCTTCTCGATATGGATAGGATTAGGCGTGATGGGTATAGCAGAGGCTTTCAACAGCCTGCTGCGCAAAGACAATAAGGTGTTGAAGACCGCCATCGCCGTAGTGGTGAGCATCGTATGCTTAGGTGTGCCTGCCCTGATGGCAGAGCAGAACTGGGACGACCACGACCGCTCTAACCGCTACTCGTGCCGTGACTTCGGAGCCAACTACCTCAAGTCGTGCGAGACCAATGGTATCATCTACTCCAATGGCGACAACGACACCTTCCCGCTTTGGTACAACCAAGAGGTGGAAGGCGTGGGTACCGACCTGAGGGTATGTAACCTGTCGTATGTGCAGACCGACTGGTATATCTCGCAGATGAAACGTCCGTACTACGAGTCGGAAGCTCTGCCCATCTCGTGGGAGCCGAAAGACTATATCTCTGGTAAGAACGAAGTGGTGTGGGTTGACGACCGCATGGGTGAACCTCTTACCGTCAAGCAAGCGTTCGACTTCGTACGTTCCGACGAACAGTATACCAAGCGCGACGGCGAGAACTTCTTGCCTACAAGCAAGCTATACATACCCGTCGATGCTGACGAGGTGGCTGCTTCAGGACTATTCGATGCGCAGATGATGAACCATCTGTCAGAGCGCATCAACGTCAATATAGGCCGCCGACTGACCAAGTCGCAGATGATGGTGCTCGAGATGATATCGTCGAACCACTGGCGTCGACCGATATACTTCGCTGTCACTGTCGGCAACGACTACTACCTTGGTCTGGAGCCTTACTTCGAACTCACCGGTTTGGCATATCAGATTACGCCGGTAGCTTCGCCTAATGGACAGCCGCGTGTCAACACCGACAAGATGTACGACAACATGATGAACCGCTTTAGCTATGGTAACATGAATATGCCGGGTATCTATATCGACGAGAACCTGATGCGTATGTGTCGCACCCACCGTATGATGTTTGCACAGTTGGCAGATGCCCTCGAGCAAAGCGGCGAGAAGGCTAAAGCATTAGAAGTGCTCGACCGCGCCGAGAAAGAGCTGCCGCAGTATAACATACCATACGACTACACGTCGGCGACCATGGCTATAACATACTATGCACTTGGCGAAAGAGAGAAGGCAGAGAAGATCCTCTCGGCGATAGCTGACAACAGCGTAGAGTACTTAGAGTGGGGTGCTTCGCTCAGTCGCGAATACCAGAAGTCGGTACAGCAGACGCTGGGGCAGCAGATGGCAATGCTCGGCTTCGTGCTGCAGCAATTCGAGCGCAACGACTCGGAGGAACTCTTCGAGAAGTATTATGCCAACTACGTGGAGTATAACAGCAAACTCAAACTCAGATAAGGGTTGGCTGAGATACAGATAACATGCGACAAAAAAGACGGCATTCGGTGCCGTCTTTTTTTGCTTTTATCTAAGGCGCCAAATCCGATTTGGCGGGAAACAAGAAAGAAGCTGCAGCCGCCGGTTACCACGTTAACGATTGTTCGAAGCAAAGCGTAGATAAGAAACCGGCGTACCCGGCTGCTGCAACCATGCTGAAGGGGGACTATACAGTGGGCTGCTATGTGCGGTGGGTGGCTCAGTTGCTGAATTCCATGAGGTAGGCTTTTATGAAGCCGTCGAGGTCGCCGTCCATCACGGCATTTACGTTCGAGGTCTGGTAGTTGGTGCGGTGGTCTTTGACGCGTCGGTCGTCGAAGACGTAGGAGCGTATCTGGCTTCCCCATTCGATCTTCTTCTTTCCGGCTTCCACCTTAGCTTGTGCTTGCCGTCTTTTCTCGAGTTCGAGTTCGTAGAGTTGCGAACGCAGCAGTCGTAGTGCGTTCTCGCGGTTCTTGGGTTGGTCGCGCGTCTCGGTGTTCTCGATGACGATCTCGTCGTCTTGGTCGGTGAGCGGGTTGCGGAACTTATAATGCAGTCGCACGCCCGATTCCACTTTGTTGACGTTTTGTCCACCTGCTCCAGACGAGCGGAAGGTGTCCCAGCTCAGTCCGGCGGGGTTGACTTCTATCTCGATGGAGTCGTCGATGAGTGGTACTACGAACACCGATGCGAAAGATGTCATGCGTTTGCCTTGTGCGTTGTATGGCGACACGCGTACGAGACGGTGCACGCCGTTTTCTGACTTCAGATAGCCGTATGCCATGTCGCCTTCTACGTTGAAGGTGACGGTTTTGATACCGGCTTCTTCGCCCTCTTGAAGGTTCTGAATGGTAGTCTTATAGTTATGTTTCTCGCAATAGCGCAGATACATACGCATGAGCATGTCAGCCCAGTCTTGAGCTTCGGTGCCACCTGCTCCTGCCACTATCTTAAGCACAGCGGGCATCTGGTCTTCTTCGGCAGAAAGCATGTTCTTCATCTCGAGAGCCTCTACTTGGTTGAGGGCTTCGTTGTAAGCGGTGTCGACCTCTTGCTCGGTGACTATCTCGTCGCGGTAGAAGTCGTAGGCAAGGTTCAGCTCTTCCACTGCCTTGCGCACCTGCTCGTAGCCTTCTAACCACGACTTGAGCGACTTCACTTTTTTCATTTGTGCCTCTGCCAGCTTAGCATCGTTCCAGAAATCCGGATCCTGGGTGCGAATCTCTTCTTCTGCGAGTTGCATCTTCTTCTCGTCGATATTAAGATAGCGATGTAGGTTGTCGGCGCGAAGCTGTACGTCTTTGAGTTGTTCGATTGTTATCATTGTGTGTAGATTGATTTATTTCGTTATTAGGGTGTAAGTGATTATCCTTGTAGGTAGTTGTGTGGTGCGTGGTGAAGCGTAAGCAGCCAGATGGCAGTCCGGTGGCAGAGCATGACGACGAACGGCACCAGCATCAGTGCTGTTTGTATGTAGCTGTATTGTCCGATTATAGTGTAGATTAAGAAAAGGATAGGTGTGAGAATCAGGTAATACCATATTCGTGTCTTCGTCTTGGCGTTTTCATCGGGTATCAGACTGCGCATCACGCGGAAACGATGTCGGGGCATCGACAGTCGCTCTAAGGCATTAGGAAGAGGAAACACAAGGAAGAGCAAGATGACGGCGTTAGCGTCAGCCATAGAGCATAGATACGGGATAAGAAACACTATATACCGCGAGAATACTAACAGCGGGTAGAGTGCTACGTTCCATAAGCTGCGCATGTCGTTGTAGATGAAGAAGATGATGCCCACCATCATCACAGCGCCAATGGTGATGAGCGTGTTCGACGATATCCCGAACAGCAGGGCGAACGATGCGAGAGCCACGATGATGATACACAGACGTATGCTCAGAATGGATTTATAGCGGTGCCGGAAGAACTCGAAGTTATGGTCGTACAGACGTATGGTTGGTTCTGTCTCGCGTCGGATAGCTACGCAGTCGTTGAGTATATAGCCTGTCTCGTAGAGAGTGAAGGTGGCAAGCAGTAGGAGCACATATCCGGCAAGAAAAGTGACTTTATCGACGGTGTGTTGACCTGACGCGAAGGCAAGCATAGCCGAATAAAACAGAGTGGGGAAGAGGTATAGCACTGCCCACGACAGCAGCTTGGCAACGGTGCCGAGTCGCACTTGATAGAAATAGGCGAAGGGCACGTAGAAAACGGCATTGCTGATGCTTTCTGAGGCGTATCTGTACCGTGGGTTATATGTATTATTCGTGTGTGCCATGCGAGGCGAGATAGTGTATGTGGGCGGGTGTGACGGTCTCGGTGCCGTGCCGTTTGAGTTCGCTTATTTTGTCGGCAATCATCTTCTGCCAACGTCGTTGATTGTGGTATGTCACTATATATGCTTGTTCTGCCTTCGCAATAAGCTCGAGGTCAGAGGTGTTGTCGGTGATGATGATGTAACTGCGTGGTGCGGGTTGCTGTTCGCTGTTGAGTTTCTGCGGCAGTCGGTCAGTAAGCACCTGACCTGTTGCTATGTCGTCGTGGTATGATAGCTCTGTGGAGTATATCTTCTTGGGCACGACGGGCAGCTGACGTGCAATGGCATTGGCGATGGGTTCGAGTGTTGACGACAATATCACTATGTTGTCGGCGTCTTGTATCGTCTGCCATACCGCTTCTATCTTCTTTTCTGCAAGTACATTGTCGACAAACAGACGTGCAAGTCGTTCGATCTCGTCTCGTCTCATGCCCTTCAGTTGGCGAATGGCATCTTCGCGCCAACGGTCGCGGCGTGTCAGTCTGAACGCCAGACGGTGTATCAGTCGCCAGAGCCGGCATCGACGCAGCTGTCGCCGTCTTCGGTAGCCGTTATCGGTGGCGATGAAGTCGATGAAATCGAACGTGGTGTTAGAGCGGTATAGCGTCCAACAGATGTCGAGCAGATATGTCTTACTTTCGGCTGCCATGAGTCTGTGAGTTTAAAACCTCTCTTACTATATAACTGAACTCTGCTGACTGCTTCAGGCGCGAGAAGTATCCGACAGCCATTTTATGATTTTTCTGTTCGACGAACCCATTGGTCTTCCATTCTGCATATTTCTCGCTGATGAAAGCTTGTATCTGTTCTATGTTGTCGGCGCAGATGCCGGCACCTGTCTTCTCTACCATTTGTTGCAGACTGTCGTGGTCGGCAGGAACACATAGCACGGGTTTGCGTGCACCGAGGGCTTCGTAAAACTTAGAAGGTATGATGCCGTGAATAGTTTGGTCGCCCGACGGATTGTTCAGGATAAGACATATTGATGACTGCTGCATAACCGTGAGTAGCTCGGTATGTTTGACAAAAGGGCAGACCTGAACCAAATGCGGGATTTGATGTTGCATGGCAAGTCGCTCGATGTGGTCGCGGACATGGTCTTCAACGAAGAACAGTATCCTCAGGTCTTTGATATCCGCACCTTGGTTAAGCATCTGCTCTACAGCGGCGAATAGCATCTGAGGATTACGAAGACTGAAGTCGTATATCTTACCCGTATAGATGATATTGAAGGTTTTGCTTCGAACAGGTTGCAGCGAGCCGTATTCATCGCTAAACCCATTGTAAATGGTATGTGTATTCTTATTCCGCGTCGACAGTCGTTGTTGGTGCCACTGCGACACCGTGGTGACGGCAGATGCATATCTAAGTGCTTTGTTGCGCTCTGTGGTTGCAAGTCGGAGGTACCATTGTGCTACTTTGCGTGTTAATATGCCTTTGTGCCGAGTGTTGAGATACTGAGCAGCATCCCACTGTTCGACGATGTCGCGCAGGTCGAGTATCAATGGTATATTGTGTTTGCGAGCAAGTCGATAAGCAGTGCTGACGGGAAACAAATAAGCGGAGGCTATGATAAGGTCGAATTGGCTTACGTCGACATGTTCTTCGACGAAGCGTTCGAATTGTCGTTCTTTGCGAAAAAAGAGCTTGTCGGCAAGTCGGCGCATATTGTCGGTGAAGTCGCCTCTATAATAGCGAAAGTCATAGTGGCGAATGTCGATAGGTAGGTCAATGCTTGAACTTTCGAGTATCTCGGTGGCTAAAGAGCAGTCGTAACCGTTGTTTTGGAGATATTGGGCAAAATGACGCACACGCATGCCTTGCAGTGGCGGTACGAAGGCATCTGACAATATCAGTATTCGTTTGAGGCGTATGGTCATGGGTGCTGACAGTATTAGTTTATCGACTTGAGCAATTCGTAGTACAGCGAGCGATGATATGACTTGGGCTGTAGCAACTGGTTGTGAAACAGCAGTGTCAGTTCTCCGTTGTGAATACGTGTCTTCTCTATCAGCTGTTGGCAATAGTAGAATGCCTCGTCTTCGCTCAGATTCATGTATTGCACATCCGACAGGGTGCAGTCCATGATAGTGAGCGGGTGCAATGTCAGCGAGGTGAGCTGTGCGGTGGTAGGGTTGATCCATCGTACGGCGCGTGTGGTGGCAAGGCGGAAACCGGCGCAGTCGGCGAATCCGATGGTGTAGTCGTCGGTGATACCGGCATCGGCAAGTGCTTGCAGATGTTCCGGTTCGATGGAGCGCAGGTAGTGGTTGCGGTTATAGGGTTGCAAGCTCACCTTCCACTTCTGCAGCAGTCGGCAGAGCTTGTTGTATTCATGGGCGATGAGCTGATGCTCTGAACCTGAGAGGTAGCTGGAGTGCAAGCCGAAGACGGCTCCATGTGCATTCAGGAAACTGACGAGCTGCGGCAGGTCGTAGTATGAGGTATGATACTGCGGCATGTCGAGACCTTTGCACGGACCGTATTTGAGAAAATAAATGACGGACGTGGGTATGTCAGGATGCTGCTCGCGAAATCTGGTGTCGACAGTACTAAGCCACGGGAAGGTATAGGCGGGGTCGGCAGTGAGGTTGTGCAGGGCGCGTAGTGCCGCCATCCCTTCACCTTTGAGGATAGCTCCTGCTAAGCTTTTAGCTGAACGATAGCGTGTCAGCACGTCGACGTCGTGTGTGAGGTTGATGTGCGAGATACGTTTGTCGGGGGTGGGTATCTCAAGCGTCTTATGCAGAAAACGTGCGTATTCATCGACAATAGGTATGAGCAGGGTGTTGTGTTTGCCGAGTACCGAGTGTCGAGCTAAAAAGCGCCCGTGTTGGTCGCGTTCGTGGTTGAGCAGCTCCTCTGCTCGAGAGATAAGGAAGAAAGTGTTGTATACTATGTCGACGTCGACAACGTAGGTGCCGTCGACTTTGTTGGCAACGGGTCGCTGACTGAGGTCGGGCATGTAAAGATTGGTAAGACGCTCTTTGTGAGGCAGTATGACGAGTTTGTACTTGCTCCACTCGTCTCTCGAGCGCGTGTAGCCTATCTGCGAGGCTGCCTGCTTGTCGCCATAAAGCAGGAAGTCGATGATGTAGTTAATAGTCTCGTTCATAGTTTATCTGTTGTTAGTCAGTCTTCGCTGAGTATCTCCCACTCGTATAGCTTCTGCTCGATAGCGTGTTTGACGTGTTCGTAGCGTTCGTACAGCTGCGTTTCGGTGCCTGCGTCCGGACGGCTGAGTTTTTGTTCGATGTCGTGTTGCTCTTGCTCGAGTGCTGCTATCTCTTTCTCTATCTGTTCGATCTGTTTCTCGCGTTTGCGTCTCTCTCGTTGCTGCTGTTTCTGTTCTTCGAAGTCGAGTTTGCTTTGCGTGGTGTTTTTGACTTTGCTTTCGGTAGTGACCTCCCGTCGTTCGAGCTGTTGGAGCGAGTCTATTTTCTTGTGTTGTAAGAAGTCGTAGATGCCTCCTAAATGTTCTATCACTCTGCCTGCGGCGAACTCGTATACTTTGCTTACGAGTCCGTCGAGGAAGTCGCGGTCGTGGCTGACGCAGATGAGTGTGCCGTCGAAGTCGCGAAGTGCGTCTTTGAGCACGTCTTTCGAGGGCATGTCGAGGTGGTTGGTCGGCTCGTCGAGTATAAGCAGGTTGACTTCTTCCAATAGCAGACGTATCATTGCTAATCTGCTTCGTTCACCTCCTGACAGCACCTTCACCTTCTTGTCGGACGCTTCGCCGCCGAACATAAAAGCGCCGAGTATGTCGCGTATCTTGGTGCGTATGTCGCCTTTGGCAACGTTGTCGATGGTCTGAAACACGGTGAGTTCGCCATCGAGTAGTGCGGCTTGGTTCTGTGCAAAATATCCGATTTTGACGTTATGTCCGATTTTGAGAGTACCTTCGTAGTCGAGCTGTTGCATGATACACCTCACCATCGTCGTCTTTCCTTCGCCGTTTCTTCCCACGAAGGCTACTTTCTCGCCTCGTCGGATGGTGTAGTTGACGTCGCTGAAGACGAGATGTTCGCCAAACGATTTACTTAGCGTGTCGGCTATGATAGGGAAGTCGCCTGAGCGCGGTGCGGGCGGGAAACGCAGCCGCAGCCGTGAGGTGTCTTCAAGGTCTACTTCTAAGCGTTCTAAGCGTTCGAGCTGTTTGATACGCGACTGCACCTGCACTGCCTTGGTAGCTTTATATCGGAAACGTTCGATGAAGTCCTCGGTGTCGCGTATCATCTTCTGCTGATTCTGATATGCTCTGACCTGTTGCTCATGCCGTTCGCGTCGTAACTCGACGAAATGTGAGTAGTTGACGTTGTAGTCGTATATCCTGCCAAGCGATATTTCGATAGTGCGGTTGGTGGCATTGTCGATGAAAGCACGGTCGTGACTGACGAGCAGCAGAGCCACGTTAGAGGAGCGCAGGAAGTCTTCGAGCCATTGTATCGATTCGATATCGAGATGATTGGTAGGCTCGTCGAGCAGTAGCAGTTGTGGCTGACGAAGCAGTATCTTGGCAAGCTCGATACGCATTCGCCACCCGCCCGAGAACTCGGTGCACTGTCGCTCGAAGTCGTCTCGACGGAATCCCAGACCTGTTAGCACGCGGTCCATCTGCGCCACGAAACGCGACTGCTCGCTTGCATCGGAGAAGCTGAAGGCACTAAGAACGTTGTTGCGCAGAGTGCTCTCGTCGGTGGTAATTAGATGCTGTGGCAGATAGCCTATCTGCAGGTCTGCACTACGTGTTATCTTGCCCGCGGTGGGCTGCATCTCGCCGGCTATCAGACGCAGTAGCGTCGTCTTGCCGGCGCCGTTTTTGCCGACAAGGGCTATCTTATCGTGGTCACCGACAAGAAAAGAGATGTCGTCGAGTATAGGCTTCGACGAGAACTCTTGAGTCAGATGCTCTACCGATACCATAGCCCGCTGTTATTTGTTGTTTGAAAGGTCAGTGTCGTTATTGCTTGCACTGTTTGTTTCGCTGTTGATAGCGTTGTCGCTCTTCTCGGTGTTTTTCTCGGCGTTTTTCTTGTCGACGATGCGCCATAGAATGAAGATAAGCACCGAGCAGCACAGCAGGTCGACAAGGGCAAGAATCCATACCTGCCAGTTGCGACCGACGAAGGCGAGTGCGATGAAAGCGAGCGAAGTGACTAACAGCACACACGTCGTTTGCAGGTGGTTCAGACCGGTACGAAGCAGCAGATGATGGATATGGTTCTTGTCGGGCAAGAAGGGTGACTTATGGTGCTTGATACGCGTCAGAGCCACGCGTGCCATGTCGAACAACGGAATGCTGAGCACGCACATCATCACCGCCGGAGTGGCACGCATGTGATATGCTTCGGGAACAGCGTCGTAAGCGTTGATTTCGCAGACGTGAAAGACAAAAGCAGTAATCACATAACCCAACAGCAGAGAACCGGAGTCGCCCATGAAAATCTTATTTCTTTTGCCAAACACATTGTAGATGAAGAAGACCGACAGACTGCCTACCATCGAACATGCCATGATAGCCCATTCGGGCTCGCCTATCAGATGAAAATAGACGGCAAAGAAGATAGAGTAGAGTATGCCTAAGCCCGAAGCCAAACCGTCGATTCCATCGATGAGGTTAAGGGCGTTGATGATAGCTATCAGCACAAAGAACGAGAGCAGGTAACTATATCCGGTGCCTATCTGCTCGATGCCCAGAAAGCCATGTAGATGCGTCAGTCGGATATCCGAAAAGCCTATCATAGCCACGCCTGCCAACATCTCGCCGAGCAGTTTGCTCATCGGGGTGAGGTCGAGTATGTCGTCTACAAAGCCGATGATGAAGATGATGAAGATGCCGATTAGCAGGAACTGAAACTCGTTAAGCTCGTTGTACTCGAATATCATATAGGTGAGCAAAAACGAGATGAAGATATCCAAACCGCCGATATTAGGTATCTCGCCGGTATGACTCGTGCGTTTGTTGGGCTTGACTAAGAAATGTTTTGCCTTAGCTATCTTGATGACGATGGGCATGCATGCCAAACCGATGCAAAACGAGATAAGACCTGTGATGACAGGATATTGATATATGAGTTGTGTAATCATCAATCTAACTTTTCGAATATTGAGTTTTTGCTGATATATTCAGGAACGATTTGCTTCATTACCTTTACCGTTGGGAAGTCTTTGCCGGTCGAAGCCGACTGTATGAGTTCCTCTACTTGCCGGCTTATCACGTCGTATTCCGACTCCATGACTTTGGCAATCTTTATCTTCTCGTTCACGGTAGGCATAGTCAGCTCTTGTCTGTTGAGCAGCTCTTCGTATAGCTTCTCGCCTTGTCGGAGTCCGGTGTATGTAATCTTGATGTCTTTCCCAGGTTCGAGTCCTGCCAGACGTATCATGTTTTGTGCGAGGTCGGCTATCTTGACGGGTTGCCCCATGTCGAAGATGAAGATCTCTCCTCCGTGGGTGATGGTGATAGCTTCCATCACGAGGTTGCAAGCCTCGGGTATGGTCATGAAATAGCGTGTTATCTCGGGATGTGTGACTGTTACCGGTCCGCCTGCCGCTATCTGTTTCTTGAAGTGCGGTATCACCGAGCCGTTGGAGCCGAGCACGTTACCAAAGCGAGTAGTGGTGATGATGATGTCTGAGGTGTGCTCGCTATGTACTTTCTGATATATCGACTGGCAATACAGTTCGGCAATGCGTTTGGTAGCTCCCATCACGTTAGTGGGGTTGACGGCTTTGTCGGTCGATACCATCAGAAAACGCTTTGTACCATGTTCGATGGCAGCGTCCACTACGTTGCGTGTACCCATCACGTTGGTCAGCACTGCCTCGCACGGGAAGTCTTCCATCAGCGGGACGTGCTTGTATGCCGCCGAATGGAAGACGATGGCAGGAGCATACTCTTTAAAGATATCCATTATGCGCTGCCTGTTTCTTACGTCGGCTATCTGAGCCACTATCTGGCAATGCGGGGTGAGAGCATGCAACTCCTCGACGATGTCGTGCAGTGGCGACTCAGCCTGGTCGAGTAAGATGATGCAGTGGGGCTCGAAACCGAGTATCTGACGAACCAACTCGCTACCGATAGATCCGGCAGCCCCTGTCACCAAAACCGTCTGATTGGAGATGAGTTGCCGCACGTTGTCGGTGTCGATATGTATCGACGGGCGTCCCAAGAGGTCCTCTACTCGGATGTTCTCTATCTTGCCGATAGCGTGAGCCGACGACATGTCGCTGTTGCTCTTCTCGTTTTCCCACTCGACGAAAGAGGGGGTGATGAGGATGTGAATGTTGTGCTCTAAAAACAGCTGCAGGTCTTTGGCAGGTGTTATCTCCTTCATCTTCTTTGGCGAGATGATGATGCTCTTGATGCCTTTGGCTTTCATCACGTCGATAAGTTTCTCAGAAAGCTGATAGGTCTTCAGCCCTTGCAAGTATTTGATGTTATCGTCGTTACTATCGATGATGAACCCGACCGGTGTATACCTGCTGTTGTCGGAACTGCGCAGCATCTTGGCTATTGCTACGCCGGCGGCATGAGTGCCGTATATAAGCACGTTCTCGTGCTTAGTGGCTCGCTGCGAGATAGCCTCGAACAAGGTCTTGACGCCTACTCGAAGGCAGAAAAGCAAGACTGCTGCAATGAAGAAATAGATGATGATAGCGGTGTTCAGGAAAATCTGAGAACCCGAAAGACGCTTGCTTACGAAGTTGATGACCAGCAATACCGTACCCGTACACAAAACGCTGAGCAACACTTTTATGGTGTCGATAAAGGTAGAGTATCGAATGATGTTGGCTGAGGTATGAAACAAAGCAAAGAAACATGTCTGCACAAGCATTACTATCGTGAAACGCAACCACAAGGGGGTGGGGTCGGCTAAGATGTCGTATTGGAAGATACCACTCCCGATGGTGATGCTAACGACGTATGCTATAGCGCATAAGAGTATGTCGAGCATAAAAACACACCACCGAGGCAGGTAGTGCATATTCTTAAGGTAGTTAGATATTCGTTGCTGCATGGCAAAAGTGTGTGTGTAGCAATTGGTATTAGTTCTTTTGAAAGTATCTGAGTTCGGGCTATTCGCAGATTATGTCGTCAACCCGTAATAAAGCGCGCAAAGTTACTATTTTTTTCTTTAATACAAAAATATTTGCCTATAAATTCTTATTTACGCTGCTGCAACTATGAGAAAGGTTGATTTTGCATAATATTTATGGTTGCCTAAAACCGGTGTATTGCTAATTTCTGAAGTACTTTAGTTTTGATATTTGGTAGATTTGAATAAAGTTTGTAACTTTGCAAGCACTATGAAATATACAAGAAAATCATTAGATAAGGCGGGTGTGGCGTTGCTTGACCCTTTTACTCGCGGTGAAGTTATTTCCTTGATACACGTGAGTTTCTGAGAGCTTTATCCACATTCAACGAGTCGTGTATGATATATAGATAGGTGTATCTTTTTTGATGTAGCTTTTTTTGAACTAAAAAACAAATAACAATGTCTGTACACACACAATCAGCGCGGCTGACTACCACGCAAATAAAGAAGATGAAAGCAGCGGGTGAGAAAATCTCGATGCTAACAAGTTACGACTATACCTTGGCTCGTTTGGTCGACGAAGCAGGCATAGATATGATATTGGTAGGCGACTCGGCTGCCAATGTCGTTTGTGGTTATTCTACCACTCTTCCTATCACTGTCGACCAGATGATATTCTTAGCGCAGGGCGTTGTACGTGCTGCTGCTCATGCTTTGGTTATTGTCGACATGCCGTTTGGCAGCTATCAGGTGTCCGAAGAAGACGGTATCCGTCAGGCGATACGTATACTCAAAGAGAGTGGTGCCGATGCCGTCAAGATAGAAGGCGGAGCCTCGGTAGCTCACATGATCAGTCGTTTGGTTGCAGCCGGCGTCCCGGTGATGGGACACCTCGGACTCACGCCGCAGTCGGTGCACCAATTCGGAGGGTATGGACTACGAGCCAAAGACGAAGCAGAGGCTCAGCAGCTCCGTCAAGACGCCTTGGCATTGCAAGAGGCAGGGTGCTTCTCGGTGGTATTCGAAAAGATACCGGCACAGCTCGCCGAGTCGGTTACCAAAGAGCTGCAAATACCGACGATAGGTATAGGTGCCGGTGCCGGAACCGACGGACAGGTGCTCGTCTTGCATGATATGTTAGGACTCAATACCGGCTTCAAACCTAAGTTCTTACGTCATTTCGCCAATATGGCAGACGAAGTGAAAGGGGCTGTGGCAGACTATATCTCGGCAGTGCGTGACGCTTCGTTCCCCAACGAGACCGAACAATACTAACGGCACCGATAAAAAACAAAGGGCACATCTTAGTGCCCTTTATTTTTTTGGAAGCATATTGTGCTAACCATAATCTGAGTTGTTTGCACGCTAACCTTTGTAAGCGTTGCTATTGCGCTAACCATTGTTTCAGGTAGCGGCCGGTGTAGCTGTCGGCGCAGCCGGTGACTTGGTCTAAAGTGCCGCTTACCACTACGTTGCCACCATGGTCGCCACCTTCGGGTCCGAGGTCGATGATGTAGTCGGCGGCAGCTATGACTGCGGGGTTGTGTTCGATGATAATCACCGAGTGCCCTTTGGCTATCAGTTGGTCGATGGCGCTCAGTAGCACGCTGATGTCGTGAAAATGCAGACCTGTGGTTGGTTCGTCGAAGATGAACAGAGTAGGACCTGTCGTCTCGCCTGCCAAGAACGAGGCTAACTTAACCCTCTGACTCTCGCCACCCGACAAGGTCGACGACGACTGACCGAGTTTCACATATCCGATGCCTACGTCTTGTAATGGTTTCAGACGCTGTACGATGTTACGGCACAGACGCTGCTCGATAGTAGCTTGTTCGCCGAGTTTGGCGGTTTTACCAGAGCCACCACCTGCCGCTTCGCCAAAGAAACTGATAGCCTGGTTGACCGTCATCTCTAACACGTCGTAGATATTCTTACCTCGAAATTCCACCTCGAGGATGTCGCTTTTGAAGCGTTTGCCGTGGCAGTGCTCACATTTCAACACAAGGTCAGCCATAAACTGCATCTCGATGGTGATGGTGCCTTCGCCTGCACATTCTTCGCAACGCCCGCCGGAGGTGTTAAACGAGAAATGAGCCGGTGTGTATCCCATCTGCTTGCTGAGTTGCTGCTCGGCAAATAGTTTTCGTATCTCGTCGTAGGCTTTCAGATAAGTGACGGGGTTGCTCCTCGACGACTTGCTAAGCGGGTTTTGGTCGACATATTCGATGTTGGTGATAGCTGTCAAAGAGCCTCTGATGTCGTCACATTCGCCGCTTCGTTCGGCTATGCCACCATAGCGTTTCTTTAGCTTAGGGTAGAGCACTCGCTTGATTAGCGTCGACTTGCCACTACCACTCACGCCTGTTACGACGGTAAGCACATTCAGAGGAATGGTGACATCAATATTCTTTAGGTTGTTTTCGCGTGCGCCTACTATCTCGATGAAGTTATTCCAGCAGCGTGGCTGCCTGAGCATGGCTTTATGATTGTGTTGTGTCAGGTAGTCGATGGTATGCGACTTGTGTTCAGCTGTTTGGTAGCCTTCTTCTTGGCGTGAGTCGCTTATCAGCTTGGTACTCCCTTTCCACACCACTTCGCCTCCGTGTCTGCCTGCTTCAGGTCCGATGTCGATGATATAGTCGGCAGCCTTCATGATGTCTTCGTCGTGTTCGACCACGACAATGGTGTTGCCTAATGCCTTCAGTTCGCGTAGCACCTCGATGAGCTGTTGTGTGTCGCGCGGGTGCAAGCCTATACTCGGTTCGTCGAGCACATACAGTGAACCTACTAAACTGCTGCCAAGCGACTTAGCGAGAGCGATGCGCTGACTCTCACCTCCCGACAGCGTTGACGAGAGACGATTCAGGGTGAGGTACGAAAGCCCCACTTCGCGCAGAAAACGCAGACGGGAGTTGATCTCTATCAGTAACTGATTGACGGTCAGCTGCTCTGACTGCGTGAGCTCGAGGTTGGCAAACCATTCGGCGGCACTCTCTACCGTCATCCGACATATATCGGTGATATTCTTGTTGTTGACATATACATATCCGGCCTCTTTGCGAAGTCTGTCTCCATTGCAGTCGGGACAGGTGGTCTTGCCTCTGAAACGCGAGAGCATCACGCGGTATTGTATCTTCTGATGTTGCTTGCTCTCGAGCAGATGGAAGAAGTCGTTAAGTCCGCTGAACCACTCGTTGCCGGTCCATAGCAGACGTCGTTGCTCGGTAGTGAGTTGGTTGAAAGGCTTGTGGATGGGGAAATCGAAATGGTGGGCAGTGTTGATGAGCTGTTCTTTGTATCGGCTCATACCTTCGCTGCGCCAGCAGATGATGGCATCGTCGTAGACGCTGCGCGTCTTGTCGGGCACCACCAGGTCGGGGTCGATACCTATGATATTGCCGAATCCACCGCAAGTGGGACAAGCGCCAAGCGGACTGTTGAAGTCGAACAGGTGTTCTGTCGGCTCGACAAATGTCATGCCATCGGCTTCGAAACGTTCAGAGAATTGATATTCCTGCCCGTCGATGATGAGAGTGCACGCTCCGTTGCCTTCCGCGAAAGCCGTCTGTACCGAGTCGGCAAAGCGGTTGAGCGTGGCAGGTTCGGCGTCAGCCACGATGCGGTCGATTAGCAGGCGTATGGCATATTCGGGGTTGAAGTCGTTGCGACTGATGAACTCGTCGATCTGACAGATGCTGCCGTTGATCCACAGACGCGAGAAGCCCTGTTGCTGCCATATCTTGAGTTGTTGCGAGAAATGTTCGTCGATGGCAATGGGCGAAAGCAAGACGATACGCGTGCCGAGTGGCTGCGAGCTTACGCAGTCGATGACGTCTTTGACATGATGACGCCTTACTTCGGTACCTGAGATGGGGGAGATGGTCTTACCGATACGGGCAAAGAGGAGCTTCAGATAATCGTATATCTCGGTAGAGGTACCTACGGTGGAACGGGGATTTTTGGCTGCCACTCGTTGCTCAATAGCAATGGCAGGCGGTATGCCGTCGATGAAATCGACTTCAGGCTTCTGCATCCGTCCTAAAAACTGACGCGAATAGGCACTCAGACTCTCGACATATCGGCGCTGTCCCTCGGCATATAAAGTGTCGAAGGCAAGACTCGACTTGCCGCTACCCGACAGTCCTGTAATCACCACTATCTTGTCGCGTGGTATGTCGACACTGACGTCTTTGAGGTTGTGGGTGCGCGCTCCTCTGATATGTATTACGTTGTCGCTCACTTACTTTTTCTCTCCCAGTATCTCTTTTTCTATTTGTTTGGCGCGTTCGATGGCTTTAGGGTCGTTGGGGTCAACCATGCTGGGCGGGAGATTCGGAATACGTATCTTGGTGCCGTTGGGTATGACATTGGGATTGGGTATCACCTCTTTGTTGGCTTCGTAGAGATATACCCAGAAGTATGGTGAACCGTAGTATTTGCGTGCCAAATGTGCTAACCTGCTGCCTTTGTTCAGGGTGATAGTGCCTAAGAAGTCTTCGTATACCCTCTGTTCCGGTTCGTCGGTTTGCATCGTCTCAGGCTCTGTGCCGTCGTTAGTCTCGGCGGACTCGCCTTCTGCCGTTTGGTTGTCGGCAACCGCTTGCTCGTCAGTGTCGGTCTGAGCATCGGCTTGTGCAAGCGCATCGGTATAAGCGATAGTGGTATCGTTGGGTTCGACAAATAATGAGTCGTTGTCGAAGGTCTGCTCCGTCTGTCGTTGCGAGATGAGCTGTTGTGCCCATTGTGTGAGTTTCTCGCGCAGGAAGAGATAGCATCCGATAAGCAACAGACAAAGAATAAGAAGAATAATACCGGCAACAAGCCAGCCATGATGTCTTTTAGGCTTGGCAGGATAGATCACTTCTATGTCGTTGTCTTGTTCTTCCGGTTCGGGTTCCGGCTCCGGTTCCGGCTCGGGCTCCGGTTCGGGTTCCGGCTCGGGCTCCGGTTCGGGTTCCGGCTCGGGCTCCGGCTCCGGTTCAGGTTCGGGTTCCGGTTCGTGTTCCGGTTCGGGCTCCTGCTCGGGTTCCGGTTCGGGTTCCGGTTCGGACTCCTGTTCGGGCTCCTGTTCGGGTTCCGGTTCGGGCTCCGGCTCGGGTTCCGGTTCTGGCTCCGGTTCGGGTTCCGGTTCTGGTTCCGGTTCGGGCATCGGTTCGGACTCGGGTTCGGGCTCGGGCTCAGTCTCAACCTCAGTCTCAGTCTCAGTCTCACCCTCTTCTACTACCATATTGTTGATTTCGAAGATGATATTGTTGATTTCTTCAGCTTGTTGTCCGAGTCGTAGCAGCGGGTTGATTTCGTCATTTTCCTCTTCGACCGTAGGTTGTGGGGCGAGTGGCTCGTTCAGTTCCTCTTTGATTTTAGCATCGGGGATGAAGTTAACCTTATAGAAACCTTCTATCATTATAGGTTCGCCCGTTACTACGTTGACGCTTTTACGAGGTTCGTTCCAAACGACTTTGAAAGTACCCAGACCATTGATTTTTACCTGTTGGTCGGTTACCAATCCTTGTGTGAGTTGGTTGAACAAGCTGCTAAGGAAGTATCCTACTTGATACTCCGGCATTGACGTGAGTTGCTCGACTTTGCGTCTGAGGTCAGCTAAATATATTCTATTCTCTGTCTTCATGGCTACTTACTGTTTATGGCGTCTTTGAGAATAGAGTTCTGTTTGAATCCCACTTGCCTTTTTTCGGGTACTACCGAGCGTTCGCCTGTCTTGGGATGTACGTAGGCTCTTTCTTTTTTTGTTTTTACTTCGAGCATGCCAAAGTTCTGTATCTGTATACTTTGGCCTTCTATGAGCGTGTCTTTAGCAGCCTGCACGGTTGCTTCCAGCAACTTGCTGACGTCGTTTTTCCTCATGCCTGTTTCCTGCGTGATGGCGGCTATCAGTTCTTTTGTTGTCATAGGTATATGTGTTTTAGTATTTCTCGCTATTGTTTGCTACACGTGCTATAAGGTCGAAATTCTCGTAGTCAACGATGGTAGCATTGTAGAACTCACCGGTGCTGAGCCTGCTGTCGTCGTCTTTTTTGATGAGTATCTCGGTGTCGACTTCGGGCGAGTCGTATTGTGAGCGGCACACGTAGTATTCGTCTTCCTCTCGGTCGACAACCACAAGCATGGTCTTGCCCACAAGGCTGCGATTGAAGTCGGTAGCTATCTTCTCTTGAATGCTCATGAGTGTGTCGAGGCGGCGTTGTTTGGTCTGCTGGTCGATATCATCGCCGTAGAGTCTGTCAGCCGGAGTGCCGTCTTCTCTGCAATAGGCGAATGCTCCCATACGTTCGAAGCGCATGTGCCTGATGTAGTCGCATAGCTCGTTGAAGTCGTCTTCGGTCTCGCCAGGGAACCCTACCATCATGGTGGTGCGTATCGCGATGTCGGGCACCTCGCGGCGGATGGTGTCGATAAGGTCGGTCTGCTGTTGCTTGCTGATATGTCGCCTCATGCGTTGCAAGATAGGGTCGGAGCAATGTTGCAGGGCGATGTCGAGATATTTGCACACGTTGTCGCGCTCGCGCATCACTCTGAGAAGGTCCATCGGGAAATGAGTGGGGTAGGCGTAGTGCAACCGTATCCAGCGGATACCCTCTACCTCGCTTATCTTCTCGATGAGCTCGGCGATCTTATATTCCTTATATATATCTATACCATACGAGGTGAGGTCTTGTGCTATCACCTGCAACTCTCTGACACCTTGTGCGGCGAGCCACTTGACCTCGTCGAGTATGTCTTCTATGGTGCGACTCTTGTAGTTACCTGTTATGATAGGTATGGCGCAATACGAGCAGTGCTGATTGCAGCCTTCGGCAATCTTGAGATAGGCATAATGCGAAGGGGTGGTGAGTGTGCGACGATTGTCGGTTGCCGAACATGGGGTCTTCGACTCCTTTGGTGCCTCTGCATTCAAGAGGTCAACCAGCTTGCCGTAGTCGAATTTGCCGAAGAACCGGTCTACCTCGGGTATCTCTGCTTCCAGCTCGGACTTGTAGCGCTCAGACAGGCACCCCATGACGTAGAGACGGCTGAGTTGATGCCGACGCTTGCGTTGTGCGAATTGCAGTATTATATTGATACTTTCCTCCTTCGCATCTTCGATGAAGCCGCAAGTATTGATGATTGCTATTTCACCCTGCGGGTGGTCGCTGTCGTGTACGCAACGATAGCCTGACTGTTGTAGTCGGAACATCACTCGCTCGGCGTCAACGAGGTTTTTCGAGCAACCTAATGTTATTATGTCTATTTCGTTCTTGTGCACTGTGTGTGGTATTTTCGAGATGACGAGATGTCGAGATTTCGAGATGTCGAGATTTCGTGATGTCGTGATGTCGTGATTTCGAGATGTCGAGATGACGAGATTTTGAGATTTCATGATTTCGAGATGTCGAGATCTTTTCCGGAAGATTAGTTCCCCAATTCCGACTGGAATTTGATTCTCACGAGTCGGACATCTATTTCCGAGATGTCGTCTTCGTCGAGTTCTTCCATCGCCTTGTGTATGTTGTCGGTCTCGGCATTTTGGAAGTATTCGTATATCTCTTCTTCTTTGTCGGGCTCCATTATCTGTTTTATAAAATAGTCGATGTTAAGCTTCGTTCCGGAATAGACGATGGCTTCTATCTCTTGCAGCAGCTCGTCCATATCCATACCCTTGGATAGTGCGAGGTCATCGAGGTCGACCTGTCGGTCGATAGCCTGGATGATTGATATCTTAGTCGACGACTTCTTAGCCACCGTGCGCACTCGCATGTCTTCGGGGCGGATGATTTCGTTCTCTTCGACGTAGTCTTTTATTACTTTTATGAAGTCGTCGCCATATCGTTTTGCCTTGCCAGCTCCCACACCCGGTATGTTTTGCAGTTCTTCGAAAGTGATAGGGTAACTCGTCGCCATAGCTTCGAGACTGGGGTCTTGGAAGATGACGAATGGCGGGACGTCGAGTTTCTTTGACAGCTTGCGTCTAAGGTCTTTGAGTATTGAGAACAGCACGTCGTCGGCAGCGCCGCTACCCATGATGCCCTGCGGCTCGATCTCGGCATCGTCGTCGTCGGTACTCTCTACCGGCACTTTGAACGAGGTGGGCTTGCGCAGGAATTTCTTACCTTCCGGGGTGAGTTTCAGGTCGCCATACGACTCGATATCTTTCTTCAGGAATCCTGCTATCATCGCTCTTCGGATGATGGCATGCAGTGTGGCTTCGTCTTCGTCGGCGGCAGCTCCGAAGTTCTCGAGTTCGTTGTGTTTGTAGGCAAGCACATCGGCTGTCTCGTTGCCTTTTAGTATGTCGACGATATGTTCGGCTTTGAACTTCTCTTTGAGTTGCCCCACCACTTCGATGATCAGAGCAAGCAACTCCTTGGCTTCTACTTGTTTGTAGTGCTTGCGGCAGTTGTCGCACATGCCGCAGTTGTCTTCTTCATACTCCTCTCCGAAATAGTGAAGCAGCAGCTTGCGTCGGCATAGTGTCGACTCGGCATAACTCATCGTCTCGAACAGCAGCTGGTTGCCTATCTCTTGCTCTGCCACAGGCTTGCCCTGTTGGAATTTGCGCAGTCGTTCGATGTCGCGTGGCGAATAGAAGCACAGGCAATGTCCCTCGCCGCCGTCACGCCCTGCACGCCCCGTCTCCTGATAGTAGCCCTCGAGCGACTTAGGTATGTCGTAGTGCACCACAAACCTCACGTCGGGTTTGTCGATACCCATACCGAAGGCGATGGTGGCAACTATCACCTGCACCTTCTCCATCAAGAAGGCATCCTGATTTTCGGATCGCTGCTGCGAGTCCATACCCGCATGATAGGGTAGCGCTGTGATATGGTTGACAGCCAACGTCTGTGCCAACTCCTCCACCGTCTTACGACTCAGGCAGTATACGATGCCCGACTTACCCTCCATTTGGCGAATGAAGCGTATCAGGTCTTTGTCGACATCGGCGGTCTTCTCGCGTACTTCATAAAATAGGTTCGGACGGTTGAACGACGACTTGAACACTTTGGCTTTTTGTATGTGCAGGTTCTTTTGTATGTCGTGCTGCACCTTAGGTGTGGCAGTGGCTGTAAGGGCTATGATAGGAGCCTTGCCGATACGTTGCACTATAGGATGAATGCGCCGGTACTCGGGACGGAAGTCGTGCCCCCATTCCGAAATACAATGCGCCTCGTCAACCGCGTAGAACGAAATCTTCACTTGTTTTAAAAAGTCGACATTGTCGTCCTTAGTGAGCGACTCGGGCGCTACATATAGCAACTTGGTCTTGCCGGCAAGGATGTCTTCCTTCACTGCATTGATCTCCGGACGCGACAGACTCGAGTTGATAAAGTGCGCTACGCCGTCTTCATCGGAATAGTTGCGCATGGCATCTACCTGATTTTTCATAAGAGCAATAAGCGGCGAGATGACAATAGCTGTGCCTTCCATCAGCAGCGAAGGAAGCTGATAACACATACTTTTGCCACCACCTGTGGGCATCAGTACGAAAGTATCGTTGCCATCCATTAGATTCTCTATGATGGCTTCTTGGTTGCCTTTGAACGACTCGAATCCGAAGTTCTTTCTAAGGGCTTTGACGAGTTGATTGTGTCTGGTCATGTTGATTGATATTCCATCGAAGTTACAACGAGCGATTAAACGGCTTTCTGTGCTCGTTTTACTTCGAGTCACAAAAGTACATATTTTTTTTGGAATTGACAAAATATTTCGAAAAAAAGTTAGAAAAACTTATTTTTGCGGCCGTTCTCTGACCGGTGATAGCTTTCTTCAGAGTGCTATCATATTGTGTCAGTATTAGGTATATCGGCTCCCAAAAAATCAATTTTCCACAGAAATAGCACTTTAGATATTTTTTTTCCGAAACGTTTTGGTGTTAATAAAAAAAATAGTACTTTTGTGCGCTGTTTGTGTATATGCCAATTTAGGTGCCGACCTGTTCGGTAGCATATTCGGAGCAACCAAAATTGCCCAATAATCTTACTTTGATATATGGAAAACAAACGAAATCTTTCACTTGCGCAGCTGTTTAATCTGAGCTTCGGTTTCTTCGGCGTTCAAATAGCCTACGCACTACAGAGTGCAAATATCAGTCGTATATTTGCAACGTTGGGAGCTGACCCTCATCAGCTTTCTTTCTTTTGGATTTTACCTCCCCTTATGGGAATGGTAATTCAGCCTATCATCGGTATCTTGTCGGACAAGACGTGGTTCGGCAAGTTCTTCGGCAGACGTAAGTTCTATCTGCTTATCGGCGCTGTGATAGCCGTGGCGGTGATGATACTGCTGCCTAACGCCGGTGACTTCACCTTCCAGCAGCGAGTATTGCTCGGTTTGAACTCGGCTATGTGGTTCGGGTTGCTCTCGCTCATGTTTCTCGACACCAGTATCAACATCGCCATGCAGCCGTTCAAGATGATGGTTGGCGACTTGGTCAACGAAGAGCAGAAAGGTACGGCATACGCCATACAGTCGGCTCTGTGCAATGCAGGCTCGCTCGTCGGATACCTCTTCCCCATCTTCTTTACTTGGATAGGTATTGCCAACACCGCCCCCGAAGGTGTCATCCCCGACTCTGTCAAGTGGTCGTTCTACGTGGGTGCTGCCATACTCATACTCTGTGTGTTATACACTTTCTTCGCTGTCGAAGAGATGGACCCCGAGGAGTATGCCGAGTTCCACGGGCTCAACAAGAAAGCCGAGAATGCGGCTCAGACCGCCGACAGCTCGAACACCGGCTTCATCGTTCGCTCTTTCCTCACCGTCGGTCTTGTGCAGTTCTTCTGCTGGGCCGCCTTTATGTATATGTGGACCTATTCCAACGGCGCTATCGCTTCGCAGTGCTTTGGTTGGAGTTCGGGCGTGACTGCCGATGCCGAGTTCCAAGAGGCAGGCAACTGGGTAGGCGTATGCTTCGCTATTCAGGCTGTAGGCTCGCTGCTGTGGGCTATGCTGCTGCCCTTCCTTGAAAAAATAGCAGGTAACAAAGGTGCTTACGCCATCTCGCTGGTGGTCGGCGGCTTAGGATTCGCTTCGACGATGTTCGTTACCAACCAATATGTGCTGCTGGTAAGCTACGCTTTCATCGGTGCCGCATGGGCTGCCATGCTCGCCCTGCCGTTTACTATCATCACCAACGCCATCTCGGGTAGCAAATACATGGGCACACTGCTCGGGTTGTTCAACTGCACCATCTGTCTGCCGCAGATAGTGGCTGCCGTATGTGGCGGGTCTATCCTTACTAATATATGCGGCGGCTCGCAAGTGATGATGCTCGTGGTGGCAGGCGTGCTGCTCGTATGTGGAGCCGCAACAGTATTCCTTATAAAAGAGAAACAATAACAACATAAAATAAATAATCTCTTATTATGAAAAACAAATCTGCAATTCTAATCATGGCTCTTGCCATTGTGACAGCCTTTGTGGGCTGTAAAAGGAATGAGATTGACATCGAAACTGAGCTGAAGGAACTCTCAGAAGAGACTTTTCAAAGTCTGGAGTATTGCAGCCATGTGGATGTGAATGGCTACAATATGGATGTCATTCAGTTCCACTTTAATCATGCTGACAATACCGTTGAGAAAACATCCTTCTCGTTCGGAGATGGCATTCCCGTAGTAAACGAAAAGAAGAACTATTCGCTGGTATGGGAAGACTTTACAGCTTCTATGTTAGGAAGAAAAGCACGTCTCGTAGCTGACGACGAAGTGCTCGGTTTGCTCTATCTGAACAATGTCTTTACACTTTCAGATACTGTTCCGATGACAGAGAAGGCTGCCCTTGCCGATATAGCCTCTTCCGTTACTTCGAACATTGCCAACTCTGATTGGGCTGCCTACGATCCGGTATATGTGATGCAAGATCGCTGGACGATGGATACTACTTGGTATGTTACCCATCGCCAAGGTAAGAAAATCGTCGTTGATACTATCACCGGACGCTATAAACATGAAGAACAAGTTCCTGTGGGCATCGCTTCGCAGAAGATTGCCTATCTTCGCTTCTACGACGATGCTGCTTCACATAGAAAGACATTGGCATGGTCGAATGGCGAACAGGTGAATATCGTGACACCTGACACACTGATTTTGCCTCAAGTGCAAGATGCAACTAAGAATGATACCATCATCACATTCTCTATCGAAGAAACACCTGCTACCCGTCTGTTGGCTGACACCGCCAACCATTGGAGTCTTGCAGCAGTCAATGACGGTTCATTTGAGGTGATATTCAAAAACAGCGACAGCAGCGAAGACCAGACGCTGCAAATATCCGCTTATACGGATACTACCTTCACGCTGGATAACGCGATTTATCATAACCTTAAAAAATAATATAGAGTATGAAAAACGATATATTCAATCTTCGCGCTCTGCTGATTTCATGCCTCCTGTTTGTAGGACTGTCAGCATTCGCTCAGGTAACTGTTAATGGTGTGGTTACTGACGCAGCTAACGGAGAGCCCATCATCGGTGCTTCCGTACTCGAGATGGGTACTACCAATGGTACCATCACCGATTTCGACGGTAACTTCACCCTCAATGTGAAACAGGGTGCTAAGCTCTCTATCTCTTATATGGGTTATAAGACCCAAGAGCTGACCGCAGCTCCGACCATGAACATCAAACTCGGGGAAGACAACGAACTGCTGGAAGAAGTGGTGGTTGTAGGTTATGGTGTAGTCAAGAAAGGTGATGCTACCGGTTCTGTCACTGCTATCAAACCCGATGAGATGAACAAGGGTCTTACCACCAACGCACAGGATATGATCCAAGGTAAGATCGCCGGTGTGAATGTGGTGGCTGCCGATGGTACCCCGGGTGGTGCCGGTTCGATCACCATTCGTGGTGGTGCTTCGCTTAACGCATCCAACAGCCCGCTTATCGTCATCGATGGTCTGGCAATGGATGAGAACGGTATCCAGGGCGTTTCGAACCCCCTCTCGATGGTCAATCCTAACGATATTGAAAGCTTCACCGTGCTGAAAGACGCATCGGCTACGGCCATCTATGGTAGCCGCGCTTCGAACGGCGTCATACTCATCACTACCAAGAAAGGTTCTAAAGGTAGCAAACCACAAGTAAGTTACGCAGGTAACATGTCGATCGGTACGCTTACCAATCGCACCCAGGTGCTCACCGCCGACCAGCTGCGCGGATATGCAACAGCCTTAGGTCATAACGAAGAAAAGACTAATTCGTTAGGCACTGCAAGCACCGACTGGCAAGACCAGATATACCGCACTACCGTTTCTACCGACCATAACATCTCTATCATGGGCGGTATAAAGAGCAAGGCAGTGGATATGCCGTATCGTGCTTCGATAGGTTACACACTGCAAAACGGTGCTATCAAGACTTCACAAATGCAGCGTGTCACCGCTTCGGTCAACCTCAGTCCCTCGTTCTTGGACAACCACTTGGCATTCAATATCAACACCAAGGGTATGTATATCTACAACCGCTACCCCGCAAGCGTTGTAGGTGCAGCTCTCTCAATGGATCCTACGATGCCCGTTAGAGGCGAGGCAGTAAACGCCAACGGTACGGTGCTCGTTCCGCAAAACGTTCTTGACAACTGGTTCGACGGCTACTACCAACGTATCGTGACTCCTTCAGGATATAACGACGATGCATGGCCATATACAAAGAATGCTCAGACCACAGGTAACCCCGCCGCTGCATTAGCACATAAAGACGACCGCGCTAACGCAGGCTCGTTCGTGGGTAATATCGAAGCAGACTATAAGATTCACGGATTCGAAGACTTGCATATCCATGCTAACTTCGGTGCCGACTATTCTTATGGTAAGCAGAAAACCATATTGCCTGTCTACAGCTACGACAACCACTATTTCGGATGGAATGGCTGGAGCGATATGAAAAAGTACAACCTGCAGTTCTCGGCGTATGCACAATACGGACACGACTGGCTGGATGCTAATCAGCATTTCGATGTGATGGTAGGTTACGAAAACCAATACTTCTATCGTCACACCGAGAGCGATGGTTCAGGTTTCTATCAGACTACTAACAAAGATGCCTCATTAGCCGGCACACCTTATAACAGATATACCAACATATATATCACCGATAACGCACTGCAGTCGGTTTATGGTCGTGTCAACTGGAATGGTTGGGACCAGATTCTGGTTACCGCTACCTTCCGTGCCGACGCCTCGTCTCGTTTTGCTAAATACAATTCCAAAGGAGAGAATGCACGTTGGGGCCTGTTCCCATCTGTAGCTCTCGGTTGGAAAATCAAAGAGACATTCCTCAGTGACGTTCATGCTATCAACGACTTGAAACTCCGTGTAGGTTATGGTATCACCGGTCAGCAGAACTTAGGTGTTGACTACTATTACCTGCCTACCTACACTAAAGCTCAGGATCACGCTTATTATCCCGTTTTGGACGGAGGCGAAAGCAATCCTCTCTATGCTGGTAAAGATGCTAATGGTAATGCGGTGTATTACACCAGCCGCCCGGGTGTGTATAATACCGACCTGACTTGGGAGAAGACATATACCAGCAATATCGGTCTCGACTTCGCATTCCTCAACAACCGTATCAATGGTAATATCGACTACTATCACCGTCGTACCAAAGACCTGCTAAGTTATGTCAATGTTTCAGCCGGTTCGAACTTCAAGAACCAGATGCTGGGCAACATCGGTAGCCTCTATAACCAAGGTGTTGAGTTCGCTATCAACGCTGTGATTGTGGATACTAAGAACTTCAAATGGGACATAGGCTACAACGTAGCATGGAACCAAAACAAGATCACCCAGTTGCTGTCTGACGACCCTGACTACTTCGTGCCGGTAGGTGGTATCAGCTCGGGTACCGGAAACTCGATTCAAGCACACAAAGTAGGCGAAGCCGCTTACTCCTTCCTCGTATACGAGACCAGAACAATGACCGACGAGAATGGTGTGACACGTCATTACTTCGTCGACCGCAACAAGGATGGTCAGATCAACGATAACGATAAGTATATCTACCACAACCCCGCTGCTCCTGTCACGATGGGTCTGCAAACTAAGTTCCAATTCTACGGTTTCGACTTAGGTATTACACTGCGTGGTAATATCGGCAACTATGTATACAACGATGTTTTGGCAGGCAACCTGCAATGGGTAGAGGCTGATAAGGTTTACCAGAACCAGAATGGCGGCTATCACTCGGTTCTGACATCTGCCTTCACTTGCTACTATGGCGACAACATGCGTAGCGATGACATCCGCACCTATGTATGGAACAACGACACAAAAGCCTACGAAGTAGGTGTCGATTCCAAGGGAGCATTGGTAAAGAACTCTAACTGGTACGCTTCTGACTTCTTCGTAGAGAAAGCTTCGTTCCTGCGTATCGACAACATCACTCTCGGATATAGCTTCAACAAGACTCTGCAAGGACGTGCCTACGTCACCGTATCTAACCCTTGCGTATTCTCTTCTTACAAAGGACTCGACCCCGAAGTAGGAGGCGGTATCGACAACAACATCTATCCGCGTAGTATGACTACTGTGATAGGTCTGAGCCTACAATTCTAATAAGTAAAGAGGATTTATAGATTTAGAAACTTAAAAATCAAATAGCGTTATGAAATACACAAAAATATTCTTAGCTGCCTTATTAGGTATCGGAATGACAGCGTGTTCGCTTGATAGGACTCCTCTGGATCCTAACACCGACACCGAGTTTAATAAAGATGCAGTGTTCGCTAAATGCTACGCTACCTTTGGTGTCACCGGACAAAAAGGACCGGATGGCAGCGGAGATGTCGATGGCATCGACGAGGGTACTTCTTCATTCTATCGTATGTTCTGGGAACTCAATGAGTTCTGCACCGACGAAGGTTGGTGGATATGGAACGACGTAGGATTGGCTGATATCCGTACACAGACATGGAGCTCGAGCAACGACTTGGTATATGGCTTGTACTCGCGTCTGAACTTCGATATCACCCTCTGCAATTCGTTCTTGGACAACACAAGCTCTTATACCGATGACGCTACATTGGCTCAGCGCGCCGAGGTGCGCATGCTTCGCGCCATCAACTTCTACTATCTGTTGGATATGTTCTATCGCGTGCCATTCTCGCTGACTGTCTCGCCTAACAAACCTATGCCTACTACTCGCCCTGAGTTGTTCAAATGGTTAGAGAATGAATGTTTAGAGTTGGCAACTGACCCGCATATCATCCAAGCCGGTCAGAGAACCAATAAATACCGCGTAGACCAGGCTTGCGCTTGGTTCCTACTGATGCGTCTTTATCTCAACGCAGAGGTATATAACGAGTCAGCTCTCGGAGCACGCGACGGCGAACCCAGATATGCCGATGCTAAGCAGTATGCCAAGAAACTGATGGATAGCTCGTACAAACTGCATGGCTATGACAAATCGACGAACAAGGCTGTCGACCTCGCAGCTGAGCGTACCGCCGACCACGTCTACTACTCAGCATACCAGCAGCTGTTTATGGGCGATAACGACAACAACGGTGCTCAGGATGAGGCTATCTTCCTGATTTACCAAGATGCTATCCACTCACAGAACTGGGGTGGTTCACGCTTCCTCGTTAGCTCAGTGCGCGATGCAAACTATGTACCCTTCGGCTCAACTGATACGTGGTCGTGCTTCCGCTCTTCGCCTGAGTTCGTATATTATTGGGTTGACCAATCTAAGGCATCTAAGTTGTCTCTGAATGAGTACCAGATGCCTATCGCTTTAGGCGACGACCGCGCTATCATGGCATCGAAGACTACTGCCGGAAAGAAGATGGCACTGACCGGTAACGAGGCAGCCGATTTCTATGCTTCGTGGTCAGTACTGAAGTTCTCAGGAGTTTACTCTACATCTAAGACTACGACTCTGAAAGATATCAATGGCAACGATTCTATCGTCGACGCTCCGTGGACATGGGCATCGCCGGTGGGCGAACCTCAATGGCCCGATACCGACATACCATTGTTCCGTTTGGCAGAGGCTTACCTTACTTATGCCGAGGCTTGCTTCCGCACAGGCGAACAGGCTCCTGCTATCGAGGCTGTCAACTGCTTGCGTCGTCGCGCCAATGCTCCCGAAATCACTACTCTCGACGAGCAGACCTTATTGGTTGAGTGGGCAAAAGAGTTCTGGTGCGAAGGACGTCGTCGTACCGACCTGATCCGCTACGGACAATTTGCAGGTCCTTCGTCAACAATGACGTGGGAAGGACATAAGGCAGGCAAGGATGCTAAATATAATGTTTATCCCATTCCTGCAAAAGATGTCACCGCAAACGAAAACTTAAAAGGTATAAACGAAGAAATAGGTTACTAATAGTGTGCCTTATTATTTCTACTTTATAAACCAATTTTATTAACAACTTAATTAACAAAAGTATTATGAAAAAACTATTCGCTTTTGTAGCAGCTGCTCTTGTGAGCGTTGCTATGTTCGCAAGTCGTGAAGTGGTTCCTTCCGATGCCGATTTGGCAAAGTATGCAACCAAGACCTACACGATGTGTATCTACAATGATGGTGCCTGCAATGGTATCGTTCTGAATGGTACCTATGCCGGTTGGCCCAATGATGCCGATCATGCTAAATTGCTTGACTTCGTGGCTGTAGATGGTTTCGAAGGATGGTATGTCGTTACTTGGGACGATGAGTCGGGTGCCGCTGAAAAAGTAGATGAAGGTGGTGTACAGGCTAAGCCAATCCAATTGGACGGCAGCGGTCTCTTCAACTGGGATTACCAACTTGGTCCGGACGCAGAACTGATTCGTGGTACCGAATTACAGGGCAAGCCAATTATGAATGCTCATGGCGATGAGGTTGACATCAAAAACCTCCAACCGGGTATCGTTGTTATTGATGTAAAGAGCTGGAAGAAAAATCCTTGTACTGCTGTTTATCATGTGTACAACGTTACGTTCATCTCGCCCGACTGCAACGACGAGGACTACATCACTCCTGCTATCTCAGGTGGTTTCAACGGCTGGGCTCAAGAGGCTATGACACTGAATGAACTGAAGACAGCTGAGCGTCAGAAAGCTAACCTCCCTGGTGGCGTATTCGAAACCAGCTTTAAGGCTGCTGAGGGTTCTGAGTTCAAATTCCGTTCCGCTGAGGAGTGGGGTAAAGACTGGACCAACGAGCTCAAAGAGTATGACGCTGAGAACGAGGCATGGGTTGCTTACAACGGTGGCGCAAACCTTGAACTTGGTGCAGAGACCGACCTCGTATTCGACCTCGGCGATCCTGAGAAGTATTCATGGAACAACTGCGAGAAACCTATCGAAATCGAGGAGAAAGAGTTCGACTACACCATCACCGTAGCAAACGCTCCTGCTTGCGAAGATGCTGTTTTGGCTGTCGTAGGTGGCTTTGAGGTTTGCAACTGGACTGTTGCCAATGCTGTCGCAGTAGAAAATGGTACCGTAGCTCTTCACGCTAAGAACACCGACGAGTTCAAGTTCTTAGATAAGTCAAAAGGATTAGATGAGGATGCAGACAATGACTGGAGCAACGAAGTTGTCGGCTTCGCTCAGACTACATTCTACGCTGCTGATATCGCCGATGGCGAAGAGGATGGTAAGATTGCTATCGACCTTGCTGAAACTAACTTCGCTGCATGCGTTGGCGATGGTGTTGAGAACGTAACCAGCACCGAGAAAGCTAAGAAAGTGCTCATCGACGGTCATATCTACCTCATCCGCGACGACGCTGTTTACAACGTACTTGGTGCTCAAGTTCGCTAATCACAGCAACGTTATCACAGTAACGTTATAACAGCAACGTTATCACAGTAATGTTATAACAGTTCATGCAGGACATAACCTGCAAGTGTAGAGACGGTATCTATACCGTCTCTACTTTTTGTCTCGGCTGTTAAGAACATCAGGAGTTGTGCGGTTAGCTCCTCTGTGAAGTCAGGCTGTTGATATGATGAACGAGGCTGAAGCACTGCGTCACTTCAACCATGCGAAACAGCACCTCTCTTATCAGGCGCAGTTCGTGCTCGGTGTAGCTCTCGTCGAGCGAATAGATGAAGTGTACCAGAGCATCTACCGTCACATGCTCTTCGGTTGAAGCATTACCAACAAAAGCCTGTGGCTGCAAGAAAGAATCCTGAGAAGGAAGAGTGGGGATATTAGGGTGAGCATGACCCTGAGGTGAAGATATTATAGAAGAATCAGAGAGCGGGGAAGACGAAGGCAGATGATTAGACGAAGCCGATGCCTGTTCCGGAGAAGGTATCAGTCTTGGAGAAGAGGAGTGCAGTGGTGGCTGAGAGACAGGTGGTGGTGCTGCGCTGTTATCATTCTCGTTGAAATCGGTTTCTTCGGGGAACTTGATGCGCAGAGGAGCACACGACGGCTGCTGACGACTATGAGTTCGGCGCAAGCCACTATGGGGTATCGCTCGGCTGCTTGTCGAGATGTGTACAGAACGGGGCATAGCACGTGAGGACGGTTGGTTAGTATCTGATGTTTCCCTCTAAATCGAACGTAATATAAAAACAAAAAATCCCTTTCTTTGAAGGGATATCGTCCGAAGTCATCGAGAGTCGGAATGAAACAAAAATCTTGAGGTTAGTAAGGTTCGTTAGGTTGTACACAAAATGTAATTTAATGTATGGTAGGGGTTAGTATTTGTAAAGGGTCTGTTGTAATGTCAACCACGTTACCACAACCTCAAGATTTTTGACCATCCTTTGCAGTTCGATAGCCGATGAAAACGTAACCTCGAAACATTTTGCTTCGAAACCGGTGACGGTCGCTTGGCTCGCTGATTTTATCTCTCACAAAATCAGTGTCTCAGGAGACGTTTTCGGGGAAATAACTACTTCTGCTCGCATCGGTCGGAATTCGCACTTCCGATTCTGACTGCAAAATTACAAAAAAAATGTAAATCTCCAAATAGATTTGAGAAAAAAAAGTGATTTTTTGTAAAAATCTTGAATATCCCCCGATTCGAACGGAAGTCAAGCAGTGAGAGTTGGTTAGAGTGCGTGTTCGTGTTTTGAGTGCATGTTCGTGTTTTGAGTGCATGTGCCTGGGTACGCCGGTTTGTAACCGGTGGCAAAGAAATAGCACAGCCGCCAAGTAAAGTCTCCGTCCATTATCGCCGGTTTGTAACCGGCGCTTGACCTCGGGGTACGCCGCTTTGCAACCGGCGGCAAAGAAATAGCACAGCCGCTAAGTAAAGTCTCCGTCCATTATCGCCGGTTTGTAACCGGCGTTCTGAGTCGTTATGAGAATAGGTTGAGTATAGTGCTGAGCAATATAATGGCAAAAGCAAAAATAAATATTTGCGTGTATGAGAAAAAAAACGTAATTTTGTAGCCTCACAAGAGCGCGAGTGCCATCACTCGCGACATGTGCTGCGACAGAGTCGATAAACCAACAATGACAGACCTAAGCATCATAGTACCCGTCTACAACGTAGAGAGATACCTCGCACGTTGTCTTGATAGCCTGCTTCAGCAGGACCTCCCTGCCGACCGTTACGAGGTTGTCGTCATCGACGACGGATCTACCGACGGTTCCGGCGCATTGGCTGACCGTTATGCTGCTCAGAATAGTAACATCCGTGTCGTTCATCAACCGAACCAAGGTCTGAGCGAGGCACGTAACAACGGCATCGACAGCGCAAGGGGACGATATGTCATGTTCGTCGACTCCGACGACTATCTCGAACCCGATGTCATCGGAGGTCTCGTCAGAAAGATGGATGCCGACGACTTAGACGTGCTGCGTTTCAACTACCGCAATGTCAACGAAGAAGGCGACGTTATCGAACCTAATAAGATCAGTAAGCCCTATGTCGACTACAGCGACTCTGTATGCGCCGGCGAGACGTTCCTTGCTGAACGTCTCGGCGGCGCATGTTATGCGTGTCAGTTCGCGCTTAGGCGCGAACTGACACGCATAAGGTTTACGCGTGGCAGATATTTCGAAGACATGCTATGGACACCGCAACTGTTGCTCGCATCGAAGCGGGTAACCTCGGTGGATACGATGGTTTATAACTATCTATACCGAACCGGAAGCATCTCGAGAAACAGCGACCTCGCCAAGAGACGTAAGACAATAGACGACAAGTTATACATCATCAGCCGCTATCATGATTGGCAACATGACGTAGCCGACAAGCGGTGGTTCACCGGACAGATAGCTTCAATGGTAGTAGGAGTGCTCATTATGGTGGCTACCGACTTCTACAGCGAACGCAACAGCTACCTCCGACAGATCAAGGCTTTAGGCGTTTTCCCGCTCAGCGACTATCATGCTACCAAGTATTTCCGCCGCAAGCTACGTCTTGCCAACCTCCTCGGTCCGCGACTGTTTTGCTGCGTGATGCACCTTAAGTCAATATTATAAAAAAGAATTGAGCAACGTCCATTCCCGTCGGTTACTAACCGGCGCACCCAAAACATAGCAACGTCCATTTCCGCCGGTTACCAACCGGCGCACCCAACATAATGAAAGTCGCATTTTTCATAGGAAGCCTGAACCGTGGCGGCACCGAGATGTTGCTACTCGATGTCTGCCGACGTCATCGGCAGGCGCCGTTCGACATGGTCGTTGTCTATCGCAACGAGGGCGAGCTGAGCGAGCAGTATCATCAGACTGGTGTTAAAATGCTGCGACTCAAGCCTAAGCACGGCAGGTACGTGAGCTATCTTAGGGCTATGCGCCAAATGCTCAAACGCGAGAACGTCGACATACTCCATGCACAGACGCTCACCAACGGAGTCTTTAGCATCTTGTGCACTAAAGGACTGCCAACCAAGGCGATTACCACCTTTCACGGCTTCCCACTCGGACACCTCGCTAACCTCATGACACGCTTTGTCATGCTTCGCAGCGACATGCTGTTTTACGTCAGCAACTACGTGCGAGAATGGTATACGGGCAAATACAAGAGCGGGATAGAGAACTCGTACACTGTGTATAACGGTGTCGACTTTAGTAAGTTAGATGCCAAATACGAAATCCCCGATTTCCTAAAAAAAATCGACTCGCCACAGGCGAGAATAAAGGACCATGCGGCTGACGATGCCTCCAGAATACGATTAGCGATGATAGGGAATTTTGTGAGCGGACGCTCACAAAATTCCCTACTAAGGAGTATTCACCTCCTCATCTCGCGTGGAACGCGCAACTTCGACTTCTATTTTGTTGGCAAACGTGCTGACAGTGAAGGCTATCTGTATGACGACTGCGTACGTTATGCCCAATCCAACGACTTGCTCGACAACGTACATTTCGTTGGAGGACGAGGCGACGTGCCCGCGATATTGCAAAATATCGATGCCTTCGTATATTCTACCGAACACGACACCTTCGGAATAGCCGTCGTCGAAGCTATGGCGGCAGGCATACCCGTCGTTGCCAACGACTGGCAGGTGATGCAAGAGATAACGCGCAACGGACAGTGGGCTAAGCTCTACACAACCGACAACATCGAAGCAGGAGCCGATGCCATCGCCGAGCTGATACTACATCTCGACGAATATAAGACACAAGCTCTGCAACGTAAACAAGACGTAAGAGAGGCTTTCTCTATCGACAAACATATCGACCGGTTAGCCTCTTTATACCAAAAACTGAGATAACGAAATCATAGGATTATGTGCGGAATATATGGCAGTACCAAAGAGTACGATGCGAATGTGATAAAGCGGAAGATGACGCAGTTCGCTTTTCGCGGGCCCGACTTCACCGGCATCAAGACATACCAAACGCCGGACGCGAACCTCGTCTTGGCACACAACAGGTTGGCGATCTTAGACCTCGACAAACGTGCCAATCAGCCTTTTGAGTATGCCAACGGCAACATAGTGGTGGTGCTCAATGGCGAGATATATAATTTCGAACAACTCAAGACGCAGTATTTTGCGGACTTGTCGTTCACTACCACCTCCGATACCGAGGTCTTGTGTGCTCTCTATGAGCGCTTTGGCACCGACTGCGTCGACTATGTCAACGGCGATTTCGCCTTCGTGATATACGATGCCGCCAAGCAGTTGCTTTTCGGTGCCGTCGACCGCTTGGGGGCTAAGCCTCTGTTCTACCATGCCGATGCCGATGGCTTCGAGTTCGCCTCACAACTCATGCCCCTCTGTATCGGCAACGACTATCAGATCGACGAGTTCGCCCGACTCTGTTATTTCTCGATGCAGTATATACCATCGCCATTCTCTATCGTCAAGCAAGTGCGCAAACTCAATCCTGCGGAGAAGTTCGTCTACGACCTCAAAACCAAGCAACTCACGATCTCCGGCTATTGGGACCTCTACGACAACACCTGCCGTTTCACCGCTCCTAAATCCTACGAAGAAGCCCTTTCCACCGCCCAAGAGCTACTCGATGACGCCGTACGGCTGCGACTGAAAGCAGACGTGCCGTTAGGAACATTCCTCTCAGGTGGTATCGACTCGTCGACGATCTCTATGCTCGCGCACCATTACGACCGGAACATAGAAGCCTATTCCGTCGGTTTCAACGAGACAGGCTTCGATGAGTCGTATTACGCTAAGAAAGTGGCAGAGAGCATTGGCATCAAATTCAACCATATCATCTGCACCTCGCGCGAAGCCATCGACGTGATATACAACCTCCAACAGTACTACGACGAGCCTATGGGCGACGCTTCTGCCATACCCACCTCGCTGTTGTGCGAGAAGGCTGCACAGCACGTGCGCGTTGCCTTGGGAGGTGACGGTGGCGACGAAGTCTTCTTCGGATACCCCAGATACCTCAGATATGCCGAAAGGCAATGGATATATCGGTTACCGCTGCCGATTCGGAAAATAATGTCGGCAACAGCGAAGAGTTTAGGTAAGGACAGACTGGCTATGTCGCTATTGCTCAGCGACGTGCAACAACTATACATGAACCGTCGACCCTCTAACAAAGCCGACCTGTTCGATGCACGAGAGGTGCAACAGCAGATACCCCAGACAGCGTATCTGTATGCTAACGCCGACGTCAGACGTGCCTTCAACGACTTCGACATACGTTCGCTTATGTGCCATGCTTACAACGTCAAACTCGACAGAGCCAGCATGAGAGCCGCCCTCGAAGCCAGAACACCTATGCTCGACTATCGAGTGTTCGAATACTCCCGACTGCTACCTATCGAATATTGCTATACCAAGCAACACGGACAGAAACGTATGCTGCGCGATATGCTATATAAAGAAATCGACCCGCAACTGTTCGAACGACCCAAACGCGGATTCGGCGTTCCCATCGGCGACTGGTTCCGTGGCGAGTTGAAAGACCTCTTGTTGTCAGTCTTAAACGAAAAGACTGTAAGCGAGCTACCGTGCTTCGACCCGGTACAGCTGATAGCTGTCCGTGACCGGCATATCGCAGGCACCGAAGATCAGACTACATTACTGTGGCTGTGCTTCAACTACCTGCAATGGCTCGAGATGTTCAAGTCATTAAATTCCAAACATACCAATTAGAAGATTATAGTTTGCTAACCTACTTCCCTAAATATTGTTCGCAGTTGGCTATCGGAGTCTATCTCTTGGCTCTGATGGCTGTGTCGTTCCTTTACATCAACTACGCCATGTATTGGTATTGGTGGGTGATAGGTATCGTCTCGGTGGTGGGTTTCTTCTATTTTACCAATGTCTATACCCGTTCGTGGGCACGTCTGAGCGAACGTTCTTTCATCCGCAGCCTCTTCTCGTTGGCATTGCTGCTCAGAGTCATAACGGTCTTCTTCCTCTATTGGTTCTTCTATCAGATGAACGGCACACATTTCATGTTCGCTGCTGCCGACTCCGCCGGTTATCACGAGGTGGCTACCGACTTCGTTGCTCTGTTGCGAGAGGGGAGCCTCGGACGCCTGATATCAGAGAACACCGCGCAGGGCGTCTCCGACTTCGGATACCCCTTCTACCTATCACTCGTATACCTCATCTCAGGCGAGAGTATCATCTTCGCCCGACTCCTCAAAGCCGTATGGAGCGCCCTGACATGCGTCCTCGTATACCGCATCGCCAAACGTAACTTCGGCGAGCCGGTCGGACGTATGGCGGCTATCTTCTGCATGCTCATGCCTAACCTCATCTACTACTGCGGCGTACACCTCAAAGAGACGGAGATGACGTTCCTGCTGATGGCTTTCACCGAACGTGCCGACTACGTCATACACAAAGAGCGTTACGACGTGGCATCTTTCGTCTCTGCCATACTCTTGGCTATCAGCCTTTTCTTCTTCCGTACCGTACTTGGTGCCGCTGCCGTCTTCTCCTTCGTCTTCGCTCTGATATTCACCAACCAGCGTGTCGCCAGTCTCGGACGTCGATGGCTCATGCTCATTGCCCTCGCAGTGGTGGCGTTATACTTCGTCGGTGGACGTATCTTCTCCGAGATGCAAGGCTATTGGGAAGACCGTGAGACCAACCAGCAAGTGCGTATCGAAGACCGCGCTCGAAAAGGTAACGTGCTCGCCAGATACGCATCAAGTGCCGTCTTTGCTCCTATGATATTCACGCTTCCGTTCCCTACCATGGTCGAGACACCCAACCAAGAGACAGCAAGACTGCTGCATGGAGGTAACGTAGTAAAGAATATCATGTCCGGATTCGTCATCTTTGCTATGTTCGCCATGTTCCTGAGTGGACTCAAACGTGGTAATATCTTCCAAGGAGAGTGGCGCGACCACCTGCTCATCGAAGCTGTACTCATCGCTTATCTCGGTATCTTAGCTATGAGTGCCTTCGCTCATGCCGAACGCTTCCACATGCCCGCCATACCACTCGAGATGATTTTCGCAGCTGTCGGCGTAAGCCGAATGACAACAGCACGCGAACGACAGATGTATACCTTCTGGTGCCTCTTTATGTTCGTCGTCTTCATCGGATGGAACTGGTTCAAAATGAAAGGACGTGGATGGACGTAGAGTAATTTCAAATCTGATACTTGAAATCTGAAATTAGAAATTAGAAATAACCCGTTGGCGGAATTAAACCAGCGCATATTTGATTCTTCCAATCGGTTT
>CAMHKW010000017.1 GCA_946185835.1 uncultured Bacteroidales bacterium
AGAAGATGGGTAAGTCGTATAATAACTTCATCACCCTCGAGCAGTTCTTCACCGGCGACCACCCGTTGCTTTCGAAGCCGTTCTCGCCGATGACCATCCGCCTGTTTATTCTAATGGCACACTACCGCTCCACCGTCGACTTCTCGTCAGCCGCATTAGAAGCAGCCGAGAAAGGGTTGAGTCGCATGTGCGAAGCCTACACACGCCTTGGCAAGCTCACACCGAGTGCCACATCGTCGGTGGATACGGCAGGTTTGCGCCAACGGCTCGAAGAAGCTATGGCCGACGACCTGAATACGCCGTCGGTGGTGTCGGACCTGTTCGAATCGGCACGTCTGATCAACACCATCTTCGATGGCAAGGCTACCATCAGCGAGCATGACCTCGAAGAACTCAGAAGCGTTTGGAAACTGTATGCCGAAGACATCTTAGGACTTCGCCTGTCGGACACACAAGGTAGTTCTGTCTCCGACGAGGCTTACAAAGGTGCAGTCGACCTGCTGCTCGATATCCGACTCGAGGCAAAGAATAACAAAGACTGGACCACCTCCGACTATATCCGCGACCGACTCACCTCGCTCGGCTTTAGCATCAAAGACTCTAAAGATGGTTACGAATGGAGCCTTAATTAACGCCAAGAGACGCCCGACGGCGTCTCTTTTTTCTATATGCTTTAGATGCTCTATATGGTCTATAAACTAAAAAATTTGTGAGTTCCAAAAAAAATGACTATCTTTGCAAGCTGTTAGTTTTCATTTGTAAAACAGCCCCATATCACTTAGTAATAACGCAAAAAGAAACCTCTAACTAAGCTTATTGTTGTACAATGGCAAATCCCGATTACATCATTCAGGTGAATAATGTCTCCAAGCAGTTCGAAGACGGCAAGTACGCTCTTCGCGATGTCAGCCTTTCTGTCGAACGTGGCGAGTTTGTAACTATCTTAGGTCCTTCAGGCTGTGGTAAGACGACGCTATTGCGTTGTATAGCAGGTTTTCAGGTCGCCTCAGAAGGCGATATACTGCTTAATGGCGAAGACGTCACCCAGACTCCTCCGCATAAAAGACCGGTCAACACCGTGTTCCAGAAATACGCTCTGTTTCCGCACCTTAACGTGTTCGATAATGTAGCTTTCGGACTAAAGCTTAAGAAGTTAGAGAAAGAGACGATAGACAAGAAGGTGAAGGCAGCGCTTAAGATGGTAGGCATGACCGACTACGAGTACCGCGATGTCGACTCGCTGTCGGGCGGACAGCAGCAGCGTGTTGCCATCGCACGCGCCATCGTCAATCAGCCCGAGGTGCTACTTCTCGACGAACCGCTTGCTGCACTCGACCTCAAGATGAGAAAAGACATGCAACTCGAGCTCAAAGATATGCACAAGAAGCTGGGCATCACCTTCATCTATGTCACTCACGACCAGGAAGAGGCTCTCACCCTCTCCGACCGCGTGGTGGTGATGAACGAAGGACGCATACAGCAGATAGGCACACCTACCGATATCTACAACGAACCGCAAAACTGCTTCGTAGCTGACTTCATCGGCGAGAGTAATATCCTCAGTGCCACTATGATACGTGACCGGCGCGTCGCTTTCTGCGACCAAGAGTTCGATTGTATCGACGAAGGCTTCGGAGAGAATGCACCCGTCGACGTCGTCATCCGACCCGAAGACATCTATATCTGGGAGTCACGCTCGAAACGCGACTCGCAGGCTTCGATAGAAGCTATGCAGGAAGACTACGACCCCGACGACCGTATCCCGAAAGGTAACTTCACCAAATGGTACGGCACCGTTGAGACCTGTATCTTCAAAGGCGTACACTACGAGATGACGGTGCTTACCGACAATAACTACGAGTTTATGGTGCAAGACTACCACGAGTTCAAACCAGGAACAAAGGTAGGTATGCTCGTCAAACCCGAAGACATACAGGTAATACGCAAAGAACACTACCTGTACAATTATTTCGAAGGAGAAGTGCTCAAGAATGGTAAGGTTCGCTTCCTCGGTGCCGACTGGGACGCTACCGACGCTCAGTTAGAGCCGTTTGCTGCAGGCGACAAGGTGCAGGTCAGAGTGCCGTTTAGGGAAATCGACCTGCAAGACTACGAAGAGCATGGAACGCTATCAGGAGAAGTACATTTCATTCTATATAAAGGCAACCACTATAACCTCACCATACGTACCGACGAGGGCGACGACCTGTTCGTGTATACGCAAGACGTATGGGACAAAGGCGATAGAGTAGGTATTGCCATTGCACCCGAGTCGATTTTTCTGAGTAAGATAGAGTAAAGCAGTATTATCGTTAACCCACTAATACACTCTCACTATGCAACCCAATTTCCCTGAAAACGTGCCCACTCTGCAACCTTGTGTGCCCGAAGACTTCGAACAGAACGACCAGACCAAAGTGCGCATCTACTGCAAGAACAACAAATGCTACTACGATGTGCCGCGAGGAAGCTCGCTGCTCCAAATCCGCGATATGATAGGCATCAGCCTGCCGTATAAGATTGTGGCAGCCCGAGTCAACTACAAACTCGAGGACATGAGTTTCCTGATCTACCGACCCAAGGATATCGAGTTTGTCGACCTCAGTTCACCCAGTGGCATGCGTTGCTATGTGCGAACACTCTCGATGGTGCTCGCATGTGCCATCGAACAGCTTTTCGGGAAAGCAACACTCAGAATCGAACACCCCATCTGCAAAGGTTACTATTGCACCATTCAATGGCCCAAAGGCGAAGAGCGCGAACTCACACCCGGGATAATAGAGCAAATCAAGCAACGTGTAAAAGAACTAATAGCACAAGACATACCCATCTACAACCGCGAGAAACAGACGCGCGAGGTGATGAAGCTGTTCAAAGAACGTTCCGGCGGAGAAGTTAACCTCTTCGAGACCCTCGGAATGCCATACTGCCGCTATTTTACTATGGGCGACTATATCGACTACTACACCGGAGTGCTGATGCCTTCGTCAGGCTATCTCGATATCTTCGGACTCGAACCTTACTTCGACGGTATGTTGCTGCGTATACCCAATCGCCAATGCCCTGTCATGCTCGAAGATACTATCGAGCAAGATAAGATGTTCGACACCTTCAGCGAATATGTCGGCTGGAACCGACTGCTCGGCATACGCGACGTGGCTGACTTCAACAAGGCATGCACACAGAACCAAGCCTATGACATGATCAAACTCTCGGAGGCACTGCACGAGAAGAAAGTGGCACATATAGCCGACCAGATAGCCAACCGAGAAGGCGGCAGACCTAAGTTCGTACTGATATCAGGTCCTTCATCGTCGGGTAAGACCACATTCTCGAAACGACTGACGATACAGCTGCGCGTCAACGGCATCATGCCCGTGGTCATCTCAATGGACAACTACTTTGTCAACCGCGTCGACACACCCAAAGACGAAAACGGCGACTGGGACTTCGAGAATATCCTCGCCCTCGACCTCGACCTGCTGCGACAGCATGTAGCTGCCCTGCTGGCGGGAGAAGAGGTGGAGATACCCGAGTATAACTTCGAAACAGGAAAACGGCAATGGGTGGGACGTAAACTCAAATTAGAGGAAAACAACGTCATCATTCTCGAAGGTATACACGCCCTCAATCCGATGCTGCTGCCCGACATACCACGCGAGGCTACCTTCAAAATATACGTCAGTGCTCTGACTACCATCAACCTCGACAACCACAACTGGATACCTACCACCGACACCCGTCTGCTCAGACGTATAGTGCGCGACTACCGCTATCGTAACTACTCGGCTCGAGAGACCATAGCACGTTACGAGAGTGTGCAACGAGGCGAGAAGAAATGGATATACCCCTTCCAAGAAGAAGCCGACGTGATGTTCAACTCCGCTCTGCTATTCGAACTTGCCGTGCTCAAACGACATGCCGAACCTATACTCGCTGAGGTACCTAAGTTCTGTGACGAATATTCCGAGGCACACCGACTGCTTAAGTTCTTGCAGTATTTCGTGCCAATATCCGAGAAAGCCATACCACCCACTTCACTGCTGCGCGAGTTCGTAGGTGGTAGCTCCTTCCGTTACTAATAATACCAAACCTAACCACCATCACTATGAGACGTTTGCTTTTATCTGTTTTCATCCTCTTTTCACTCGCTGCCGGCGCACAAGATATCTTCTCCGAGATGCCACTCGTCGTGGTACACCAAGATACACTCATCCGGAAGCTTCTCAACGACCGCATCAGCGGTCGCGAGCTGCAAGAAACCGAAATACAAGGTTTCCGGGTGCAGATATTCTCGTCTAACCGCCAGCAGACTGCTAAAAACGACGCTTTCGCCATCGAAAAACGACTGCAAGAGCTCAAACTCACGCAGCCCGTATACGTACTCTATAACCCTCCATTCTGGAAGGTCAGAGTAGGCGACTTCCGCCGACAAGAAGATGCGCAAGCACTACGCGACGAGCTTATAACGCTCCTGCCCGACATGGTGGGAGATATTTACGTGGTGAAGGATAAAATCATCGTTCTCGAATAAGCACCATAACTCTCGAATAAGCACTATCAACACAGAAGAGATCAACTCATCTCTTCTACACTACAAACATCAATCCCAATGAACCCACAACCCTTCGACCCTGATATAGCTGTCACCGGTCAGATATCAGAACATATCTCACAGGTCATCAACCTGCTTGGCGAAGATGTAAGCCGACAAGGACTCGTCAAGACACCCAAACGTGTGGGCGAGGCTATGCAGTTTATGACCAAAGGCTACAACGAAGACCCCGAGAAGATACTGCGCTCGGCATTGTTCGAAGAAGACTACCGACAGATGGTGATAGTCAAAGATATCGACTTCTACTCGCTGTGCGAACATCATCTGCTACCCTTCTTCGGCAAAGCACATGTGGCATATATACCAAATGGAAAGATCACCGGACTGAGCAAGATAGCACGTATCGTCGATGTGTTCGCACACCGACTGCAAGTGCAGGAACGTATGACCACACAAATCAAAGAGTGTATTCAAAACACGCTGCAACCACTTGGCGTCATGGTCGTCATCGAAGCCGAACACCTCTGCATGCAGATGAGAGGCGTGCAGAAACCACATTCGCTGACTGTGACGTCCGACTTCACCGGCGCCTTCGACCGACCGCAGACACGCGAAGAGTTTATGAAACTGATACGCTAATCCGCTGTCGCTGAGGCATCGAGACTACTAAAAACAAGCCACCAAGACATGCTTTTTTCTGAAATCATAGGACAAGACGAGATCAAAGACCAACTCCGCCGAGCAGTTCGGCAGGGTCGTATCCCGCACGCCCAGCTGTTGAGCGGACAGCGAGGAGTGGGGAAGATGCAGCTGGCGCTTGCCTATGCTCAGTATGTGGCATGCGAACACCGAACCGACGACGACGCATGCGGGGTGTGCCCTACTTGTCAACAGTTTCATGCACTGCAACATCCCGACCTGCATCTCGTCTTTCCCATTGCCAGAGAAAAAGATACCGACGTGTGCGACACCTACGTCAAACAGTTCCGCGAGATGGTGCAGCAAAACACCTATTTCGACTTGCAGACTTGGTATCAGACACTCAAGGTGGAAAAGAAACAGGCGGTGATATACGAGAAGGAGAGTAGCGAGATATTGCGTAAACTCAGCCTCAAAGCCTATGGCGATGGCTATAAGTTCGTCATTATCTGGCTCGCCGAGAAGATGAACGAAGTGTGTGCCAACAAGCTGCTTAAAATATTAGAAGAACCTGCACCCAAGACCGTCTTTATCCTTGTCAGCGAACAACCCGAACGACTGCTACCCACCATCCTGAGCCGCGTGCAGCAAATCCGGGTACGACAAATAAGCGAAGCCGACATCGCCAAAGCACTGGTAGAACGCAACCATATCGCCGACACACAGCAAGCTCAAGCTATTGCACACATGGCAGCGGGTAGCTATCTGCGTGCACTGCAGATAATAAGCGACGACGATAACCAATCCAAAAACTTCGAGTGGTACGTCAAACTCATGCGCAATGCCTATAGGGTAGGGCAACGACGAGAATATATGGCATTGGTAGAAATGAGAGAGTGGTGCGACGACATAGCCAAACTATCGCGCGAGAAACAAAAGGACTTCCTCGAGTATGCCAACCGGCAGACACGCGAAAACTATATCGCCAACTTCAACATCCCGCAAATCAACTACCAAACACAGGCGGAAAGCCAATTCACAAGCCGTTTTGCAGCCTTCGTAACCTCAAGAAATATCGAGGCACTGGCAACACAGTTCGAAACGGCACAAAGGCAGATAGAGCAAAATGCAAATGCCAAAATAGTGTTCTTCGACCTCTGTCTGAATGTGATAGTGGCAATAAAAAACAAATGATAACAGTCTATATATAACTATATGAACAACGATTTCACACTCAATAACGAAACCACCAAATATGGTATTCGCGGCTGCCGATGCAACTCACAACGTATGCTGCCCGTCACCGACTGGCTAAGCGACCTGCCCGAGGACGTCAAGGAGCATGAACTGGTGGAGGTGCAGTTCAAAAACACACGCAAAGGATACTACCGCAATACCGAACATCTGCCTTTGGAAAAAGGCACGATGGTGGCAGTAGAGGCAAACCCCGGGCACGACATAGGCATGGTCACACTCACCGGCAAGCTGGTGGAACTGCAGATGCGCAAAAACCGTATCGACCTGTCACGCTACGAGGTGCGCCAAGTATACCGACTCGCCACCGAATACGACCTGCAGAAAAGCCAAGAAGCTAAAAGCCGCGAACAAGAGACGATGATACGTGCCCGACAACTTGCCAAGTCGCTCGGGCTGCAGATGAAGATAGGCGACGTCGAATACCAAGGCGACGGCACCAAAGCTATCTTCTACTATATCGCCGACCAGCGTGTCGACTTCCGACAACTCATTCGAGTCTATGCCGAGACGTTCCGAATACGCATCGAAATGAAACAGATAGGAGCACGACAAGAAGCCGGACGAATAGGAGGTACCGGACCTTGCGGCAGAGAGCTGTGCTGCTCCACATGGCTGCAGAACTTCTACTCCGTCGGCACCACGGCTGCACGTATGCAAAATATGTCGCTTAACCCGCAGAAGCTGGCAGGGCAGTGCGCCAAACTCAAATGCTGCCTCAACTACGAAATCGACCAATACGACGAGGCTCTCGCTCAACTGCCCTCACGAAACATTCAACTCTATACACAAGATACCGTCTACTACTTCTTCTCCGCCGACCCCTTGCGCCATGAGGTGACATACTCCACAGCTCCCGGCATACCCGCTAACCTCATGGCTATATCTGCCGACGAGGCTTTCCGAATCATCGAGATGAACAAACGCGGTGAGAAACCTGCATCATTAGGTGGCAAACAGACAACAGCCAACACCGAAGGATTCGACTATCAGAATGTAGTCGGGCAAGACGACGTAACACGTTTCGACAAGAAACGCCAAGGTAACCGCCAACAAAAGAACCGCCGTAGATGACACGACTACATCACATATTGCCGCTCGCGCTGCTTGTCGTAGCACTAAGCTCGTGCGACCACGCTACCATCTACTCCGAGGTTCGCGACTTGCCACTCGATGGATGGCAGGCCGACAGTGCCCTCTGCTTCGACGTCAACCTCAGCGACACAGCCTCTGCATACGACATCATCGTCTACGTCCGCCATACCGACAACTACCCATACCAGAATATGTGGCTCATCGTCGAACACGACTACCTGCAAACCCTCGTTGCCGATTCCACCATGACCCCGCAACACGTCAGCGTGGTCGATACCATCGAATTCTACCTCGCCGACCAACGCGGCAGATGGCTGGGCAACGGCGCCGGCTCAACGCACGAGATGCCCGTTCTCTTCGCCGACAACTACCATTTTCCTGCTGATTCAGTGCACCATTTTGCTATCAGACATGCGATGAGAGAGACCTCGCTAAGAGGGGTGACAAACGTAGGTCTTAGAGTCAGCCGCAACGACTGAATGCAAACACATACAAGACAAATAGAGCATAGTAAATCAGAAAAAAATCAAAAAGATTTGCGTATTTAAAAGAAATAGTGTACCTTTGCAGCCGCTTTTGAAAAAAGCATCTTCAACCTGACAATTATTACGAGTTAATAACAATATCCTCGAAGCAGGATTCAAATCTTTACAGCAATGAAAAGAACATTTCAACCCAGCCAAAGAAAAAGACGTAACAAACACGGATTTCTCGAGAGAATGTCGACAGCCAATGGTCGTCGTGTATTAGCAGCACGCCGTGCTAAAGGTCGCAAGAAACTCACAGTTGCCGACGAAGGACGTCACAAATATTGATTCCTACAAGCACTAACGTAGTTTCAGACTTCGACAAAAAGAATTATAGGGAAAGAGATCCGTCTCCTTTCCCTCTTTTTGCTATATTGATGCCTAAGCACTAAATTATTTTTCGGCATTTCGGCATTCCGGCATTCCGATTCAGTAATACGGCATTCGGTATCCCGGTATCCCGAAATTCCCCCGCAAGAACCCCTAAAAAAACTCATCCATCATGCAAACTACACGTCAACAAAAGATAGCTCGTCTGATACAGAAAGACCTGAGCGACATCCTGCTTTCTTATTCGCGTCGGATGGCAGGCACGCTAATCTCAGTAAGTGAAGTACGCGTCTCGCCCGACCTTGCCATAGCACACGTCTACCTCTCTATCTTCCCTACCGACAGAGTAGGCGAGGTGATGAGCGAAATAGAAGAGCACCATGGTGCCATACGTGGCGAGATGGGACATCTCGAACGCCATCAGCTGCGTATCATACCCGAACTTAACTTCCACGTCGACACCACACTCGACCAAATGGAACATATCGACCAACTGCTGTCAGGTAAATAGTCTTGCCTATATCTCAAGTGCTCGCCAACCATCTGTCGCATGCCTTATAAGCTGTTCATATCGCTGCGCTACCTTTTCGCTAAGAAACACCACAACGCCATCAATGTGGTGTCGGCAGTGTCGGCATTAGGTGTGGCAATAGCCGCTGCAGCTATGGTGTGCGTGCTCTCGGTGATGAACGGCTTTGGCAACCTCGTCGAGGATATGTTCTCGCTGTTCGACCCCGACCTGCGTATCACCGCTGCTCAGGGGAGCTCCTTTAGAACCAACACCGCTACATTCGACGCCATACGAGAGTGGGAAGAGGTGGAGTCGCTGGCACTCACCATCGAACAGAACGCACTCGTCCGTTTCTCCGACCGCCAGACGACGGCTCTGATAAAAGGTGTAGAAGCCGACTTCAACAAGCATAACTCTATCGACAGCACCATCCTCGATGGCGAATTCATGGTTTACGACGGAGCCTTCGAACGCGGCTTGGTGGGTATCGGACTCGCCAACACCCTTGGCATCGGAGCACATTTCGTCAGCCCGATGCGGCTCTATGCCCCTAAACGTCATGAGCGTATCAACATGCTCGCACCGGAACGCTCGCTCAACCAAGAACCGATATGGATAGCAGGCGTCTTCTCGGTCGGACAGCTTAAGTACGACGACGCCTACATGCTCGTCAGCATCGAGGCTGCACAAAGACTCTTCGAATATGCCGACGACGAAGCTACAGCAGTAGAGATACAACTGCGGCAGGGAGCGTCGGTGAAAAACATAAAACGCAAGCTGCGCAAGACATTGGGCGACAGCTTCGTAGTGGCAGACCGATACGAGCAACAAGCCGACTTCTTTAAGATCTTAGAAATAGAGAAACTGCTTACTGCCTTGCTGCTCACATTCATAGTGCTGATAGCGGCACTCAACATCGTCGGAGCATTGTCGATGCTTATGCTCGAAAAGAAAGCAGACATAGCCATACTCGAGTCGATGGGAGCTGCAAAAGACGACGTCAGAGATATCTTCCTGCTCGAAGGATGGCTCATCTCGGTCAGCGGAGCTATAGCAGGAGTGGTAATAGGAGTGATACTATGCCTCTTACAACAGAATCTGGGAATAATAAAACTCGGCAACGGAAGCAACTATATAGTGTCGGCATACCCCGTGGCATTGCAGGCAACCGACATACTGATAGTACTCGCCATAGTGCTGCTGCTCGGACTGCTCGTCGCCTTCATTCCCGCCCGACAAGTGAACAAATACTAACAACCATGTCATATCCCAACGTATATATTCTGATGCTGTCGGCTCTCGTGCTGACATTTGCCTCGTGTCGTCGAACAACCAACGAGCCGACACTGCAGTTCTCACCTGTCCTCGACAAAGGCTACGTCTCGTTCTACGGCGACTACTATAGTGCTGAGGGACTCGACCGCAACGTGCTCTCTGTCGACCTCTACTCGCCCGGTATCACGCTCGACTCCGTCGGACGTATCTCAGGCACCGGCACCAATGTCTACCTCTCCGACGTGTTCCTCACACCCAAAGACATCTTCCTGCCCGAAGCCGAATATCGGTCAGATACCACCTACGAGCCGCTTACCTTCCTTGCCGGCATCGAATACGAAGGGTTTGTGAGCGGAGCCTACCTGCTCAACATCACCGAGACCGGCTACTCCGTCGTGCTCGTCAACAAAGGGACGATGCAGGTAGTGCAACAGGGCGACTCTACCATCATACGCTTCGAGCTCTTGCTCAACAATGCCGACCGCACACTCTATAAAGGCGAATACCGAGGAGTGTTGCCTTACTACGACTTCCGCGACGCGGCTGACGTAAAACGCAAGACAACACGCTACGTGAGATGATTATGGACAACAAAATACTCAAAGAATATCATACTTACCTGCGCTTGGAGAGGTCGATGTCGAAAAACACCATTGCGGCATACGAGACAGACTTGCGTAAGCTGCTCGACTATTGCGACAAACATAGTCTCGACCCCTTGCAACTCAGTCTTAACGACCTGCAAGATTTTGTCTACGAGACTTTTCGCGACGTCAAACGCACTCGCACACAAGCGCGACAGATGTCGGGCGTCAGGGCGTTCTACCGCTTCCTGCTATATCACGACTATATCGACGCCGACCCCTCGGAGTTGCTCGACATGCCCAAGCTCGACCAACGTCTGCCCGAGGTGCTCACCGTCGAAGAGATAGACCGTATGATTGACGCTATCGACCTCAGTAAGAACGAAGGACAACGCAACCGTGCTATCATCGAGATGCTATACGGCTCAGGACTCAGAGTCTCCGAACTCGTCACGCTCAAACTCTCGAATATGTACCTCAACGAACATTATATGCTTATCGAAGGTAAGGGTAACAAACAACGGTTGGTACCTATCTCCGACGAAGCACAGCGACAGTTCGAGCTATGGCTGCAAGACCGCTGCCATCTCGATGTCAAACCACAATATGTCGACTACGCCTTTCTCAACCGCTATGGCAGAGGTCTCACTCGCGTGATGATATTCACCATCATCAAACAGCTGGCAGCCGCTGCCGGCATCACCAAAAACATATCGCCCCACACCCTGCGCCACTCGTTTGCCACACACCTGCTGCAAAACGGAGCAGACCTGAGAATCATACAGCAGCTCTTAGGACACGAGACTATCACCACTACCGAGATATATACTCATGTCGACGTACAAGACCTGCGCAAAGCCATACTCAAGTACCACCCTGCCAATCACTAAACACCCCTCGAGCAGCCCGACCGAATAGTGCGCACCCGCTTTTACATATCGCTTTTCATGTTGCTGACAGCGTCGTTGTTGTCAGCAACCGAAACCATAGTGGTGGGTAACGTCATCGACGAGGCTTCGGGCTTGCCCATCGAAAACGTCAACATCCATTATAAGGGCACTAAGATAGGCACTACCACCAATGCCGAAGGAGTCTTCTTGCTGCGTACCGACAATGCCGGTCGTGCCACACTCGAGGTGTCGGCGGTAGGATATCGCACACAGCAGTATCATATCGAGCCGGGAGCACAGGTCGGACTCCAAGTCGAACTCAAACAGAAGAACACCGTCATCGCCGACATCTTCGTTCTTCCGGGCGAGAACCCCGCACTCGAACTCATGAAGCGCGTCAGACAAAACAGCGTCATCAACGACATATCCGACCGCGAAGGATATAGGGCACAGATGAGCAAGACACAGCAGGTATATCTCACCGATGTGAGCCCGCGCTACCTCACACGGCGGATGTGGCAGGGAGCTGAGCAAGCTGCCATTCTCACTGCCGACTCCACCTATATGATACCTATCTACCAAGAGCAGGAAGACTACCTGCTCGATGGAAGTCAAAAACTGTCGGCAGGCGAGAAACAGACGCAGGCGGCAGCACTCAGCCGAGAAGACTTCGCACTGCTGCTCTCCGCCTTCGACGACCGCCCTCTCGACTTCTACCACCAGTCCGTGCCGATACTCACCAAGAGTTTTCTTAGTCCGCTCGCCTCGGTAGGCAACACCTTCTACGACTACTTCCTGGTCGACAGCATCGACCAACCTCAAAAGCAGTATGTGGTGCATTTCCGTCCGAAAAACCCGTATTCACTCTGCCTGAGCGGAGAGCTTGTTGTCGACTCCTTCTCGCTCGCTTTACGCTCGGTAAAGGCTCGGTCTGCCCTCGCCACCGTCAACTACCTGAAAGCTCTGACCATAGAGCAGCATTTCGATGAGTCGAACCAACTGCAAAGCGAGCAGCTGAGTGCCATCTTCGACGTGGCAATAGGTGCCGACAGCTCGCATATCTTCCCCACCGCCATGGTCAACCGCGAACTGCTATGCCGACAGACGGTGGCTGACACACTCAGCTCCTCGACACTGCAGCGGCAGCAGCTCACACAGCAGAACATCGAACAGCTCAGCCGTACACCTATCTTCCGCATAGCACGCATGCTCGCACATATCATCAACACAGGCAACATACCCACAGGCACTATGGTCGACGTCGGTAATGCCGTCGAACTGCTCGGAGGCAGCCCCTTCGAGGGTTTCCATATCGGACTGCCATTCACCACTAACGAACGACTGATGAAAAACGTGGAGCTGTCGGCATATCTCGCCTACGGCTTCGGCGACCATGCCTACAAAGGACGCGGACAGGTGAAGGTGAAGCTACCCACCGAGCGACGTAACATAGTGGGTATGTACTACTGGGACCATTATGCGCCCATCGACCTCAGCCCTGCCTACTATAAGCTTCGCGAAAACGATATCTTCTATGCCGACCAAGACTTCGCACACATGGTGTTCGGCGGCATACGCCGCAAAGGCGACTACATACTCCCCACCACACGTCGCCGTGAATGGCGGCTATGGACCGAAAACGACTGGACTGACAACATAGAGACGCAGTTCGACCTGAAAATAGGACGTATGGGCTATGGCAACCCTATGGACTACCATTACACCGACATACCCTCTTTCCGTTTCACCACCCTGCAGGCAGAGATGCGCATCGGGTTCGACGAGCGCAAGGTCGACATCTTCATGCGTCGCGTGCATGTGCATAGCCGCTACCCGTCGCTACGTCTGATGCTCGAGGCAGGCAGTTACCTCACCGCCGACAACCGGCCGCTGCGACTATATGCCCGCACCTCGGTAGTGCTGCAACAGACCATACCGTTCGCCGTATGCGGACGTCTCGACTACTCGGTAGTGGCAGGTGTGGTCTTCGGCAAGGTGCCATACCCCTTGCTCGAACACTTCACCGGCAACCAGAGCTATACCTACGACCCATACCGCTTCACACTCATCAACCAGATGCAGTATGCCGCCGACCGTTTCGTCTATGCACATGTGCACTGGAACATGCAAGGTCTGCTGTTTAACCTCATACCCTACGTGCAACGGCTCAAGCTACGAGAACTGCTCGAGTTCAAACTCGCGTGGGGAGCACTTTCCGACCGACATAATACCGTCCTCGCCCTGCCACCTACACTCTCGGCTCCGCCTAAAATACCATACATAGAAGCCGGCATCGGCATCGGCAACATACTGCGAGTGGCTGACGTATATGCCGTCTTCCGACTGACTAACAACCGAACCGAGAGCGGACCGTTCTGGGGCATCCGCACACGCTTCGCCCTCGGACTGTGATGAGGCTTTCGGCATTTCGGCATTTCGACATTTCGAGATATCGAGATATCGAGATATCGAGATGTCGAGATCCCGAGATTTGTGTATTCCGCAAAAATGTTGTATCTTCGCAGGGCAATGTGAGTCATCTGCTACGCCGCCATGTTGTATAGACCGGTCCTATAGACGGTATATATACCGTCTCTCAAAACAATGAAACAAACGCCATCTTTCAAAAAACAACGAGCCTGATGAAAACGAATAATCTTAGCAAACTACTTCGAGTAGCGACGGTACTCTTGACGGTACTGACTCTGTCTGCCACCACCTTACATGCTCAATACACGCAGTCGGAGCTGGACTCTATATACGAAAAGAACGCTGCGTTGGCTGCGAGTCTGCCCGAACCCGACCGCTCGGCTGACGACTTCGTGTTGGTGAGCCTTTGCGTTGCCGACCCCACTACCTGGCGCGACGACATCTTAGGCGTCATGGGACATGCCTTCCTTCGCCTGCAGTGTCCGTACTATGGTCTCGACTACTGCTTCTCTTACGAAGGGGAGCGCGTCAACGACAACCTGTTCCGCTACCTTAGCGGCGACACCAAGATGGGTATGTTTGCTGTTCCTACCAACGAATACTTAGAGGAATACCGCCGTTGGAACCGCTCGGTGCATGAGTATTTCCTCGACTTGCCTGCCGATGCCGAGACGCGACTGTGGGAGATAATGGACAACCACCTGACCAAAGGTACTACGCTCCGACAAAACCTGTCGCTCTATGGCTGTGCCATCACCATAGTACGCTACGTAAAACGTTCGTTAGGCGGCGACTATCAGATTCAATATGCACCCTCGCCGTATTTAGAAGAGCATACCCCGCGCGAGATAGGTTATGCTACCTTGTCGCACTCTCCTTGGCTGAGGCTTGGTATCATGCTTCTTGCCAACGACTACTACGACCGCGACTGCCCCCTCGACGAGAAACTCATCGTCCCTGCCGACCTCGTCAAGGTATGGGAGCAGGCTACCGTCGACGGCAGAACGTTGGCGACATACAAAGGCGACATAGTAGAAGGGGCGGCACTCGACCTCAAAGCGCCATGGTTCACACCTATGTTGCTGGCAGTGCTGCTACTGCTCGTCACACTCGCCTTCGCTTTCACACGTATCTCATATTGGGACCGCTGCATGCTGGCTTTGCAGGCGCAAGTCGGACTGCTGCTCATCGTCTTGTGTATCGTGACCAAGGCATGCCCGCTACATCTGTGCCTGCTGTTAGTGCTGCTCAACCCGCTGCCTGCCGTATTCTGGCACTGGCGTCGCTATTGGGCATGGGCGTATGCAGCAATCCTTCTCGTTGGAGTGATAACGCTGGCTTGTATGAAGCACCAGATAATAGACCCGGCCTTCTTGGTTCTTGCATTGGCGTATGTCGTGTTGTTCGCCAAAGACAAGGTGAAGACTTATGTAACTCGACTTGCTAAAAACAGATGAGTACTATAAACGACATATCGCAGGCATCGGCACGACGCTACCCTCTGTTGCCCTATTCGCAGTTAGTATGGGACCTGATGCAGGAGAGTGCCGACGTATATTGGTTCACCTTTGTGTTGCGTATCCCAAAGCAGTCGGTCGATGCCCAGCGTCTGCATAGTGCCTTCGCAAAAGCTCTTCTAAACCATCCCGTCTTCTCGATGGCTATTGATGCCGAAGGCATGCAGTATCTTGCTGCCACCGACGATATCCTCGTCGGCAGGTTCCACTCCGTCACCTTCGCTGCCGACGACACCTCGATAGTCGTCACCATCCGCTTCAACCGTATCTTAGGCGACATGGCAAGCGGTAAGATCTTGGCTGAGGATATAACACGTGCCTACGAAGGGTTGGAACTCGAACATGATGGTTATCTCGACTACTTAGACTATATGGAGCACTATCGGCTGTCGCCGGAGTACCTGCGCAACCGCCGATGGCTCGAGCATGAGTTCGATAACGTAGCCGCAGTTCATCCAACACCCGACATGCCATTAGACACTACCGACTGGTCGGTCGAGCAGGTGCTGACTGACGACTACAGCGAGCTTAGAGAACCGATGCACCGACTCTCGTCGGCATATCTGGTGTCGGTGTCGGCATTGGTATCGCTGGCGGTGGCGATGGCTATCATGCAGTACAACGGCACCGACACGGCAGCACTGACATGGGCATACGATGGCAGAGAACGAACCGAACAGCAGCGTATCTTCGGCAGTATGCACCGCGACATACCACTGCTCTTGCACCATGACACCGACCTCGAAGCACTGCTCCGACAAGCACGTACGCAGATGAGGCAGGGGATAGCGCACAGCTCATACCCCTATACCCTCACCTCGCCACAGTATCAGATATGGAACTACGCTGTCAACATACTGCACTTCCCCGCTGACAGCGACATCTTCTCCGCGCTGCCATTCGATTTAGAGATAGAGGAGCCCCTGCAGCCTAAACCGGCTTATTCACTACTCGACATCGAAGTCTATGAATCCGAACAGCTAACCTTGCTATATCGCTATAGCGCTGCACATTATAAGCAAGAGAGCATGGCAAGATTTGCAGCTATGGTGAAGGCAAACATGCAACGACTCACACTATCAGTATGACCCCTCGCGACTCCAACACATATCGTCTCTCATGTATGCTCAGCAACGACATAGAGCTGCGCGAGCTGATGCTCTTGTCGTTGGCTAAGGCTGCCGAGCAGAACCCCGACAGACGGACCAACCCCGTACGCACTCTCGACGACCTCTATCGTTTTCTCGACATCTTCATCAGCTCTTTGCCATGGCAGGCTGTGGAGCTGTTCGCCGGCAACGAGCCTTTGCACCGCTCTCTGTTCCGGCGTATCGACCAGTCGATAGGCTACTTCTATTACCTGTTCGACCAGCCGCTTGAGCAGCTCAAGGAACGTGGATATGTGTATCCGTCGCTGCAGTACGAACCGCGCATCGCTCAGTGGCTGCTGCAATACAACTCTATGTGGGGACTGTTTCTCGAGTCCGCCCGGAGTTGGAACGACGAGTACCTACGTTTAGTGTCCTCTGACCCGCTGTTCGGACTCACGGAGGGTTGGTACGAAGCACCGTCGAATTGGCATTCCTGGAACGACTTCTTCGCTCGCCGGCTATCGTCGCCCGCGGCGCGACCTATAGCCGATGCCGCTGTGGTAGCACCTTGCGACGGCGACCTCATGGAATGGCTGCATATCGACACTGACGGTAAGCTGCTGACAGCAGGTGGAAAAGGAGAAGCAGTCAAGACATCGACACTGTTCGACATCAACACACTGCTATGGGGCAACTATGCCGGATATTTCAAAGGCGGCTTATTCACTCATATACTGCTCGACATGTACCACTATCACCATTTCCATAGCCCTGTCGACGGCACCGTGGTGGCTGTCGATAGCATCATCGAATATGCAGCATCGAGCGGCGGACATATCATCTGGGATACGGAGCAGCATCGCTACCGCTATGAGCAGGTCGGCAGTCTCAACTACCAACTGCATGAGCCAAGAAAGGTGTACCTCATACTCACCGACGAAGGCTATTATGTAGCTTTAGTGGCGGTGACGGTAGCACAGGTGGGGAAGATAAAGTCCGCCGACGAGCTATATGTAGGCTGCCGAGTGAAGCGAGGCGACGAACTCGGCAGCTTCCGCTGCGGCAGCGACGTGCTGTTACTGCTCTCACCCCAGGCTGCGGCATCCTCATGCGCAAAAAAATCATCTGCAGCCGGCACTCCCATACTGATGGGACAGAGCTTGATGTAGATAGGCGGAGGTGTCGATATAGGTGTCTTGTCGGTGGATAGTAAGTGAGTAAAATCACTTATCTGTTAAAAGTTTTTATAGGCGTGGAAAACTATGGTTGCATAATTAGAAAGAATTTTATATCTTTGCAGCGCAAATTGTGAAACGCAAAATGTGAAATCTGTAAAATACTGGAACAATGATGAATACAACTAATCCATTTATTCTTTTTGGTTATGCGGGCAAAGAGTATTTCTGCGATCGTGAAACAGAGACGAATGACATGCTGTCGACATTAAAAAATGGTCGTAACATTACATTGCGCAGTGCGCGGCGTGTAGGGAAGACCGGACTCATCTATCATGCTTTTGACCGGTTAGCCAAATCGGATATAAGATGTTTCTATATTGATATTCTGTCTACTCGCTCTTTAAGCGATTTAGTCGTAGAATTAGGTAAGGCTGTAATCGGCAAGTTAGATAGTCCGCTGCAGAAAGTTGAAGGAGTCGTTGCGCGTTTTTTTAAGACATGTCGTCTGTATTTTTCAACCGACCCATTGACGGGTAGTCCACAGTTAGGACTCGATTTCGTTGATGATAATGTAGAAGCGACTTTAGAAGAAATATTCGCCTACCTCCGAAAGTCTGAGGTTGATTGTTATATTGCTATAGATGAGTTTCAGCAAATACTTGAATACCCCGAAAAAAACGTGGAAGCGATATTGCGCAAGTATATACAACAATGCCAGAATGTGCATTTTATCTTTAGTGGTAGCAAGCAACATCTGATGTCGGAAATGTTCAATTCCCCGCGTCGCCCCTTTTATCGTAGTACCGACAAGTTGACACTTGACGTCATACCCGAACCGACTTATTACGAGTTTGCAGCTACTCATCTGCAAAAGGCTGGTACTAAACTCTCAAACGAGATATTTCATACCATCTACTCTTTGGTAGATGGCTACACTTGGTATATTCAATATATTCTCAACCGCTTATACGAGCTTAATCCGCAAGAGGCGACGTTAGACATAGTGTTGGCTTGTGTCGACTATATATTAAAACTCGAGCAAGACGATTACAAGCAGATGTATAATATGCTAACCAACAATCAGGCACAGGTGTTACGTGCGATAGCAAGAGAAAAGGTCGTAACATCTATCACTTCTAAAGACTTTCTGCTCAAGTATAAGTTACCGGCTGCGAGTAGCGTAAAACGCGCTGTCGAGTTTTTGATAGACAACGAATACATATATCACTCTGACAAAGGATATATTGTTTACGACCGCTTTATGGCAATTTGGTTAGAGCGTTTGTAAAAGCCCACTAAAGATAGCCGAATAACAATACAGTTTCTGTATGCTGACAATATAAACCATTACCTTTTATGACCGGACACTACCTCGACCGCCTTGCCCGCACTATATGTGAGAACTGGGAGCAGCCTGCCCTCACCGACTTCTACCTCACCGACGACGGTACCGCACAAGACACCTCGCGCGGCAACCGTTATACTTATGGGCAGATGTACGCTGAGATGATGCTACTTGGCGATATTTTCCGTGCCCTCGGACTCAAACAAGGCGACCATATAGCCATCTGCGGTAGTAACTCTGCCAACTGGGCTGTGGCATATCTCGCTATAGCCGCTTTCCACGGTGTGGTAGTCACCGTGCTCCACTCGCAGCAGATAGAAGACATAGCCCACCAAATTGACTTCTCCGACAGCATCGTACTTTTCACGGATAAAGAGTTATGGGAGGAACTTCGACATCAGAACCTGCCGCAGATTAAGTATGTCATTGCGTTGGACGATTTCGGTCTCATTGCAGGGGATGCGGATGCACTTCCCGACTATACGGATACTATAGGGATACCGAACGGATACAATAAAGATAATATCACCATCCCTCACGGCGAACCCGATGACCTCGCTATGATATGCTTCACATCAGGCTCAAGCGGAGTGTCGAAGGGAATCATGCTGTCGAACAGAAACGTTAGCAACAATGCCAAGAATATCACTGATGGTTATCCCGATAATGTAGGTAACGATTTCTTGTCTGTGTTGCCGATGGCACATATCTATGGTTTTATGACCGAGATAATAGCACAACTTTTAAAAGGAAAACACATCTACGTTCTAACTCTCGTCTCTTTGGAAACGCTTCATAATGCCATCTTGTTAGTCAGACCTTACGCATTAAGCCTGATACCATATATGGTATCAGGCTTAATGCGTAGGCATCAAGACTGTGCTTCTCTCCTCTGTATCTGCAAACAGATATATATCGGTGGTTCGCTATTCGACAATCAGTTGGAACAGCAGTTGTTGTCTGCCGGTGTGCCTATCTCTATCGGTTATGGTCAGACCGAGACGGGACCGCTTATCAGTTATTCTGTGACAGCTGAATATAAAGCAGGCACATGCGGCAGGATAGTAGAAGGTATGCAAGCATGTTTCTCTCCTGAAGGCGAAATCCTTGTCCGTGGCGAGAACGTGATGCTCGGCTATTATAAGAACCCCGAAGCCACGGCTCAGAAAATCGACAGCGACGGCTGGCTGCATACTGGCGACGCAGGTTATATGGACGAAGACGGATACCTATATGTCACCGGGCGCATAGGGCAGGATATGATTGTGCTGCCCAATGGCGAGAACATACACCCCGAAGACATAGAGCGCAAACTCAACGCCCTGCCCGAGGTCAAGGAGTCGGTCGTCATCGCCCGCAACGGTCACCTAATAGCTATCGTAGTGCCATCCGACCTAACTAGTGCTTCCGGTGAGCCTAATCTGTCTAGTCAGTCTAGCGCTTCTAGTCTGTCTAGTGCTTCTAGTGTATCTAGCGTTTCTAATCTGTCTAGTGCTTCTAGTGTATCTAGCGTTTCTAGTTTGTCTAGCGTTTCTAGTCAGTCTAGCGTTTCTAGTCAGTCTAGCGCTTCTAGTTTGTCTAGTGCTTCTAGTCTCCTTCGTCGCAATATCCTTCGCACCATTAACCCGCAACTGCCCGATTATTCGCAACTCTACGACGTAGAGTTCTCAGACAAACCCCTCGAGCGCACCGCCAAACAGACAATAAAACGATATCTATACCAATAATAACTATCTAAATAATCTAGAAAATCTAGAGCATCTAGAGCATCTAGACAATCTAGAGCATCTAGAAAAATATCAACCATAAACAAGTATAGTCATGAACCATGATTTCCCTAATTCAGTTTTTCGTCAGACGGCTCAATGGAAAGAATTATATTTCTATCAGAAAGCTGACACGCTTTTTCAGATGACAGTGGTCTTTTGTGAGCGCTTCAAGCCTCAGTTTGGTGATCGTACTGTCGATCAGATGGTGCAAGCGGGTAGAAGTGGCAAGCAGAACATAATAGAAGGGTCCGAAGATGGCAAGACAAGCACAGAGATGGAACTCAAACTGCTCAATGTAGCTCGAGCCAGCATACAAGAGCTGCAGGAAGACTATCGAGATCATCTTAATACACATGGTCTGTTGTTGTGGGATAATACACATCCCAGATACAATAAAATGTTGACATTCTGTCGGCAACATAACAACTACGAAGACTATCAGACCATGGTGTATCGCGTCAGCGAAGAGGAGTTCTGCAATATATCAATTACTCTGTGCCACATGATAGACAAGATGATGCACTCGTATCTTAATAAACTCGAGAAGCAGTTCGTCAGTGAAGGAGGTATCAAAGAACGAATGTATGCCGCTCGCACCGGATATAGAAAAGCTGAAATGGAACGATTGCAGTTTCTCGAGAAAGAAGTGGTACGCCTTCAAGAAATACTAAAAGCAAATAATATTGAATATTAGACCATCTAGACAATCTAGACAATCTAGACAATCTAGAGCATCTAGACCATCTATAGCAAAAAAACTTTCCCCCTATGACAGTAACTGACATCCGTTCTTTGTTTCACGACTTCTTTGTCGACCGTCTTGAGTATGCTGAGGCAGACCTGCTGCCCGATGCTATGTTACGTGCCGACCTCGGCATGACCTCTCTCGATGCCCTCGAGACAGCACTGTTCATCCGCCGCACCTTCGGCTTCCAACCCGAACGGGGAGCGATAAAGGGTTTGGTCACCCTCGACGACCTCTACCACTACGTCGAACAGCATATCACCCCCGAAAACCCGTAAAGACTCACAGCCCAGCAGTGACACTCGCCGCTGGCAACGCGCTGCCAAACAGGCAATAAAACGAAATCTGTATGATGAGTATAGGATCTATAGGCGAGTAAAGTTAGAAACAAATCACTCAAAAAACACATGAATAGTAGAAGAGTAGTAGTCACTGGCATGGGTATATGGTCATGTCTCGGTCAGGACTTGTCGACGGTTGCCGAGAATCTGCGCTCTGGGCGTTCAGGCATCGTGTTCGACCCCTCGCGCTTGGAGTATGGACTGCAGTCGGGCTTGGTTGGTAATGTGCATCGCCCGGACTTGCGCAGGCTCCTGCCTCGCAAACTGCGCGTTACTATGTCGCCAGATGCCGAATACGCTTATATGGCTGCTCTTCAAGCTTTCGCACAGGCAGGTATTGATGCCGACTACCGCGAGGCGCACGAGGTGGGTTGTATCTTCGGCAGCGATGGTGCTATGACCTCTATAGCAGAGCTTACAACTCTGATGCGTGAGGAGCACTGTTCACTGATGGCAGGTCCGAATATGCTGTTTCGCTGTTTGTCGTCGTCAGCCGCCATCAACCTTGCCACCGCCTTCTCTCTACGCGGTGCTGTGCTTAATATAGGTGCTACGTGCTCCACCTCGTCGCACGCCATCGGGGTGGCAATGATGTATATCCGTCAGGGGCTGCAAGACGTATGCTTAGTAGGCGGCTCGGCTGAGACGGCGGCTGAGACGGCGGCCGGAGTCGACGCCCTGTATGCTCTCTCGTTGCGCAACGACGATCCGCAACGTGCCTCACGACCTTTCGACTGCGACCGCGACGGCATGGTGCCTTCCGGCGGTGCTGCCGCTCTCGTACTTGAGGACTACGACCATGCAGTGGCTCGTGGTGCCGACATTTTGGCTGAGGTGTGCGGCTACGGCTTCTCAGCTAATGGTACAGACGACATCTCTACTCCTTCTGCCGACGCCGAATATCTTGCTATGCAACGCGCTCTGAGCGACGCAGGCATCAGCGCCGCCGAGGTCGACTACGTCAATGCTCATGGCACTTCTACGCAGGTGGGCGACATCGCCGAAGCAGAGGCTCTGACACGTTTGTTCTCTTCAAACGCAGATTTCAGCCCTTGTAAAGCTCCCCTTATATCTTCTACTAAGTCGATGACAGGTCATGAGTTATGGATGGCAGGAGCGAGCGAAGCGGTGTATTCCATCTTGATGATGCACGGAGGATTTGTGGCACCTAACCTCAATCTCGACAATGCGATACCTCAGGCGCAGCAACTCAGCCTTGTCAGACGTACCATCAAGACACCAGTCAACGTGGTGCTCTCTAACTCTTCCGGTATGGGCGGCACCAACAGCGCTATTGTATTACGAAGAATCACGCATTGAACACCATCATAAGGACCGCCGACATGTCGCTTATGCTGAATAAATGGAAACTCTATTTTCCAAACGAATAAAAAAATTAGCGTTAACGCGCTCAGATTTGCGCAATTAAAAAAAATATCATACTTTTGTGGCGTCGAAGGACTATTTTTCTTCGGCGCCGGTATTTTATATACCTGAAGACGAGCCTAATTTAATTCTACTAATCCATGTAAGCACCGCATTCTCAATACGTTACTGAGGATGGGCGTGTTTGCGTGTAGTTCGATAAACTGCGCGGAACTGTCAGCAGCCAATCTCAGTTGCTCTAAGTTGTGTGTTTGCAAGTAGTTCGACTACAGCACCATGCGGGTGTTTAACGCACAGCCGGGGTGTTTACATGTACTTCAACTACCTGCCATGTCGGCAGGCTGTGGAATTTGGATTAGTGTCTCGTCGTCAGGCAAAAGAGTTTGCTTGACGACTTTTTTTGTATTGTTGTTTGGCGCGACACACCACCTGCCACCCCCGCCACGTAGAGACGAGGCTGCGACTCGTCTCATGTAAACTCGGCAGCCGCCGGTTACAAACCGGTGCCCCCAATGAACCGCGAGTAGGGGTATTCACGCTCCCGGCGAGCACACCGTGACCACGCAAGCACCGCGTACGCACCGGGAACGCCAATTTGCAATTGGCGGCTCACCACCCGCAACCTACGACGCGTAGAGACGAGGCTGCGACTCGTCTCATGTAAACCCTGCCCGCGCCACGTAGTGATGGTATACACACTGTCTCTCAACCCAGCAAACAAATAGATTGATAATAATTGACCAAACAGATTGATGAACAATTGTTGACAATTGATGACCACTAAAAATATTAATGAAGAATAAAAGTATGGACAATTGTTGACCAAATTACATACTCAGTGAAGCTGACTAACAGCACGGCTGAAAAAACGCTCTTTGACATATTGGATTACCGAAAATAAATAGCCAAATCCGTCTAAAAACCACCATATTTGGCTAAAAAAGCACCGAGATTTAGCCTAATGCGTATATATTTAGTCGTTTTTGGCTAAAATGTTTTGCTATTTCAAAAATAATCAGTACCTTTGCAATGCTTTTTTACTGGAAAAACGGACAAAACACTCTTAAATCGCTCAAGAAAAACGGACAAAAAATACTAAAAACATATTGGAAAAACGGACAAAATCGACAACCCTTATGCTTAAAAGACATATTGACAGCACTATAGACGTTCACTATGCAACAAGTTCAAAAGCATTACTGCTGAGCGGAGCACGACAAGTAGGCAAGACCTATGCAATCCGTAGGTATGCTGAGCGGGCAGGGTTGCAGTTGGTGGAGATGAATTTCCTCTTGCAACCGGAAACGAAGAACATACCTCACGGCGCATCTGACGTGAAGGAACTACTACTTCGTATTTCTGCTTATGCCAAACGACCTTTAACACCCGGTAAAACTCTTATTTTCTTTGATGAAGTACAAGAGTATGCTGATATACTCACTTGGGTGAAGGCATTGGTTGATGAAGGGAGTTTTCGTTATGCACTAAGCGGTTCATTACTCGGATTAGAACTAAAAAACATACGCTCCGTTCCGGTTGGGTACATGACAGAATATCAGATGTATCCTCTTGATTTCAATGAGTTCATTCGAAACATAGGTATTTCAGATGAGGTTATTGCATCTGTCCGTGAGTCATGGGAGCAACTGAGACCTGTTGATACTTATATCCATAGCAAACTGATGCAATTGTTTAATCTCTACTTGATTGTAGGTGGTATGCCTCTGGCGGTTCAGACGTATAAAGACTCCAACGACTTGCAACTTGTGATCCGTGAGCAGTGGTCGATATTATCGTTATACAAAAAAGACATCTCTCGTTACGATCCTGATGAAAAGCTATATATCAACGATATTTTCGATCTCATTCCGGCAGAACTCAACGCTAAGAACAAACGTTTCATTCTGAAAACACTAAATGAGCATATCAAGTTCTCACGACACGAAAACAGTTTCACATGGCTTCGAGAGGCTGATATGGCACTACCGGTATATAATATTGACGAACCTCGCGTGCCGCTTAAGTTGAATGAGTTGCGTAACTTGTTCAAACTATTCCAGAACGATGTGGGGCTGTTGGCTGCACAGTATGCTGACGGTATTCAGCTTCGCATTTTGCAAGGAGACGTAAACATTAACAATGGTGCTATCTATGAAAATGCCGTTGCACAAGAATTGCATGCGCATGGCTGGAAATTGTATTATTTCAATAGTAAGAAACAAGGTGAGGTGGATTTCGTTCTCGAACAAGACGAAAAAATTATACCTATTGAAGTAAAGTCGGGCAAAGACTATCAGCGACATGTAGCACTCAGCAATATCTTAGCTAATTCAGAGTATAAGATTCAGGAGGCAATTGTGCTGAGTAATAATAATCTATCGACCAAAAACACTATTATATATGCACCCGTGTATATGACTATGTTTATGCATCATCACAAGAGTGAAGGACAATTACTATATAAAGTTGATCTGACAGGAATGTAAGAGTATAAAAACGAACAAAAACCAAAGCGGTAATCCAATATGTGGTACAGGACCACGGCGGGTTACCGCTTTTTGTGTGCTGACACGATAAGACGCCGCTAAGTGTTGAGATCCCGGACTCAGACGCAGTGCAAACAGGTTCAGGCACCGTGTACGCCAATTTGCAATTGGCGGCACACCACCCGCCACCTACGACACGTAGAGACGAGGCTGCGACTCGTCTCATGACAACCCTGACCCCGCCATGTAGTGATGGTATACATACTATCTCTCAACTCAGCAAACAAATAGATTGATAATAATTGACCAAACAGATTGTTGACAATTGATGACCACTAAAAATATTAATGAAGAATAAAAGTATTGACAATTGTTGACCAAATTACATACTCAGTGAAGCTGACTAACAGCACGGCTGAAAAACGCTCTTTGAAATATTGGATTACCGAAAAATTAGGTAATTTAAGCCAACTCGACAGAAAAACGCTTCGATTTGGCTAAGTTTATACTACCAAATCAAGCCAACTCGACACATAAGCACATCGATATGGCTCAATTTACATATATAAATTGAGCAAACTCGATAAAAAAAGCGTTTTTTTTACTAACTTTCTTGTTAGTTCAAAAAAATAGTTGTACTTTTGCGGCGTTATAAATCAATAGATTATGGATACACTATTCGGAAGAGACGCAGAATGTCGCAGATTAGACGAGTTGTTGAACAGTAAAAAGGCCGAGTTTATAGCTTTATATGGCAGGCGGCGCGTTGGCAAGACTTTTCTTATCGATGAATATCTCAAAGATAAGATTGCTTTCAAGGTGTCGGGGGTCCTCAATCAAGGAACGCAAGCGCAGAAGAGTGCTTTCCGTATCGCTTTGGATAAACAAGGATATCCCGAACCCACAGAGCAGACATGGATGGATATGTTCTATGCTTTACAGAAACTGCTCCAATCTAAAACGGAAAGCGACAAGCCATGTGTGCTGTTTATAGATGAGTTGCCGTGTTTCGATGTAGCACGGTCCGGCTTTATTCCTGCACTTGACCATTTTTGGAACACTTGGGCATCGAAATATCATAATGTAAAACTGATAGTTTGTGGCAGTGCTACCTCGTGGATGATTGACAAACTGATAAACAATCACGGAGGCTTGTACAATCGTGTGACGGCGCAGATTCATCTGCATCCCTTTACACTCAAGCAGACGGAGGATTATTTTAAGAATCGTAACATCAAATGGAACCGCCTTCAGATAACGCAGTTTTATATGTTCACGGGAGGAATACCGTATTACCTTAGTTTGGTAGGGCAGCAGGATAGTGTTCCGCAGGCAATAGACAATCTCTATTTCCGTCGTGACGCACCCTTGCAGCGGGAATACAACCATTTGATGGCATCGCTGTATAACTCGCCTGATCCATATACCAGGATTATTGATTCACTCGTGGTGCGCAAACAGGGCATGAGCCGTGAAGAAATATCACAACTGACCGGCATACCCACCGGCGGTAGGTTGACCAAGATGCTGCAGGAATTAGAGGAGAGTGATTTCATCCGCTCTTATTTTACACGTGAGAAAAAAATCAAGCAAAACAACTATCTCTATCAATTATGCGATATGTTCTGTTCTTTTCATCTGTTTTTCCGCGGCAAAGGGATTAATGATGACAAGTTTTGGGAGAATAACATTAACACACCGCTGATAAACACATGGTATGGTTTTGCTTTTGAGCGGGTGGTTATGCAACATATCGACCAGATAAAACAATCATTGAGTATTGCCGGCATAAGTGTCAATTACTACGCATGGCGCAGTCGCACTACCGAACCCAAATCACAGATCGACCTCATACTCGACAGAGCGGATAATATAGTCAATCTCTGTGAGATAAAATATTCCAAGACACCATATTCGATTTCAAAAGAGGAAGATAAAAAGCTCTTCCTGCGCGAACAGAACTTCATCACTGAGACCAATACCAAACAAGGAGTACATCTCACTTTGATAACGCCTTTTGGAGTGAATAAAAACTCATATTGGGCGAATGTAAGTTCTGAAGTTACTCTTGATGGTCTCTTTGAAAGGTAATTTCAAAGTTTAGAATTCTACTCAAAGCGGTAATCCAATATGTGGCACAAAACCACAAGCGGGTTACCGCTTTTTGTGTGCTGACACGATAAGACACCGCTAAGTGTTGAGATCCCGGATTCAGACGCAGTGCAAACAGGTTCAGGCACCGGGTACGCCAATTTGCAATTGGCGTCTCACCCCCCCGCCACCCACGACACGTAGAGACGAGGCTGCGACTCGTCTCATGTCAACCCTGCCCCCGCCGGTTACAAACCCCGCCACCCTACGACGCGTAGAGACGAGGCTGCGACTCGTCTCATGTCAACCCGGCAGCATTAGGTAATAACCCGGCAGCCTCAGTAGTGTGATTAGCACACTTATTTCATTTCAGAAACTTATAAATCATAAAAATATGAAAATTATTAATTTCGGGACAAGAAAGATTACAAAATCAACCTTAACCTTAATCTCAACCTCAACCACAGACATAACCATGTTCAAATCGAATTGCGCTTGGAAGTTAAAGCCGATTCTTTTGGTACTTATGCTCTCGCTCTTGGGTGCGGGCAATGCGTGGGCTTTTGACCATGGTCAGCATTATGGGCGTGCGAATGTAGCAGTTGCTACCGGTTCTACAGGATCGGGGACGGTGTATATAGGTAACCCCGGAACCACATCTGCCACATGGGATTGCAAAGGTTCTGCAAGTGATGGTTCGAGTGCTAATGATACTAAATCATACAATTGCACCTGCACCGGTTGGGCTGATGGTTACTATTTTGCAGGTTGGAATCAAAATGCCATTACAGCAGGTTCTTATTCAAGTACTTCTGCGACGGCTACTCTGTCATTCGGTACTGCAGCAGGTACAAAAGATTCTCCAACGAATATATATTACTACGCATGGATTCTTGGTGTCAAGCCGACAGCGGCAGCTGGTGATGTGTCGTTTAATGTAGATAACTTATCTACCACACTCACCAAGACTGTTTCTTTTACTCAGACGGGTGGTGATGCGCAAGCCGACTTTAACAATGCGACGATAACACTAAAATCGGGAGGAGGCACATGGACACATACAAGCACCACCTACAATGGTTCTACAAAGAAAGTGGATGTGGTGTTCACTTACAAAAGCAACCGCAGCACATGGACTAATGCTGCCGGTACGCGAACGGATAAAGCCACGCTGACTTTGTCCTCGAAAGGCAATGAGTCGTTCTCGACAGAGATTACAGCCTCGCTACCTAATGTGAGTATCTCTGCCGGTTCGGGCGGTTCTATCACTCGAAGCAATGCCACAGCGACAGAGACAGGTTCTGTCACTTTCCCCGTTACTTATGTTGATAACAAAGATGACCTTAATACGCCTACAATAGCCAAAACCTCAGGCGAAGGCACTTGGACTATCACCGGCTATTCATATAGCACCAATACTGTTACTGTTAACTACTCGCACGCCGGCGATGGCACTTATGGCTCACGTGCTTCGGCTGCCACTATCACTCTTTCCGCCAAAGCAGGCGGCGCTACGAATACATGTAATGTAACCGCCACTTATCCTGCTATCGCAGTTACCGGTGGCGACGACACGGGTGCTTATCCTTTAGGAACAGAAGATGCTTTAGGAACGGCTACTTTCTTTGTCAGTCATGCTGACGCTTTAACAGATTTTACCATACCTACTGCCGTAACAGATATTACGGGTGGCACATGGACTGTAAATGCCGGTTCTGCCGTATATACACAATCAACGTCAGACCCCACAACAGGTACTTTAACCATCGATTATACCTATAACGCAGGCGATATCATCGGTGTCAAAACTGCCAAACTCACTTTGACAAGTTCCAACGGTTCGTCATACGCTTTGACGCTGACAGGCGAGCGGGCTGCGGCGGCTGAACAAGACGTGAGTGTTACCACGGCAGGAGGTGTAACTACCAATTATGACACGTGGGCTGCAGGTTTAGCAGCGGCAAACGCGGCAGATGGCTGTACACTCAAACTCTTGCGCGATGTGTCAGGACTGACAGCCTCACAAGAGATTACAAAGAACATGAAGCTTGACCTCAACCACTTCACATTGTCAGGTACACTCAGTGCCGCTGGCGGACTGCTCAAACTCAATACGGCAGGCAAGACGCTGACCATTACCGATGGCAAGTCCGATGGTGCTATCAGCGTGAGCGGCAATATTAACGGTCGCGTCTCTGCAGTAGATATACAGAAGGGCTCTTTAGTGTTGGCTAAGGGCGACTTGACGGCAACGAATGCCAATACCGGTGCTACTCAGGCTAATATCTATGTGGCGACGGTTTATCTTGCCGCAAGCACCAACATGACAATGACGGCTGGTAATATCACTGCTCGCCGTACGGGTGCGTCAGGTAATTATTGCCATGGTATATATTGTGCCGGAACAGGTGCGAGTGCTTCGTCGGTTAACCTGACAGGCGGAACTATCACATCCGATTTCGCTAACGGCGGATATGCAATAGGTGTCTATTCCGCAGGAACATCCATTATCAAAGATATGACCATCAGCGGAAGTGCCAAGACTTGTGCTTACGCTATCTGGGCACAAGATGGTCAGTTGGCGGTGAATGGTGGTACGCTGAGCGGTACTACATCAACGAGTACAGCACGTGCTTTATACACAAAAACAAATCCTGCTACAAAAAATGCCGTGGTTGTCAATAATGCAATTCTCAATGCAACGGCAGGGACGACTGATGCCAAAGGTGTATATTGCCAATCAACGTCGGCAACTATCAGTGGCGACCCGACCGATGCCAATATCATTCTGTCGAATGTGACGGTTGATGCAAAGACCACAGGAACAACCAATGCTTTTGCTATCTTTACCGATCCGGGTGTCTGCTTATTGGTAAATAGCGGAGACTATTCAGCAACAGCGCAAACTACTAACGCATACGCAGTACAGTCTTCCGGATATACTGCCATTGTGAACGGTACGTTTAATGCCACAGCTAATTATATTGCTCGTGCCATTAATGTAGCAGCCGGAATCACCGCAGTGAGAAACGGTTCGTTTACAGCCACTGCTCAAACAGAGCAAGTCCATGCAACCTATGTGGCAAGCGGTTCTAAATTATTGGTTTATGGCGGAACGTTCCATGGTATATGTACGAGCATAAAAGCCGGCTCGTGGGCAACAGGAACATTGGTACAAGGAGAATTAGAGGCACAGGGCGGCACATTCATTGGTGAAGCAGCCAAAGATGGCTTGACTGCAAATCAGAATTCATTCGCCGCAGGTATGTATGTTTATTCGGGCTCTAAAGTATCTCTTGCCAATGCGACATTGAGTGGTGAATTGAAAAGCACATATCTGACTAATGGCGGTAATGCATCTACGAGCGGGGGTGCTTATGGCGTTTATTCTGCCACTGCAAACCCATTGGCAATAACCAACTCGACTCTTACCGCAACCAGCGCATACCAAGCCGGTTTCGGTATAATGTTGAATAACACACCTGCAGAGATAAAGAACACTACCATAGAGGTCAATACAACTAAGGCATATAATTATGGTATTTTTGCAACGGGAACTGCTAATGTGCAAGTAGATAACTCGACTATTGCCGCTGTTTCGGGTACTATGTACGCATACGGTGCTTATCTAAATAATGGGACATTGACTGCTACTAACACTTCTTTCTCTGCTGAAACCAAACGAACTGGAGCGTCATCTGCAGATAATTGCCAATTATATGGTATCTATGTTAATAAAGGTAAGAGTGCAACGCTAAACGGTTGTACAATTACGGCAACCGGTAGCGGTTCATATAGTAACAACGGTTACGGTGTGTATGTAGATGGTTCAGCAGATATTGAAGATTGTGCGGTTACTGTCTCAAATATCAACTCCGGTGCATACGCTATCTGTAACACAGGTAACACCACGGCTATCAATGTCGCTTCCGGTAAATTCAAGGCTGTCGCGACAACGGGAACTATTGTGGGAACCAATGCCACGGCTGCTGCCACTAAGCAGAAACTCTATGGCGGATATTATGTGCACAATACCAATCTCGAAAAATACCTGCCAGAAGGCTATGGCATAGAAACCCTGCCTACAACCTCAACGGAATATAAGGAAGGCTATCGCTATGCAATACGCGCAACAACTAATATCGATCCTGTATGTAAAATTGGTGCTACCCCTTATTCCACACTTGAGGAAGCTCTTGAGTTCGTTAATAAAAATAGCGGTACAGCATATACCATCTTGATGGTAAAGAACTACACGCTTCCGGCGGGAGATTATACGCTGCCTGCCAAAGCTCAGTTACTTGTTCCGAGGATAGCCTCACAAACGGCATTTGAGACTACTTATAAAAATATTGTAAAATATGGTGAATATACAACACCTTCTGCATTTAGGACGCTTACTTTTGCTTCCGGTGTCCATTTTGACGCAAAAGGAGATATTCAGGTGGCAAGCCTGATATCTTCTAAAGGACAGATGAATGGTCAGAACGGAACGCCTTCTGGTCCTCATGGAAAAATCGTTTTGCAAGAGAACAGTAAACTTATACTTGAAAGTGGAGCGGAATTATATGCTTGGGGATATGTGACAGGTGCAGGTACAATCGACGCAAAAAGCGGTTCTAAAGTTTATGAGAGCATGCAAATTCGAGATTGGCGTGGAGGTTCTAACACAAGAAATATATATAGTTCGGTATTCCCATTCAACCAGTATTTTATTCAAAATGTAGAATCAAAAATCCGTTTTCGCCCCGGTTCTGAAGAAATTGCCTACGGTTCGGTGAATGCGTCGAGTTCAGCTTATTCTGTACAAACCAAACTAATAGGAACATCAGATGCCTTATTTTTAATGAGTACTGCAGATGTGAGTGAAGATACATGGGTTCAGAAATCCTATGATTACTCAACAGATTATCAAGTATATGAAGTCAATAGTGCAGCACAATTGAGCAATCTTATCGTTTCCGGATTGCCCATAATAGGCAGCATCAATTCTGCAAGTTATACACTCCCTATAGTGAATAATATGCATATACACTTGTTAAGTGGTAAATTAGAAGTAATACAAGATGTGCTTTTGCAACCCGGCGTGATTATTGAAATCGACAAAGAAGCAAAATGTGTTATGAAATCGGGAAAGAAAATGTATGTACAGGATTCGGAAGACACGCAAGGCTATGATTATAGTCTATCTTTCAATACTATTCCTTACACTCCCCAAGGTTCAGTATCCGGCAAACGAACACTGAAAGATGCTTCTATTAATATGCATGGTACATTTGAGTTTAATGGTTATCTGTATACAAGCGAGCATGGAGCAAACATTTTCTCCACAAATGAGGATGCCGGAACGATAATTTTTAAGAACAGCGCGCCAAGTAATGCTACTTTAAAAATATGTAATACTGGAGGAACGATTGTCTCTAAGACATTTACAACCCCACAACTGAAGAACGCAGATGGTGAAACACCTGCATTCACATCCACAAGTGGTTCAGTTGCTAATGACGAGTATGCATATTATCTCAATCAATGGCGTAAGTGGGTATCTTCCGGATGCTTTACTATTGATAAAACAGATAATTCCAATTGGAAATATTATGCTAAACCAGCCGAATATGTGCAGTTGTCAAGCAATACAGAAGATGCCAACCACCTTTATCATGATGCGGCTACAGGGACTCGCGCCTTTATTCTTGAAGATGGATGCTTGTGGTGGGAGGTAGAGCCAACACCTTATGACGGAAACAAATATAAATGTATTACTCCTGATTATGATGGTCGATATAAGTATTATGAATACAAAAGCGGTGCATGGCAAGAAGCAACTGTAACCGTAACATGGAGTATCAATGGTGATAATACCAACTACACTGTTCTCTATGGTACACATCCTAAGTATCTTAGTGCGTCACCTTCAAAGACCGCCACGGCATCAGAGTACTACACGTGGATCGGTTGGACACAAGGTAGCACCGAAGGTACATTCTATGCCAAAGATGCTGAATTGCCCGTTGTTACTTCGAATACTACCTACTATGCTTATTTTGAGACACATAAGTATTCCTACACCGTACAATTTAAGAACTATGATGGTGCCGTACTGCAAGCTACTCGCTGGGAAGCAGACCAAACACCATATTATATGGGTGACACCGATCCTATCAAGCCTGCGACAACAGCATTAGTATATACCTTCACAGGTTGGAGTCCTGCCTTTACTCCTGTTACCGCTTCCGGCAATAAGACCTATACAGCGCAATTCGATGCAGGCACGGCTCGTAAATATACCATTCAGTGGGTGAACTATAATGGTACGGTACTGAAAGAGGAAGAGGTCGCTTACGGAACTATTCCTACTGCACCTACAACGCCCACCCGTCCGAACGATGATTTCTATACATATACATTCAATAGTTGGTCGCCGGCAATAACTTCCGTCAGTGGCAATCAGACCTATACCGCCACATACGACTACTCGCAGAAAGTTACGAAATTCGATATTATTTTCAAGAACGGTACAGAAACCATCTATTCTCAGTCATTGCCTAATGGAGAAACACCTGTATATGGTGGTTCTACACCAACCAAAGACGAGACGGCACAATACACTTATACCTTCGACGGTTGGTCAGCAACCGAAGGCGGAGCAAAGATAACCGGTGCGCTACCGGTTGTAAGCGGTGCAGGCAAGACCTACTATGCCGTTTATACTCATACCACGCGCAAATATACTATCCGTTGGAAATCAGAAGACGGCAAAGTGCTTTATGAGACCGACACCAATGTGCCATACGGCACTACACCGTCGTTCGATGGCGGCACACCAACAAAACAGCGCATGGGTGCAATAGTATATACTTTCGACGGTTGGTCATCTACCATCGGTGGACCAAAGATTGCCCTGCCATCCGTAGCAGGTAATGCAACTTATTATGCCCACTTCTCAGACCTGCCGGTATATACCCTGACCTTCAATGCTAACGGTCATGGCACTGCACCTGCAGCACAAGAGGTAGTAAGCGGACAGAAAGCCATAGAACCTGCTGATCCGACTGCTGAAGGCTATCTGTTTGGCGGCTGGTACAAAGAAGCAACATGCACCAATGCATGGAACTTCTCTACCGATGTGGTTTCTGCCGACCGCTCACTCTTTGCTAAATGGACAGAGGCAGTGGCTTCTGTTACGACAGAAGATGATGTTACTACCTATTACGCAACCATAGCCGGTGCTATCACCTTCGCTAACAGCAAGACTAATGCTGTGGTTAAGATGCTGAAAAATGCTTCTGTTGCAAGCGAGATAAAAATCTCCGCTACTATGACCATCAACCTCAACGGCAAGACTATTTCAAGTACTCTCGCTACAGCAACAGGTGTTTTCAATATCAATGCTTCGGGCAAGACAGTCACCATCCGCGATAGCCAAACAGGTGGTAAGATTGATCACACGGCAAGTTATTCCGATGGCTATTTATATGGTGTCAATCTAACAGCCGGTACACTCAACATCGAAAGCGGTAATATCTATGCAAAGAATACTGCCAACAATCGTGCTTATGGTATATATAATGCCGGTTCTACCAATCTCAATATCTCAGGTGGAACTATTATTGAAGCAACAAGTTCCAACTCTCCGTTTGGTATCTATGATAATAGTAACTGTACTCTTACGATGACTGGTGGAACCTTCACGGCAAGTGGTAGTGGCTCGCGAGGTATATATACAAAAGGAACAACCACACTGACAAATGCCACTATTACCGCTTCGGGCACAAGCAGTTATGCTATCTTTGCCAAAGCAGGCACAATGACTATCAACAGCGGAACTTATACTGCGACCGAAACAAGTAGTTACGCTATCTATTATGAAGCCGGTACAGTAACTGTTAAGGACGGCAGATTCAGTGGCGCAGCCGGCGAACTCAAACCAAAAACAACATATGGCACAAGCGTTAAACTTCAAGGTGGCTACTATGTTCACAACACCGATCTCGAAGACAACTGCGCAACTAACTACCACGCACTGCCTCTGACCGACGAGGACACGTACAAGTTTGAAGTGGCAGAGGCTTATACCATTTCCTTCATAAACGAAGGCACACAACTTCAGTCCGGTTATGTAAAGAAAGGCGCAACACCTACCTACACAGGCTCAAAACCGACAAAACTTGCAGACGCTCAATATACATATTCGTTCAGTGGTTGGAGTCCCGCTATAGGACCAGTAACTTCTGCAAAAGAATATACTGCCACCTATAGTAGCACTATCAATAAGTATAGTGTAACTTTCAACCTGCAAGGGCATGGCGCGGCTATTGATGCACAGACTATTGATTATGGTTCAAGAGTAACCAAGCCTGCAGACCCGTCTGAGGCTGGATACACTTTCGTTGGATGGTACAAAGAAGATGCATGTACCAATGCGTGGAACTTTGCTTCCGATGAGGTAACAGGCACAACCATACTCTATGCCAAATGGACTGTCAACCAATATACCATTACCTTCAATACCAATGGCGGCTCTGCTGTTGCATCCATCACACAAGATTATGGCAGTGTGGTGACAGCACCTGCTAATCCAACGAAAGAGGGCTATACCTTCAATGTTTGGCTTCCGGCTGTGCCGGCTACAATGCCTATAGATGGTACTACTTGCGTGGCACAATGGACGGTTAATAATTACACTATCTCATACGACCTTGCAGGCGGTAGTGTGGCATCAGTCAATCCAACAAGTTACACTATAGAAACGACCACATTCACGTTGACCAACCCCACACGCGAAGGCTACACCTTTGCAGGTTGGACAGGCACCGGTCTGGCTTCTGCCACAACAACTGTTACTATAGCCGAAGGCTCAACCGGCGGTAGAAACTATACCGCCACTTGGACTCCTGTCGATTACACTATCACTTACGAACTTGCTGGCGGTAGTGTGGCATCAGCCAATCCGACAAGTTACACTATAGAAACGGCCACATTCACGCTGACCAACCCCACACGCGAAGGCTACACCTTTGCAGGTTGGACCGGCACAGACTTGGATGCCGCAACGACATCTGTTTCTATAGCCCAAGGCTCAACCGGCAATAGAAGTTATAACGCCACTTGGACCATCAACAACATCGCCATAACATGGGTTGACGGTAATGGTGTGTCGCATGAGGCGGATGTCACCTACGGCACTACACCTGGAGCACCCGCAGAGGCAAAGGTGAAAGCCCCGAATGAGGACTACACCTATGAGTTCACCGGCTGGGACAAAGCAGTTGTCGCTGCCACTGTTCCCACGACCTACACGGCTCAGTTTAATACCGTGGAGCGCACCTATGGCAGTGAGTACCGCCTTGACATCGTCGATTGGTCGGACAATACAGCATCGGGCACCATCACACTGAACATGAACGGATATACGCTGCCCCGCGCTAAGACCAACTGGAAAGTGGTATTCGGCAACTCGTACACCAAAGCCCAAAGGGATTCAGAGACGCGTCTGCTCAGCATCACCGGTGCAAACCTTTCAACGGCAGGCTCTAACCTGACGATAAAAGTATATGACTACAAGGAGGGCTCTACCTCAGAGTACGAGTGCGTGAGCCGCCAACACTATCAAGTGCCTATCGTTGTCAACAGCACAGCCGATCTATCGACCTTGTCGCCCGCTGCAACGTCCGACGTCTGGGTTCGCAATGGCGCCACCCTGACCGTCAGCGGCAAACAGACGCTGAAGACGGTGCGTGTGGATGCCGGCTGCGCCCTGATGATAAATGAAGGTGCCGAGCTGACCATCACCGAGAGCATCATACTGCGCACGCGCACACATGTCAACGTCGCCTACCGCGCACCCGAGCTTATCAACAAAGGCACGCTCACGCTCACGGGAAAAGCTAAGTTCTACTACTCACGTATCGTGGCTGACAAGCAACACCTCTACCCCATCGGCTTCCCGTTCAAAGTCGACCTGACGAAGGTCACACTCACCAACGGCACAGCTTCTCGCGGCACCGACTTCGCCATACAGTACTACGACGGCGAGTCACGCGCTGTCAACGGCGTGGGCGGTAACTGGAAACTCTACAGCAAAAACGATGAGGACCCCAAGACAAATTTCCTGACTGCCAAACAAGGCTACCTGCTGCTCTCCACCTCAGCGTACTACCGCGAGTACCTCTTCCCCATGGACTATAGCAAGTCGCCTGAAGCCTCGGTCAACGTCACGCCTTACCCGAGCAGCAGGTCGGCTGCCGACGAAGGATGGAACGTCGTCGTCTCGCCCTTCACCTCAACAAGCTACATAACGGCACAGAACCCCTCGCAGAACCTCAAGATATCGAAGCTCTACGAAGACAACGTCAACTACTACCAAGACGTGGCTCGCGACCTCGAACCCGCAGTACCCTTCTACCTGCAGGTACATGTAGAGAATTCGGGCACCCAGGTAGAGAATCCGGTCACCCTCTCGTTCGCCGCCACCTCGTCTCCCATAGTACGTCGCCGTGCGCATGCCTACACCTCTTCTTCGAACGGCGTCGACTACTCCGACAACTCCGTCAGTGAACAGTGGATACGACTTATGTTCTCGCTAACCTCTAACAGCGCCAGCGGTCTGTCGAAAGACATCACCAATATCTTCTTGCACCCGACACGTTTCTCTGCTGACTACGAGACCGAACTCGACGTCGTCAAACTCACGACCTCGGGTAGCAAGCCGCTCGTCTACACCTCGCTCAGCTGCGGCGACCTCGCCTTCGCAGCCGTGCCCGACGACATGGCTCAGGCAGGACTACCCATCACCGTCAACGCACCCGTCGACGGCGACTACCTCTTCTCCGTGGAGCAGGGCGAGTACCTCGAACGACTCGACCACCTCTACCTGCATGACGCCGAGTGGGACGACCTCATCGACCTACTCTCCACCGACTACATCATCGACCTCACGAAAGGCGTCACACGCAACCGCTTCACCCTGCGTGCCGTCTTCCGCCAACCCGGCATCGCCACCGACCTCGACAACCTGAATGGTGGATTGTCTAATGGTGAAAATGGTGCTAATGGAGAAAATGGTGGATTGCTTAATGGTGGAAATGGCGCTAATGGTGAAAATGGTGGATTGCTTAATGGTGGAAATGGTGCTAATGGTGCTCAGCCACGCAAAGTCTACCACGACGGATACATCTACATCATCCTCCCCAACGGCACCGTCTACGACACCAACGGAAAACGGGTGGAAAGGCTTTGATTTCGGAATGGTGAGATTTCTGAATGGTGAAATGATTTAATGTTCTACACACCGCCGGTTGCATACCGGCGTACCCAACAAAATGATACATGGCGGCAGCGCCATGTATCATTTTTCATTTCGGGCTTTTGTCATCCCGACATCTCGACATCTCGACATCTCGGCATCTCGACATCTCGGTATCCCGGTATCCCGAAACAACAAATAAGAAATCAAAAATAAAAAAGGAAATTTGCAATCTAAAAACTTTTTCTTACCTTTGCACTGCGAATTAAATCTCACTGCTATGAAAACTTCCATCATTAAAACACTCTTCTCTGTTGTATTCAGCCTTTGTCTTGCTGTGTCGGTCGTAGCCGGCGAGGCACGTTATGTGTTCTATTTCATCGGCGACGGCATGGGTCCTAATCAGGTCCTCACCACCGAGATGTACCTTGCAGAGTTGCAAGGTCGTATCTCACGTTCGTTGCTCGGCATGACGCAGCTGCCATACGCAGGTCAGGTATCCACCTTCTCTCATACCAACGGCATCACCGACTCGTCGGCTGCCGGCACCTGTCTGGCCACCGGTGCTAAGACGTCGAACGGCGTGTTAGGTCTCGATGCCAACGGCAACCGGATCTCCACCATCGCTGAGGTGCTCAAAGAGCGTGGCTGGGGTGTGGGTATCACCACCTCGGTGAGCATCGACCACGCCACGCCGGCTGCCTTCTACGCACACGTGCCCAAGCGTAACATGTACTACACCATCGGCACTCAGCTTGCCGAGAGCAACTTCGACTTCTTCGGCGGTGCTACCTTCTATCAACCTCACGACCCCGACGACCCCGCTACGCCCTCGCTTTATAACTTACTCGACGACCACCACTATACCGTGGCACGTGGTTATGCCGACTACCTCGTCAAGCGCGAAGAGGCAGAGCGTATGGTGCTCATACAAGACTTCGAAGGTCTCACTACCGACTACCGCGGTACTGGTATGCTACCCTATGCCATCGACAAGAAAGAGGGCGACCTCACGCTCCCGCAGATCACCACGGCGGCCGTCGACTTCCTCTCGTCGCGCTACGACCGTTTCTTCCTCATGGTAGAGGGCGGTGCCATCGACTGGGCATGCCATAGCAACGACGCCGCCACCGTCATGGGCGAGGTCATCGAGTTCGACCATGCCATCGAGGTAGCACTCGACTTCTACCGACAGCATCCCGAGGAGACACTCATCGTCATCACCGCCGACCACGAGACGGGTGGCATGGCACTCGGCAACTCCGACTATACCCTCAACCTGCAGATACTGCAACATCAGAAGACGTCAGTGGCTAAGCTCTCTGACCGAATCAAAGAGCTGTATGTCGAACAAGGCAGCAAACTGCGTTACGAGACGGTGCAGGCGGTGCTCACCGAACAGCTCGGCTTCTATACCGACTCGGTGCAAATCACCAAAGACGAAGACCGCAAGCTGCGTGATGCCTTCGCCATGCTAAAGAAAAACAAAGGGGGAGTGAAGACTCTGTATAAGAAACTCAACAAACTGTCGGACACCGCCATACGTATCCTCAATCGTAAGTCGAAGGTGGGATGGACCACCGGCGCGCATTCGGCTGCCGCAGTGCCTATCTTCGCTATCGGTGCCGGTGCCGAACACTTCACCGGATGGATCGACAACACACAGATAGTGCCTTATCTATTCGACTCCGTCGTCGAGTAGGCGGCTTACCACTGTCTTGATAACCTCATATTCAAAGCCTCGTTGCAGCATGTAACGCATGAGCTTCTGTCTGCCCGACTCGTCGGTTTTCAACCCAACGAGTCGGTTTCTTGCTACACGTTCGGCTACCTCAAGGTACTTCTCGTCATCAATAGACGCTATTGCTTCGTCTATCAGCGAACGCTCAAGACGTTTGAGGCTAAGCATCATACGTATCTTCTCGCGCCCCCAACCTTGGTAGAGCAGCTTGTCGTGAACGTAGGCACGGCAGTAGCGACGGTGGTCGATAAAAGATGCGTCAACGAGGTGTTCGATGATGCCGTCACGCCATTCGGGATTGGTGCAACCCCACGCGAAGAGCTTCTCTCGTACATCCTGCTCACAGTGTTCGCTCATAGCACAGTAACTCTCAGCTTTGTCGCACAGACTTTGATATGTCACTTCTCGTTTCATAGTTTATGGGGTGTTAGCTCATGAAATTCAATTAATAGAAATGCTAATTAACGATAAATTTATGGTTAATTCATTATAATTCTTGTAAAAAAATAAACAGAAATTAAAATCAATTATCCGTTAATTGTTCATAAATTAACCCGTTGGCGGAATTAAACCAGCGCATATTTGATTCTTCCAATCGGTT
>CAMHKW010000018.1 GCA_946185835.1 uncultured Bacteroidales bacterium
ATATCAGCTTTTGCTTCTGAGGTGTTCATTATCGCTCGTGCTTTGGTTTCCATTTCACTTCCGTGAGCAAGGATGCTCGCGTTCCCGTAGATGTTATCGCTTGTGCTTGTTTCTCATTTTGCTCGTGCTTTAGTCCTGTAGTGCGGTCTGTTGATTGTTTGTTATTTATAGTTTTCTGTTGATTGTTTGCTCTTTTTAGTTAGAAGTTAATCAGACAAAAAAAAGTCCGACTCTAAAGTCGGACTTTTTTGCATTATAAATAAGCTGTTTAGAGTTGCGGACCGGCAGCTACCAATGCTTTACCTGCTTCGTTGCCTTCGTATTTTACGAAGTTCTTGATGAAGCGTGATGCAAGGTCTTTAGCCTTCTCAACCCAGTCTTGCTCGTTGGCGTAGGTGTCGCGCGGATCCAATATTTTAGGATCAACGCCCGGCAGCTCGGTAGGTACTTCGAAGTCGAAGAACGGAATCTTCTTTGTCGGGGCACTCTTGATCGAACCATCGAGGATGGCATCAATGATTCCGCGGGTGTCTTTAATAGAGATACGTTTGCCTGTACCGTTCCATCCGGTGTTAACAAGGTATGCCTTTGCACCTGACATCTTCATGCGCTTAACCAGTTCCTCTGCATATTTTGTAGGATGCAGCTCCAAGAATGCCTGACCGAAGCAAGCCGAGAAGGTAGGTGTAGGCTCGGTGATGCCGCGCTCTGTTCCGGCGAGTTTGGCTGTGAAACCGCTGAGGAAGTAGTACTTGGTCTGCTCGGGGGTAAGAATACTTACCGGAGGCAGTACTCCGAAAGCATCGGCTGACAAGAAGATGACGTTCTGTGCAGCCGGACCTGCTGACTTAGGTCTTACTATTTTCTCGATATGGTTGATAGGATAACTTACGCGGGTGTTCTCTGTCACTGATTTGTCGGCGAAGTTAATAACGCCGTTTTCATCTACAGTTACATTCTCCAACAGTGCGTCTCTTCTGATAGCGTTATAGATGTCGGGTTCCGACTCTTTGTCAAGGTTGATAACCTTAGCATAGCAGCCGCCTTCGAAGTTGAATACACCGTTGTCGTCCCATCCGTGTTCGTCATCGCCGATGAGCAGACGTTTCGGGTCGGTTGACAGAGTGGTCTTACCTGTACCTGACAGCCCGAAGAAGATAGCGGTGTTTTTGCCTTCCATGTCGGTGTTGGCTGAGCAGTGCATGGAAGCGATGCCGCGAAGAGGCAGGTAGTAGTTCATCATCGAGAACATACCTTTCTTCATCTCGCCGCCATACCATGTGTTCAAGATAACCTGCTCGCGCGAGGTGGTGTTGAAAGCAACGCAAGTCTCTGAGTTCAAACCGAGTTCTTTGTAGTTAGCCACCTTAGCAAGCGAAGCATTGTAGATAACGAAGTCGGGTTCGAAGTTCTCGAGTTCCTCGGCTGTAGGACGGATGAACATATTGGTTACGAAGTGTGCCTGCCATGCTACTTCTACGATGAAGCGAACAGCCATGCGGGTATCTTCGTTAGCGCCGCAGAAGGCATCAACTACGTACAGCGGTTTGCCAGACAGTTCTTTTACTGCAAGCTCTTTTACTTTTGCCCATACCTCTTCTGACATGGGGTGGTTGTCGTTCTTGTATTCGTCGGATGTCCACCATACAGTGTCGCGTGAGTTGTCGTCCATGACAATGTATTTGTCTTTAGGCGAGCGGCCGGTGTAAATGCCGGTCATCACATTAACTGCGTTAAGCTCTGTTAGTTGACCTTTCTCGTAGCCGGTAAGAGCAGGATTGGTCTCCTCGGCAAAGAGATACTCGTACGACGGATTGTGAGCCTTGATGGTGGCACCAACAATACCATACTTAGTTAAATCTAATTGTTTCATGTTGTTATTTGTTATTTTATGTTGATGTATATAGTATTTATCCTTATTCCGGATTGCGTTTATCCCTACTTTTTCATGCTACAAAAATACGCTTTTTTTTTGATATGAACAAATTTTTTGTCATAACACCTTAAAAAGGCAACTATTGCAAATTCCACATGCCAATCGCTGAGTTGACATATTCCGTAAAGTAGTATTTCGTCCGACTCTTCGTATTGGTATTGACATGGTAGAGGCTTAATATTGGCTTATTATTGGCATGGTATTGGCTTATTATTGGCTTAGTCGTGGCTTTTTATTGCTGCTATGTAGTGGTGAGTAATGACGGGTAGTGTTTTTTTTAGTGTCTCGGTATTGCCTCAGTAGTGTCTCGGTGAAAAATGGTGCATTTGGTGCATTTGGTGCATAAAAATGAATGGCAGAGTGCGTGTGGTGATTTTGTGCAGTCGACTCGAAGTGTTCTTTTTTGAGTACTGAATTGCAACCCCGACATTGCAAACCGAGAAATTCTGTTTTAAAAATATGCTTTTTAACATATTTTTTCGGCATTTATTTGCGCATATCCGAAAAGTGCAGTACTTTTGCACCGTGTTTTTCATGGTATTAGATTTAAGGTTAAGTAAAGATTGTGGTTGTCGGGAGACAACCCTTCTTTTTTTATAGCAACAGCACACTAAAGTTGTCTGTTATCGAAGGTACATGAAGTTCAGTATTTGTGTATGTTGCTATTTTTATTTATCTTTGCAGCGTTTTTAGCTGCAGAGATATTTTGTTTATATGCAGCTGTGCTTTTACTATTAACAATTTAATTTATTAAGCTAAATGAAAAAAGTTAACTCTTTTTTGCTGGCGATATTTATGTTTGCCGGTGTTTTTTCGGTGAGTGCTGCCGATCGTGCTCACTCTCTTAAGGTTTATAACTGGGCTGACTACATCGATGAGAATGTACTCAAGAATTTCCCGGTGTGGTATAAGCAAATGACCGGTGAAGATGTAGAAGTCATATATCAGACTTTTGACATCAACGAATCGATGCTTACTGAGATTGAAGTAGGTAAAGAGGACTACGACGTCATTTGTCCGTCGGAGTATATTATCGAGCGCATGCTAAAGCAAAAGCTTTTACAGAAGATAGATAAGCAGCTTATTCCCGACTCGTTACGATATTTTGACAATGTAGCACCTTTCGTGGTAGATAAGTTCGCTCAGATGAGTAAGACCGAGAACGTAAGCGACTATACAGCAGGCTATATGTGGGGTACGACGGGTTTCCTGTATAATCCCTCTTTCGTTAAAAGCGATGAGTTGCGCAGCTGGGGAGCTATCTTGAACGAGAAGTTCCAAGACCGTATCTTTATGAAAGATGCCTTCCGCGATGTATATTCGGTGATAGTATTATATGCTTACAGAGAGCAAATCGAAAATGGCGAGCTCACTCGCGATGAGCTTGTAGAGCATATCACTGCCGAGCGTATCGAGGCCGTCGAGAAAATTCTTACAGAAGCCAAACCTCAAATAGCAGGTTGGGAAGTGGACTTTGGCAAAGAAGAGATGACCAAAGGGCGTGCATGGATGAACCTGAGTTGGTCGGGTGATGCACAGTGGGCTATCGAAGAAGCAAAAGAAGTGGGTGTTGAGCTCGATTATATCGTTCCCGAAGAAGGCTCTAACGTATGGTTCGATGGATGGTGCATACCTATATATGCTAAAAATACCAAAGCAGCCTCGTGGTTTATCAACTATATGTGTATACCCCAAAACGCCATTGCCAACATGGAAGAGATAGGTTATGTGTCGGTTATCGCTTCGCCTGAGGTGTTAGAGTGGGCTAACGACGAAGAGAACGAGCAAACTGTTGACCTTACTTATTTCTTCGGAGAGGAGGCTAACGCCGTGCATGCTAACCCTGTACTCTACCCCGATCGCTCTATCATCGAGAGATGTGCACTCATGCACGATGCGGGCGAACAAAGCGAAGAGTTGCTGCGCATGTGGAACCGCGTGAAAGGCGACAACCTTAATGCTACGATGCTGGTAGTAGTGGTAGTGGTATTGCTGCTTCTCATTGCATTCCTCGTGATGCAAGTCGTGACCAAACGTAATGCCAAGAAAGCACAGTTCCGTAGAAACAGAAAGTAATACGATAGGAAGTACTACGACAATGAATATTAAAGTACCTCTGACCATTGGCCGGAGGTATTTTTTTATATATGTTTGTCGCGGCAAGCATGGTCCTTGCTATATTTGCGCGTCTAAAAATCGATTTGTTTATGCCAAAAGAAAATATTACCTTTGTGCCCCATTTGCCCGAACGATAGCGGGTGAAACATATTTTTATTCTTATTATCAATCATTTTTATGCGAAGACCACAATTCGTTAAGAGTGTCACTTACCGCTTCCGGCGTTTCTCGCGCAAGAGTTATTCTGCTTTTCAGAGTATCCACAAGTGTGTTACTATAGGCAGAGTCTCGAAGCATATTTGCGATTGCGAGATGCTTAAAGCCGGACGGAGCGTAGCCGTTGTGAGCGTGTTGCTTGCATGTTCAGCTACCTTGTTGGCTACTCAGACCGAAGCTTCGAGCCTTCCCGATTGGCAGCAACTAACCTTAGAGGAGGTTGAGGTAGTTGCTCAGAAGGCTCAGCTGCAATCAGAAAATCTCCGAGTCGTTAACCGTATCTCCAAAGAAGAGATAGCTAAGTTGCCCGTTGTGTCGGTGGCAGACTTGCTCGACTACTTGCCGGGCGTGGATGCCCGAACGCGCGGAGTGAATGGAGCACAGACCGATATCTCCATTCGGGGCGGCACCTTCGACCAAGTCGTGATAATGGTCAACGGACATAACATCACCGATGCTCAGACGGGTCATTATTCAGCTGACATACCTGTTGACATCGAACTTATCGACCATATCGAGATCCTCAATGGCACGTCGATGAACCGCTTTGGGCTTTCAGCTTTTTCTGGCGCCATCAACATTGTCACCATTTCCGCAAGTCAGCTCTGTGAAGCTAACCGCAAGCAGCAAGTAGCAGGCAAAGCAAAGCTGCAAGCCGGTAATTTCGGACTCTTCAATCCTATGGCGGCACTCGGCTACAAGGCAGGTCCTTCTTCTCTGCTTGCCGGAGTAAGTTATAATCAGTCGTCAGGCTACACCGACAACACCGACTACAAGATTGCCGATATATATTTGTCGAGCAATATCAGCAACAATACAGGCAGTTGGAATGTGCAATTAGCCTCTCAGTATAAAGGAGCCGGTGCTAATAGTTTCTACTCACTTAAGTATCCCAATCAGTTCGATGCCACCAAGACGGCTCTCGCTACCGTCGATTGGTCGAAGTATTGGAATCGTTTCTACGTCCGTGCGGCTCTCAGCTATCGAGCTCACCACGACCGTTTTGAGCTTTTCCGCGAGACATGGAAACCTGTTCAGGCTGCCGATTGGTATACCGGTCATAACTACCACCTCACTCAGGCGGCTTCAGCTAATGTAAGTGCACGATATATAACGCGAGTAGGTGCCACTACCGCAGGTATCGAGTTCAGAAACGACAATATCTTGTCGAACGTGCTTGGCGAAGCAAGACCCGCACCCCAAAATTCAGTGTTTACCTATTCTAAAAATCACTTCAACATAAACTATTTCTTACAGCAGACGATATTATGGCGTGACCTGTCGGTCGAGCTTGGCGTGTCCGGCAACTGGAACACCATGTTCAGCAATAACATAGCCTGGACGGCTAACGTTAGTTACCTGTTCCCGCATAATATCAAGCTCTACGCCAATGCTAACCAAGGTGTTCGTTTGCCCACTTTTACCGACCTCTACTACAAAAGTGCCACTCAACAGGCTAATCCTCAGTTAAAGCCCGAGAAGTCTATCACCTCCGAACTCGGTTTGTCCTGGAGCGATGCTCATTTCTCGGCTCAAGCCACCGGCTACTATCGTTGGGGACGCGACATCATCGACTGGGTGCTTTTCCCGGGTGAAGAGCAATGGAAATCGCAAAACCTGACAGCGGTAAATGCGTGGGGAGCGGAGGTGTATTTTTCGTATCGTCTCAATGCATGGCTGCGCCAGATCTCGGCTACTTATTCGTATTGTAACCTCTCGAAGCAAGCCGATGGCTTCGTCTCTAAGTATGCTCTCGACTACCTGAAGCATAAGGTGGTGCTCAAACTCGACCATGGGATATGGAAGGACTTTGGTGCCTGCTGGACTCTGAACTGGCAACAACGCGTCGGCGACTATGCTGACGAGCAAGGTGACATACAGTCGTATAAGCCTGTCTTCCTCTTCGATGGCAGTATATATTGGGCAACGCCACGTATTAAAGTGGCTCTGAGTGCCACCAACTTATTGAATGTATCATACTTCGACTATGGTGGTATCCGGCAGCCCGGACGTTGGGTCAGAGCGCAAATAACTTACAATTTCTGAGCCGTAGGCAGGAAATAATTTGTATAATGAAAAGATTTTACTAACTTTGCAGCCGTTCATGCGAACGGCTGCATAAATGTTATACGGCTATTATTCAAAATACTTGGATCTAAGACATAGATTATGAAAAAAAGTGTTTACTTTTCTTTAGCATTGGCACTGATTGTGATGTTGGTGGCAAGTTGTTCCTTTGGTGGTTTTACCGAAGAGAAATATTCAGATAGTCAGCTTATCGGTCGTTGGACAGCTCCTTCTGCCTCTACTATCGACCCTGAGGGTGAGTTCCAATATTGGGTGTTTCAATCCGAGAAGGACGACGAAGGCGAGTTTCGCTACGGATATACATGGGATATGGGTGACCATACCGACTGGGACTATAGCGAAGGCGACTACGAGCAGTTCCTGCTAACCGAGGAATACCATGGTAATGGGTGGTTTAAGTGGAAGATCGACGGGAAAGAGCTGCATCTGTACCATTTTATGTCGTACGGATGGGCTGAGATACCGAAAGTATATACCATCACTAACCTAACCTCCTCTACCCTAACCTATAAGGATAGCTTTGGTAAGTCGTTCACTTTTACCAAGGTAGTGGAATAATGCGTAATAATATCACTGGGTTTTACTTCAATATCGGAAGCTATGAAAAAATGTCTCAAAGTTATAGGTATCATCTTAGCCTCGCTATTAGGAGTTGTCCTTATCGCGGGCGCTATTCTTGTGTATGTGGTGTTTACGCCGGCTCGTCTGACGCCTATAGTCACACAGGTAGCTGACAACTACGTATCTTCCGAACACAAGATAGGCGATGTCGAACTCACTTTCTTCTCGACTTTTCCGCAGATAGGTGTCCGCATCAATGGTCTGCTCGTCCTGAATCCCAAACAAGGAGCGCAGTCGGATACGGTATTAGCTGCTTCTGATGTGGTGGCGAAATTAAATATCAAAGACTATCTGCAAGAAAATAAGTTGAATATCTACGAGGTGAGTCTCAACGGAGTAGATGCTAACATCTTTTTCGATGCTGAGGGCAATACCAATCTCGACTTTCTGAATCTTCCGGCTGACACAGTAGAAGATACCACTGCTTTCAGCTTGCCATTCTCTTATTTGGCAGTAGAAGAGCTTAATGTGGATGCTCACAGACTCACCTATCTGTCGTTGCGTGATAGCATGACCGCCGCCTTGCAGCAGGTGAAACTGCGTGCATCAGCTAACGGACTCGAAGATATCGACTTGTCGCTCGACTGCCATTCTGCCGACCTCTCTCTCAAAGGTGAACAATATCTCAATGCCGCCAAACTCAAGCTCGACGTTGACGATTTAGGCGCCGATATCGATAACTTGAAGTTCGACATCCCCAAAGCGAAGTTGTCGCTTAACCAATTCGACTTGTCTGTAGGTGGCAATGTCCGAATAGCCGACGATATCACTCTCGATGCCAATGTCAGTGCAAAGGACTGGGACGTAGTTGAGTTGCTGCAGCTACTGCCTTCGTCGCTTGCTTCGAAGTTAGAAGGCATCGACATCGCAAACGGCATCGCTTCGCTCGATGCCCATGCCTATGGAGTGTACAACGACAGCGTCATGCCGTTGGTCGACGCCAAGCTGATGTTAAACGATGCCGCCGGAGCATATATGCAGGTATTCCCATATCAGCTGTCCGACATCGCGTTGGCAGCCGACGCCCACCTCGACCTGAACGACAAAGCACAGTCGAACGTGCAAGTGTCAACCCTCAAAGCTCGTACGGGAAAGACAAATATCAGTGCTACCGCGCAAGTAACGGAACTACTCGCTGACCCCTATATCGACGCTACTGCCGACCTCAACGTAAGCTTGCAGCAATTCAAGCGTTATATCTCTACCAAACAAAATGGCAACGACATGCAAGGCGAGACCTCGGGGCGCGTGGCAGCAAAAATAAAACTGTCGGACCTCACCGGCAAACGCCTGTCGAAAGGCAAGATAGCTGCTAACCTTAAGCTGAAGAACGTGCATGTCGACTACGACAGTATCTCTGTAAACATACCGTCTACCACTGTTGACCTCAGTATCCCGAATAGCAAGCCATCACAGAAGAACTTTGGTTGGGCACGTGTCACCCTCAAGCCCTCGGCTCTCGAGGTGAATATGCCCACCCCGTTAGCTGCCCGACTTGGCGAATCGGTAGTAGACGTCGAGCTGTCAGATGTGCTGTCGGATAACCGATGGCTTTATGCCGGTCTTTCTTTGACTTCTTCCACCTTGACGGCTGCGATGGATAGTATGTCTGCCGGCATCACCAAACCACAGCTCACAGCCGACGTTCAGTACGACATGAAACGACAGCAGAAAGTCCCGAAAGTCAATGCAGAACTTAAACTGGGAGACTTAGACGCTGTCTATAACGACATCACAGCTCGCCTGAAAGCAACAGAGATATCGGCAAAGTTATCAGAAAACAAAGCCGCACAGCCGAGTGTTGCGCTCAGCTTAGTCACTGATGCTTTAGATGCTGCCATGTCGACCGACTATGCTGCAACTACAAAGAGACTGAGTCTGAAAGCTAAAGCCGACAAGTCGCAGACCGACAAAGAGAATGTGTTGCTACAATGGAATCCGGAGCTGAATGTCGAACTCAGCGATGGAGAGCTGCATCTGAGTGCTATTCAAGACTTAATAGAGATACCACGTATCAGCTTCGCCTATTCCAACGAGCTTTTCGATATTGCTGACAGCCGTGTCATCGTGGGTAATTCCGACTTCGCTCTGAAAGGTAAGGTCCGCAATATCGGTGAGTGGCTTGAAGATGCAGGAGTGCTCAAAGGAGACCTTGAATTTACCAGCGACCACACCGACGTCAACGAGCTGATGGCACTTACCTCGGCTTCAGAAGGGACAGAAGAGCAGCCTGCAAGCTCGCAAGAACCTAAGTCGACAAAGAGCGAACGAACGGCTTATCTCGTACCTAAAAACGTAGATGTCAAACTCGTAACCAATATATCCGAAGCTTTGGTATTCGACCAAGTGGCACGTGAGTTAGGCGGACAGCTATATATCAAAGACGGAGTGCTCGTGCTCGAAGAGATGGGTTTCATCTGCAACGCAGCGAAACTGCAACTCACGGCTATCTATAAGTCACCACGCAAGAATCATATCTATGTCGGCTTAGACTATCACATGATAGATATCGACATGCAGGAATTGGTCAACATGATTCCGCAAATCGACACTATGATGCCTATGCTTCGCTCTTTCCGCGGTGCCGGAGAGTTCCACCTCGCTGCCGAGACCTATACCAATGGCAAGTACGAGCTGAAGACATCGACCACACGAGGGGCTTGCTCTATCACCGGCAAAGACCTCGTCCTGCTCGACTCAGAGACCTTCGGTAAGATAGCCAAGATACTGATGTTCAATCGTAAGACAGAAAACCTAATCGACTCAGTCTCGGTGCAGGCAACACTCTTCAAAAACGAAATCGACATCTATCCTTTCTCAATCACGATGGATAAGTATATGGCAGCTGTCGGCGGTCGACACAACCTCGACATGTCATTCGACTACCATATCTCGCTGCTCAAACCTTTATATCTCGGTGTCGACGTCAAAGGTACGTTCGATGACTTAAAAATCAAACCTGCCAAATGTAAGTATGCTGCCGACTTCAGGCCTATCATCCGTCGTGACGTAGAAACGCAAAATATCACTCTAAAGAAGATGATAGATCAGGCGCTTAAACGAAATGTGAAAATCTACGATAATGAATAAGATAATTTCCAAACGCTTCTTTTCAGAGAATGTGTGTGAGCTTGTAGTAGAAGCTCCGCTTATAGCCCGTTCCCGCAGGGCAGGGCATTTTGTTATAGTACGGTCCGATGCCAATGCCGAGCGTATCCCGCTTACCATAGCCGATTCCGACGTCCAAAAAGGTACGATAACGCTTGTCGTGCAGAGGGTAGGTGTAAGTACGGCAAAGATATGTAGCATGGACGAAGGCAGCTGTCTTCAAGATGTCGTCGGACCTTTGGGCAAGGCAACCGAGATACGATACTTCGGCACGGTGGTATGTGCTTGCGGCGGTGTGGGTGCCGCTCCTATGTTGCCGATAGCAGCTGCACTCAAGCAGGCCGGCAACAGAGTAGTAGTAGTGCTGGCAGCTCGAACCAAAGAGCTTATCATTCTCGAACAACAGCTGCGTGAGGTGAGCGACGAACTCATAGTCATGACCGATGACGGCTCTTACGGACAGAAAGGGTTAGTCACCGGCGGAGTAGAAACCGTCATAAAGAGCGAACAAGTCGACCGATGCATCACTATCGGACCTGCAATAATGATGAAGTTCGTGGCCCTGTTGACTAAGCAATATGACGTGCCGACAGAGGCATCGCTGAACACTATCATGGTCGATGGAACCGGCATGTGCGGTGCTTGTCGTGTCACTGTCGGCGGCAAGACGCGTTTCGTATGTGTCGACGGACCTGAGTTCGATGCACACCAAGTCGACTTTGACGAGATGCTCAAACGACTCGGCTCTTACAAAGACGAAGAGTATCTGCGATACGAGAACTACAAGGCAGGTGCAAACAAGGCGACTCAATCGGATAATGTGACTCCGATAAAATCGGCAGAAGCAGCTGCCGATACAGAAGAGAGTATCCCTACAACCCGCGACGCTTCGTGGCGTGAACAGCTCCGTCGGCAACTTAAGGCTAAGCAGCGTATGGACATACCCCGGGTGCAGATGCCGGAACTCGATGCTGACTATCGCGCTACCTCGCTGACCGAGGAAGTCAACCGCGGACTTACAGAGCAGATGGCTAAGACAGAGGCTTCCCGCTGTTTAGACTGTGCTAACCCGACCTGTGTCACAGGTTGCCCGGTGAATATACGTATCCCTGATTTCGTCAAGCTGATAGAGTACGGAAAGCCTCTGTTGGCAGCTCAGGTGATAAAGCAGAGTAGCTCTCTGCCTGCTGTGTGCGGACGCGTCTGCCCACAGGAAAAGCAGTGTGAAGCCCAGTGTATACACCTCAAGATGAACAGCAAGCCCGTGGCAATAGGCTATCTCGAACGTTTCGCAGCCGACGAGAGTCTGAAGCACCGCTCTACTGCTGTCAACATAGCTCCTCGCAACGGCAAGAAGGTGGCAGTGATAGGTAGCGGACCTGCCGGACTCACCTTTGCCGGTGAGATGATAAAATACGGCTACGAGGTCACCGTTTATGAAGCTCTGCATGAAATAGGGGGTGTCTTGAAATACGGTATACCCGAATACCGATTGCCCAATTCCATCGTAGATGCCGAGATACAATATCTGTCGGGCTTGGGAGTCAAGTTCGTTACCGACTGTGTAGTTGGTAAGACCATCGGAGTCGATGAGTTGTTAGGCGACGGTTCCGACAAAGCTGTCTCGGCTGTCTTCGTCGCCACCGGCGCAGGTCTGCCTCGTTTTATGAATATCGAGGGCGAGAATCTTGTCGGCGTGATGTCAAGCAATGAATATCTCACGCGTGTTAACCTGATGGGAGCTGCCAACGCTCAGAGCGACACCCCCGTCTTCCATGGCAAGCACGTAGCTGTCATCGGAGGCGGTAACACCGCTATGGATGCTGTCCGCACTGCCAAACGTTTGGGTGCCCTCACTGCCACAATAGTATATCGCCGGTCGGAGCAAGAGATGCCGGCGCGAATCGAGGAGGTGCATCATGCCAAGCAAGAGGGCATTGAGTTCCTCACCCTGCACAACCCTATCCGCTACGAAGGCGATGAAAAGGGCAGGGTATGTAAGATGGTGTTGCAGGTAATGGAACTTGGCGAGCCCGATGAAAGCGGACGCCGCTCGCCGGTACCTGTCGAGGGTAAGACCGTCACAAGAGACGTCGACATGGTGATAGTTGCTGTTGGCGTTAGCCCGAATCCTATTATACCTAAGACGGTCGCAGGTCTTGAGGTGTCTAAGAAAGGCACGATAGTCACCGACGATGACCTTCAGTCGTCAATCCCGATGCTCTATGCCGGTGGCGACATAGTCAGAGGCGGTGCTACTGTTATACTGGCTATGTCCGATGGAAAGAAGGCAGCTGCAGCGTTACATAAACAACTGTCGCAAACTCACTGAGAGCTTTGCAAAGTAACACTAACTAATGGCTATCGCCAAAAGCGAACAATAGACTTATGAAGATATTGGTAGCACCACTCAACTGGGGATTAGGGCATGCCACTCGCTGTATCCCTCTGATAAGGAGATGGCTTGCAGCAGGCAATGAGGTGGTGATAGCCGGTAACGGAACGTCGCTTGTTTTGCTCCGTAAGTATTTTCCCGCGCTCAGGTGGGTTCGTCTACCTGACTTCGAAATGCGATACTCGGCTTCTTCGTCGCAGGTGGGTGCCATCGTCCGACAGATTCCTAACCTTGTCAAAGCATACTTAGCTGACTATTATGCTTTAGACAATATACTCAAAGCAGAGTCGTTCGACCTTATTGTCTCTGACAACAGATTCGGTTTTCATTCCCGTAGAGCGAAGTCGGTATACCTGACACATCAGCTCTTTATTCAGCTTCCTCATGGTTGGCAGTGGCTTAGACCCTGTGTCGATTTCTTCCATCATCGTATAATCGCAAAATACGACGAGTGTTGGGTGCCTGACTACTCCGATGTCACACGTTCGTTGTCGGGGATTCTGTCACACGGCAAGCGCCTGCCGTCGAACGTACGTTATCAGGGACCATTGTCGCGATTCGAGGGTACTGATTTCACGCCCGACTATACCTACGAGGTGGTAGTGGTGGTGTCGGGTCCGGAGAAGCAGCGTACTTTGTTCGAGCAACAGCAGATCGAGCGCTTTCGGCAGTACGATGGTAAGGTGCTTATCTTGCGAGGAATGCCAGAGAAACCGCTTACGAAGGTGCGGTTGGGCAATGTCGATATAGTCCCTCATCTGAGCGACGACAAGCTGGCATCCTATCTGTTAGGCTGTAAGCACATTGTGTCGCGTTGCGGATACACCAGTGTGATGGATATGGAGTGCTTAGGGGTGACCGATAAGGTTGAGTGGTACGCCACCGCCGGGCAACCCGAACAGCAATACCTGTTGCGCTTGCTGACCGGTGCTATTGAGCACCAACAATGATAGCCTTATCAGCGTCGGTATTTCATAAATCCGTTGAAAGCCCAACAACTCAGGTAATACAGACTCTTTATTACTCCGAGTTTCTCTGCTTTCCGATATACTAAGTATTGAGGTTTGATGACCTTGCGCTTGTTGCGTGATACAGAGCTTTGCAGGATGCGGTATGAGCCCACGATGTTCTGATTACCCCAAGCACGGTCGGTCTTTTTTATTATCTCTAACCAGTAGATATAGTCGTCGCGCAGTGACTTAAACTGCTCGTTTAGGTATACCTTCCCGTAGGGCTTGGTGTCGTACAGACCTGTCAGGCATGTTATGTAGCAGGTGTGCAAAAGGTCTTTGTAAGTTATTGACTCGGGCGGGTAAAAGGGCTTCATTATCTCGATTCCATCGGCATTGATACGTCTGTGTGCCCCGTACACGAGAATGGTGTTTTTTTCGTGCATGAGGTTGAGCTGTGAGCTGAGGAAATCTTTTTCCCATAAGTCGTCGGCATCGAGTAGGGCGATGTATCTGCCTTCGGCTCGTCGTATACCGTTGTTGCGGGCGGCAGCGCTGCCCGCGTTATCTTGTGAGTAGACCTGTATCCTCGGGTCAGCTGCCGCGTATTGCATGGCTATCTCGAGACTATGGTCGGTGGAACCATCGTTGATGATGATCATCTGCCAGTCGGTATATGTCTGAGCTATGACCGACTCGATGGTGTATTTGAGAAAGCGTTCTCCGTTATACAGAGGGGTGATGATGCTGACAAGGCTATCTTGCATAATATGTGAATTTTCAGATGAGTATGTTAAGGTCTATTCTATTTGGCATAATAGTGTTTGAGGTAAAATAGTATTACTTCTTTGAGCACTACTACTCTGCTCCATATCTTTGTTGCGAGCGGTCGTTTGCTGCGGTGTAGCAGACTTTCCGATAGGTTGGTGTGCGCACTGTTATGGCGGCGGTAGAGTAGGTATGGCTCATTCAGAAAATACACTCTGCCGACCATTTCGGCAACTAATCCTAACCAGATGTCGTGTCCTACTTCTTGTGTTTTAGGCAGTGGCAGTGCTGTTTTCACTATCCACGCCTGCATTGCCATACATGCTCCGAAGTAGGTGTTGTTGATGGCATTTTTCAGCACACCCGGACCGGAATGATAGAAGGCAAAGAACGACTCGTGTGTTATGTTCAAGTCGCTGTCACACAGTTTGCTGTCGTGTACTACGAGGTCGTAGTCGTCGAGCAGACTCACACATCGCTCGACCTTACCCGGCAGCCACACGTCGTCTTGGTCAGAGAGGAAGACGATATCACCGCTGATATGCTCAAGTGCGTTCTGAAAGTTCCATTTGATGTTGTGAGAGCTGTTGTGCAAAAGCGTTATCCGTTTGTCGTTGAGGCTTTCTATGATGTCGCAAGTGCTGTCGCTTGAGCCGTCGTCGGAGACGATGACTTCATCGCGGTCGGTTAGTTGGCAGAGTATTGACTCCAACTGCTGTCGGATGTATTTCTCACCGTTATATGTGGCAATGCAGACAGATATTTTCATGGTTGTTAGCGGCGGATGAGATGAAGTCTGAAGAAATATAGTATTTTCCAGCCTATGAATTGCAGTATGTTGCCGAACACTTGCGGGTGTGCCGCCTTGTAGCTGCGCTTGGCAAGGAAAAGTTTGTATCTGAGGTTGAAGGGGTTGAACCGGTATCTCTTAGCTCCTAAGGTGTTGGCTTCGTGCTGTCGGTAGAGGATATCGGATTTGTCGATTGGTATTATCTTTCCATGGTTGAGCAGCACACTCAGTCCTATCCATGCATCGTGCATGTAGGCATTGCGGGCAAAGGGCAGAGCTATGTCTCGTGCAGCTCGGTTGAACATCATGGTGCAGCCTGTCAAGCAGTTGGCAATGGCAAGATAGTGTATGTCGCTTTCTAACAGTTGCGGGCGAAGGTTGCTATATCGCCAAAACGATGGGCTGATGGTATCGAGCGTTTGGTCGACAACGGTGAGGTCGGTATGCACTACGAGGGGAATATCTTGACCTTGTGCGTTTTCTTGTTGTATGGCTCGTAGGGCGGTGGAGATTTTCGTTGGCAACCACACATCGTCTTGGTCGGCAAACATAAAATAGTCGGCATCGCCATGGGTCTGCAGCAAATGCTCGAAAGCAGCCATGGGTCCTAAATGTCGTCCTGATGAGTTGTCGATATGAACTTTATCTGCAAAGCGGTTGCAATAGTCATGGACTATGGTCATCGTGCTGTCGGAGCTCCCGTCATCGTAGATATACAGCTGCCACTCAGAGTAGTCTTGCTCTATTATCGAGTCGAGCTGTCGGCTCAGGTAGCGCGCTCCGTTATATGTTGCCATCAGTATGTTAACCATGTCTGCTCCTTGTTCGTTTAGTCGTGAAGCACTTTGTTGCTATTGTCTTTCATAAAGTCTTCCTTCCAATAACGGTAGGCGAGTTTGAGTTGTCGCTGTTGCAAGTCTTTCTTGCTCACGTCTCCCATCAAGTCGAAGACGGTGCATGCTTTGTAGACGTTATTGTGCAGTTTGTTGGCATTTCGTGTGAAGGTGACGCTAAAGTGCACAAAGTAAGCTATTATACCGACACACACTATCTGTTTGGTGAGCGAGGCGTATGGTATTCTGATGCCCTCATCTTCCGCATCTTGTATCACTTTGAATACATAAACCAGCACTATGACGATGAAATACGAGCGCAGACGGGTGAGCAGATAATAGTATTGGTAGAAGCTGACCACAAGCACGAGCGCCACAATAGTTACTGCCGCAAAGGTGGTGAGTCGCGACTTGCGATATTGGGTGTAGTGTGCGAGTGCTAAAATAGTGAGCGCATACACCGCCCACACCGTCTGTATCTGTTTGCCGAGGCTCAGGTGGTGTTTGAGCGAGGAAGTATAGCTGTCGGGTATAGGCAAGGCGCTGACGAACGCGTTGCTGATATTGGCAATAGGCAAAAGAGCAACAAGTAGCAGAGCGAAGAAAAGCAGCTGATAGACATACGGCTGCATCTGACGACTGCGGATGGCGTAGTAGAAGAGTGTGAGCGAGACAACAAAGATGCCGGACTTATGCATCGAAGCCGACACTATCGCCAACACAAATGCTATGATATATTCTTTGCGTTGCAAACAGCTTACCATCAGCAGAAAACATGCTACCGAGAGACATTGACGGTAGGTGGCAAAGATAAGGTTGAAGTCGATAAGTACGAGTATCATCAGAGCAAATGACTGCTTGCGCTTGATGCGACTCAAGAACACATACACCACCCCGAAATATATGACAGATACAATGACGGTCATCCAATAAAACGAGACTCCGGCGTGCTTAAGGATGCTGCAAAAGATGTTCCACCCTTGTTCGAACATCAGTTCATCAGGGTGAGCTATGACTTCTTGCAGAACGGGTATGTTTTCGTAGTGGCGCACGTAGTTCCAGATGTCGGCTCCATAGTAGTATTTGATGGTGAATAGAAAGAAAGTGAGAAAGAAAGATATGTGAAATATACCTTTCTGCAGTTTCGGAAATGGCTCTGTGAGCAAGTCGCTTGCTCCCAGAATTATGACGATGACGAATATGATTGTAATCAGATTCAAGGCTGAGAAGTAGAAGCTGTATTATACTGTGGTGTTTATTGTTTTAGCAAGTGGATATATTTCTCACAAGCGGACATATTTGCGTTATCGATTGGGTGATCGCAGTAGCCGTGTGGGGTGCAAAGATAGCAAAGATTTTTCAAATATACAAAAAAGTCCGTTACCAAAAAGGGTTCCGGACTTTTGTTGTAATAACGATTGGCTTATTCAGCAGCTTGCTCTTCTGTAGCAGCTTCGGCTTGTTTCTCAGCGGCAGCGGCAGCTTCAGCTTCGAGCTGAGCCTGACGTTTTTGAGCTATTTGCTGAGCTTTAGCTTTGTTTGTTTCAACCTCGTGTTGGAGAGCTTTCTTCTCAGCCTCAGCGCGTTTGTCGGCTTCTTGCTTCGAAATCTTGCCGTTCTTAGCGTCTTTCTCAGCTTTCCAAGCGTCGAATTTGCGTTTTGCAGCAGCTTCGTCGAAAGCACCTTTCTTAACGCCACCCATCAGGTGTTTCCAAAGCATAACGCCTTCATCGGAAAGGATGTTACGCACTGTGTCGGTGGGTTGAGCACCTACGCCAATCCAGTAGAATGCACGTTCGAAGTTCAGGTCTACTGTTGCAGGGTTGGTGTTCGGGTTGTAAGAACCAATGCGCTCGATGAACTTACCATCACGGGGAGCGCGGCTGTCGGCTACTACGATGTGGTAGTATGCATAGTCTTTATGACCATGACGAGCCAAACGAATTTTTGTTGCCATTTTAAAAATGTCTTTAGTTTGTTAATACTACTTCGGTCCTACTCGAGAACCTTAACTCGCTTTTTCTCGAAAAGCGTGCAAAATTACGACTTTTTTTTCATCCTGCCAAATTTTAGACATATTTTCTTCATTCCTATGGCCTGTTTATGATATCCCTATGGCTCGTTTGTGCCTCGGCATTGACTCGGTATACGCTAAGGGAAAATGGTGACGCTAACGCTAATGGTGAAATGGTGGGAATGGTGGGAATGGTGGGAATGTTTTTTTTAATGAGATTATTAAAATTCATTTTTTTTTAGTACCTTTGCAGCCGCTATTTGATAAGAATTTCTTAATAATCGAGAATTGGCAAATGAATGATATAGTTAAACACAACAATATAATTCTAACAACTTATAATTTTAACAACTTATGAACAATCAGAATATACCACTTTTAGATTGTCCCAAAGATTTTCTTGTGGGCGATGCCACGGGGCAGTTGATGAACGAGTATGGTCGTTTCCCGTGTAAGATTAAGTGTGCTGTATATGCCTTTTTGGTTAAGGGTACGGCATCGGCAACGTTGAATATCACCCGTTACGATTTTAAGGCGGGCGACGTGCTGTGGATGGAGTCGGGCTCGTTTTTGCTGATACACGAGTTCTCCGATGATGCATTAGTGTATTATCTGTTGTTCTCTTCCGACTTCGTGGAGCGCAGCACTCATCGGATGCGGTTGACTTTCGTGTCCGACGACTTGAGTAGCCCGATAGTGCACACCACGCCCGAGTCCGCCAATCTCATAGAGGGCGCTTTTAAACTCCTCTTGCAGGCAATCAACACTGTGCCCGAAGCTCTTGACAGCACGGTGATGGTGCAGGTTTATAACATCATCCTTCAGTATTTTGCCAATTACGCTAAGAATTCTGAGAATTATGTGGCAAAACCTCAAGACCGTAAGTCCGAGATCTATCGTGACTATTCCAAGCTCGTGTTGCAGCACTATCACGAGTGGCATCATGTGGCTCAGTATGCCGATGCCATGCATATCACCTTGCCCCACCTCTGCTCGTCGATAAAAGCTGCAAGTGGGCAGACTGCAGGCGAGATTATCAACGAAGCAATACTGACCGATGCCAAGGCTCAACTGAAACTTACCACGCAGCAGATAAAAGAGATAGCACTCTCGCTCGGTTTCGAGAACGTGGCATTCTTCAACCGCTTCTTCAAAGCACATATAGGGCAAACACCGAAAGAGTATAGGCTTAGCGACTAATCTATTTATGGTCACTTCTATTTTAGATGTGCCCGTATACACTTCTTAAATTTGTTAACGGCTTTTAACGAATCTTTCAATCGCCATATTATGAACAACACCCCTCAATCCGAACGCCGGGACATAACCTCGTTTGTGGTTGTGGCTTTGTTGTTGATATTGCTTATCCCAAACGTTTATGCCGTTTTTACTGCTACAGACCTTGCATATTCATCTCTCAAGCAGGTTGCTTATCTTCTCACTGTAGCAGTATGTTTGCTTTTGCCTGCAACCATTCTTAAATCACGAGCTTATTTTATTCTTGAAGGTATATTGGTGTTGCTTCCGGCACCGGTAGAGATAGCAAGTCTTTATCTGAATAGCATGCCTGCCTCACCGCTCTTTCTGAGAGTTATTCTTCGCACCAACATGCGCGAAGCAACCGAGCTCCTCGTTTCCTCAATCCCCTTGGTAGTGGCTCTTCTGGCTTTATGGGTGTTGTATTTCGTGCTTGCCATTAAAATGGAAAACAAGTGGATCCTGTCGCGCCGATTGCGAATAGCCGTTTGGTGTGCACTCCCGCTTTTGGCTGTATCCGGTGCAGTCTGGCTCTATTCTATGCAAAAAGACAATAACTCAGACCGTGGAATAGCAGGCGTCATCAGTCTGACGGCACAGAAACTGACAATGAAGTTCAACAAGATATATCCTTTCGATATATACATGGCTCTCTATCACCTTAATGCCGAACGTGTCGAAAGAAACCGGCTGGCACGTGAAGTAGAAAACTTTACATTCGACATAAACCCCAAAAACGACACGGTGCCTGAGATTTATGTGCTCGTCATAGGTGAGGCTGCAAGGGCATGCAACTTCTCGATAAACGGATACATACGTCCTACAACACCTTGCCTCGACTCGATGGATAACGTGGTGAGTTTCCCTTATGCCTTTTCTTCTGCTAATGTAACAGAAATGTCACTACCGCTTATGCTCACTACGGCGAAAGGCAACAACCCCGAGGCGGCATACACTCAGAAAACTGTGGTCGAAGCAATTCAGCAGGCGGGGTTTTACACGGCGTGGCTCACTAATAAGATCCCTTTTCCTTTTACATTAAGAGTCATCTCTGCTGTCGATAGCAGTTTCGTCAATTCAAAAGGTACCGATGCCGACAACAACTACGACCTGCTGCTCACTCAAAAAATGGACGAATTGCTCTCAGCCAAGTTCTCGGAACACAATCCTACAGGCAAGATGTTTATCGTGCTGCACCATACAGGTAGCCATTACAAATACTCGCAACGATATCCACCGCAGTTCGACCGCTTTCAGCCATCACTACCTAAAAACGCAGGATATAATGCTATTACCAAAGATAATAAAGAGTTGCTCGTCAATGCTTATGACAACACGATACTGTATACCGACTATTGTCTTTTCTCTGTCATCAACAGATTAAAGCAGACAGGTTGCGCTGCCGCTCTTGTCTATATGTCAGATCACGGAGAAAACCTCTACGACGACGACAACAATCTCGTTCTGCATTGCTCATATCTCGGCTCGCGCTTTGAATTTAATGTGCCGTTTATAGTATGGTATTCTGATAGGTATAAGCAACTTTACCCTCAAAAGACAGCACTTCTGACTTCTAACAGCCGCAAACTTATCAATTCCGATGTGCTCTTTCATTCCTTGCTCGATATGGCTGATGTACCTTCTTTGTATCTCGACTCTTCATTGTCGGTGTTCTCAGCGGCATATAAAGAACCCGACTCAGTGGCTTGTTACACTGCGTCGGGTAAACAGATATTCTTCAAAAAACAACCTTAGGTCGCCTCTAATCAGTATGCAATAGCAAATATCACTCTTTGCTTCGAGGGCTTGCCCGTTACCATACATTTGCCTTCTTCGAAGACGTTGATATGCTCTTTGGCGATGATGTTGTCGGCGAACGGGATGCAGCGGATAGTAGCTTTCGTCTCTTCCTTAATTTTCTCTTCCGTCTCCTTTGTGCCGTCCCAGTGGCAAAGCAGGAAGCCGCCTTTCTTTATCTCTTCTTTAAACTCGTCGTAGCTATTCACCTCGCGTGTGTTCTCGAGGCGGTAGTTAAGCGCTTTCTGGTATACGTTTTTCTGTATTTGCTCAAGTAGCGTAGCTATATATTCGTCGATTCCTTCGATGGGCAACGTCTGTTTTTCGAGTGTGTCTCGTCTTGCTATTTCTATGGTCGAGTTTGCAAGATCTCTCGCTCCCATCGCAAGTCTGACAGGCACTCCACGCAGCTCATAATCGGCAAACTTGAAGCCCGGCGTCTGTTTGTCGGATGTATCCATCTTCACTCTGATGCCTTTGGCTGCGAGCTTGTCGTAGAGTGGCTGTAGCACGGGAAGCAGCTGGTTGAGGTCTTCCTGCTTTTTGAAGATAGGCACTATAACGACCTGTATAGGAGCGAGGTGCGGAGGCAAAACGAGTCCGTTGTCGTCGGAGTGTGTCATTATCAGTGCGCCCATCAGGCGAGTGCTCACTCCCCACGAGGTGGCCCATACGTATTCGTATTTGTTCTCTTTCGAGAGGAATTGAACGTCGAACGACTTAGCGAAGTTCTGTCCGAGGAAGTGGCTGGTGCCGGCTTGCAGGGCTTTGCCGTCTTGCATCATAGCCTCAATGCAGTAGGTCTCGAGGGCGCCTGCAAAGCGCTCGTTAGGCGACTTGGTACCTTTCACTACCGGCAGTGCCATCACGTTTTCTGCAAACTCGGCATATACGTTGAGCATCTTCTCGGCTTCTTCGATAGCTTCTTCTTTGGTGGCATGGGCGGTATGACCTTCTTGCCAGAGAAATTCGGCAGTGCGAAGGAACAGACGAGTCCGCATCTCCCAGCGCATCACGTTTGCCCATTGGTTGCAGAGGATAGGCAGGTCGCGGTAGGAGGATATCCAGTTTTTATATGTCGACCAGATGATGGTCTCTGAGGTCGGACGGATGATGAGTTCCTCTTCGAGTTTAGAGTCGGGGTCAACGACGATGCCTTTACCGTTGGGATCTTTCATCAACCGGTGGTGGGTGACAACTGCACTCTCTTTGGCAAAACCTTCGATATGTTCCGCTTCCTTCGAGAAAAAGGATTTAGGAATCAATAGCGGGAAATATGCGTTGACGTGTCCTGTTTGCTTGAATCGGTAGTCAAGCTCGGCTTGTATCTTTTCCCAAATGGCGTAGCCATAGGGCTTGATGACCATGCAACCTCTTACTGCCGACTGTTCAGCCAAGTCTGCTTTTACAACTAATTCGTTATACCATTTCGAGTAATCCTCAGAACGAGGAGTGAGTTTTTGGAAGTTTGCCATTTAATATCGTTTTTTTGATGGTTGGTGAATCTCTGATGTCAGAAAGCGCCTTCCGCGCAAATCAGCTGCAAAGTTAATACTTTTTTGTTAAATCCTAAAACTTAACCGTTTTTTTATTCTATTTCGAAAAAAAATATTACCTTTGCGCGCTCTTTCCGGCCGAGCGAAGGGGTCTGAAAACAAACCGATAATTAGCAACTTATATTCATATCATTAAAATGGAAATAATCAAATCTAAAGAAGCCTTGCGGCAAAAGGTAGAAGCCTGCAAGCAAGTCAAGAAAACGATAGGTTTAGTGCCCACTATGGGCGCCTTGCACGAGGGACATGCATCTTTGGTAAGGCGTTCTGTTGCAGACAACGATGTTACCTTTGTCTCAGTGTTTGTCAATCCTACACAGTTCAACAACAAAGAGGACTTAGAGAAGTACCCGCGCGATTTAGACCGCGATGCCAAGCTCTTGGAAAGCCTCGGAGTGGATTATGTTTTCGCTCCTTCGGCAGAGACGATGTACACCCCTGAGGAGATGCAGTCTACTTTCAACTTCGACTTCGGCGGCTTAGATCAGGTAATGGAGGGCATATATCGTCCGGGACATTTCAACGGAGTGGTTCAGATAGTATCAAAACTGTTCCGATTAGTAGAACCGGACCGTGGCTATTTTGGTGAGAAAGATTATCAGCAGCTCGCCATCATCCACCGAATGGTAGAAGTGATGTCAATACCTGTTCAGATTGTCGACTGTGAGATCGTACGCGAACCCTCAGGCTTGGCTCTTTCGTCTCGCAACGAGCGTCTGTCGGCTGCCGAGAAACAGACGGCGGTAAACATCTCACATATACTCTTCGAGAGCCGGCAGCTGCGCGAGAGCCAGACCGTTGGTCAGGTTGAGAGTTGGGTGATAGAGCAGGTTAACCGCATCGACGGACTGCGTGTCGAATATTTCGAGATAGTCGATCAAACGACCCTTCAACCTGCCGTAGACTTCTCGCACGCTATCGGTTGCATCACCGTATACTGCGGACCGGTTCGCCTTATCGACAATATCAAATACTGATATTATCGACAATGAAGAGTCGTAAAAGACGGGTGTTTGGCTAAAAAAACGCCCGAAAAACGGCTTATTTTTTGAAGTTTTTCGGTTTCGGCATTGAGATGTCAAAAAAAAATCGTACCTTTGCGGTGCGGATACTCTATGCTATGAGGTGGTTCGCTTTATTCATAAACAAAGGGAGGACGATACCATGAAAGAACCGAAACGAATTTTGTTCATCAATCAAGAGATAAGCCCTTATTTGGCAGAGGAGACGGAGGTGCGAGTGCTGAATCGTAAGTTGCCCGAGATATGTCAGGCTAATGGCTTCGAGACGCGTACGTTTATGCCTAAGTTCGGCGAGATTAACGAGCGGCGAAATCAGCTTCACGAGGTGATACGTTTGTCGGGCATGAACTTGATAATCGAAGATACAGACCATCCGCTGTTGCTGAAGGTGGCTTCGATACAGTCGGCTCGCATACAGATATATTTTATCGACAACGATGACTTCTTCCGTCGCCGTCGTGGCGTGATGGACGAGAACGGATTCGAGTATCCCGACAACGACGAACGCACCATCTTCTTTGCCCGAGGCGTGCTGGAGACGGTTAAGAAACTACGATGGACACCCGATATCATCCACTGCTCCGGCTGGATGGCAGCGTTAGCACCATTATACATAAAGAAAGCGTATAAAGACACTCCTTTCTTCGAAAAAGCTAAGGTGGTCTTCGGGCTTTACGACCAGACGATGACGCGCCCGTTCCCGGAGAACTTCGCCAAGAAGCTGTTGGTGGATGGAGTCAGTCTGAACGATGTGGCAGAGATAGTAGATAAACGTGTGACGTATACTAACTTGCTGCATTTGGCAATAAAGTATTCGGATGCTGTCATTCAGGAGTGCCCGAATATACCTGCTGCAATGCAAGAGCATATAACAAAGTCAGGGAAAGCTTTTGTCCCCTACAACGGCAACGACCCCAAAGAGTTTCTTGACTTCTATCGCTTACTCTTGCAGCAAGAAAATAATGAATGATTTAGTAGATGAAACAATTACGTATTTCGATATTTCTGTTGGCGTTATTGTCTCTGTGTGCCTGTAAGGATAGCAATGTGAGCGGGACAGGTTCTACCCTTCTCTCCGAATCGGATGGGATAGTGGTGGGCTGTGATACCTTTGCCATCAGCTCTGAGATGGACCATGCCGTTAGAATCACATTCTCTCCCGACTCTATGTTACTCGGCGAGGCTGATAATATGTTCGGCACGGTGAAAGCCGATATCTTCACTCAGTTGGCATGTCCGTTAGACTTCCGCTACCCGGCAGGCAGCGAGGTCGACTCGGTGGTACTTTACCTGTACTATCGTTCTTGGTATGGCGATGGCAAGGCTCCGATAAGTCTGCGTGTATATCGTATGGACAAAGCCACATTCGACTATAATGGTTACTATAGCTACGATATCGACCCTCAGGAGTATTGCACGCTACGTGATTCTACTTTTTTGCTCTCTGAGCCTTTTGTTCAGACAGCTGAGGGTTATACCGATTCCACATATTCATCGTCGGCTTCGTCGTATGTACCTTATATCCGTCTGAAGCTTAGTAGCGAATTTGCAAAGAGCTTTTTCAAAATCAAAGATTTCTCATCGCAAGAAGAGTTCAACAACCGCTTTAAAGGCTTGTATATCACCACCGACTTCGGTGGCTCTACTATCCTGCATATCTCTTCGCTGAGTATGTCGGTGCATTATCATTTTGCTTACAGCAAGCAAGGTACCGATACCATCGTAAGCGACGAGAAGTTCTTTTATGCCAATTCAGAGGTTCGTCAAGTCAACCGTGTGGTATATCCGGTAGATTTTCTTGAGGACTTGTCGGAGTATGACGATTCGGTGATGTTTGTTGTCTCTCCTGCCAATATCTATACCCGTCTGAAGCTGCCGATGCAGTCGATAAGCAAGGCTATACGTGATACCCTTCACAACAAACGTCCGTATGTCAATCAGGCACAGCTCAAGATTCCGATATTGAACTACTTTGTTCGTCCGAAGGAGGAAGAGATTCGTGATACCTGGGCCAATCCTGCTAATTACATGCTTATCATCCGAGAGGAGTCTGCCTGGCGCTTTTTCTTCGACAGAGAGTTGCCCTCCGACACCTGTGGGATATTGGCGAGCATCACATCAGAAACTGCCGAGGACGGTACTACACAATACTCGTACGTCTACGATCTGGCACAACTTCTAACGAATCAGTTGCGCGAGAACAACAACGACTCGGTGCTTAATATGCTGCTGATTCCGGTGACTGTAGGTACCACTACCACTTCGTCGACGGCATATTCGTCCGGGACTACGTCTATCACATCTGTCCGTCCTATGCAGACTATCTCCGCTACGGCAATACGAAGCACTGCAAGCAAGCAGTCGCCTACCGCGCTGCGTGTTACCTATTCGGGTTTCTAATCTGTTATCTATCTAACCTCTAACTTCTAACCTCTAACTTCTATCATGCGTTACATAGCCCCTTCTATTTTGTCAGCCGACTTTGCCCGATTGGGTGAAGAGATAGATATGCTCAACCGTTCCGAAGCTGAATGGATACATGTTGATGTGATGGACGGGGTCTTCGTGCCCAACATCTCGTTCGGCTTCCCTATCATGGAAGTGTTGCAACGTTATGCTCGTAAGCCTTTGGATGTGCACCTGATGATAACGCATCCCGAGAAGTATGTCGAGCGTTTTGCTGACGCCGGTGCTTTCTCTATCGGCTTTCATCTCGAGGCTGTAGACGACCCCTTGCCAATTCTTGAGATGATACGTGCGAAAGGAGTGCGTACGTGTCTGACTATCAATCCTGACATAGCCGTAGAGCGTCTTTATCCCTATCTCGATAAAGTCGATATGGTGCTGCTCATGTCAGTGTTTGCCGGTTTCGGCGGTCAGCGTTTCATCGAGTCGACGTATGCAAAGCTACGGGCGGTGCGTGCCGAGATAGAGCGCAGGCACTTGTCAACGCTCGTCGAGATAGATGGTGGCGTGGGGGCTTCCAATGCCTCCGAGCTTTTTGCTGCCGGTGCCGACGTGCTGGTGGCGGGTAGTGCCGTCTTCCACGCAGCTGACCCGGCTGAGGCTATCAAGTCGTTAAAATGTCAGTAGATATACTCAAACGCCATCCGTTTGTTATAGTGCTGTCGGTGCTTGTGGTACTGATAGTAGGCTTGTCGCGTAGTCCCCGCTACGTGGAGCAGCTGACACATACCTCGGTAGCGTGGCTCGACAGCGCTCGTCTGATGCAGGTATGGGTCGACCATGTCCCGGAGCCAAAGCAACGTACGCTGATGCTCGACACTCGAGTGCTGTCTTTCGGTGATACGGCGGCTTACACACCCACCAACGGACGACTCCGTGTGTATGTCCGATCCGACAGTCTTGCCCGAACGATTAGTCAGGGGGATATATTGTTGATAGCCGCAACACCCCGCCGACCTATAGCTGACGTGTCGGGCTTCGACTATGGCAGGTATCTGCAATACAAGGGTATAGCAGGGCAGTGTTTCGTAGACTCTGCCTTTTGGTATAAGCTTGGTCATCGTACCGTTCATAGTCCTCGTGCTTTCGCCGAGCGTTGCAGGCTCTTTCTGTTACACCGGCTGAGCGGTATAGGTCTGTCGGAGCGTAACGAGTCGATAGTAGCGGCATTGACATTGGGGTATCGCGAGTCGTTGGACGATGAGACACAACAGACCTTTTCTGTGGCAGGTGCGATGCACGTGTTGGCTGTTAGCGGATTGCATGTGGGTATTATAAACCTGGTATTGCTGTTCCTGTTTTTCGGCAGACATAAGCCGAAGATATTGTATCATCGCAAGTGGCATTACGTAGGCAGTGCGTTAGTGGTATCAGCGTTGTGGTTCTATGCCTTGCTGACCGGCTTTTCTCCGTCGGTGGTGCGTGCCTCGTTGATGTGTAGCTTGGCAACGTTCAATCTTGCTTTGCACCGCCCATCGTCATCGGTCAACATAGTGGCTGCCGCTGCGTCGTTATCGCTTATCTTCAACCCTATGGCATTGTTCTCGGTGTCGTTTCTGCTGTCGTACAGCGCGGTGTTTAGCTTGGTGACGATAGGCAAATGGCTGGCGGGGTGGTTTACAATACCCAATAAGGTGTTGAAGTACTTCTACGATATCGTTTGCATGTCGGTAGCTGCACAGTTAGGCACATTGCCATGGACCCTTTATTTCTTTTCGACCACAAGCAATTGGTTCTTGCTTACGAACCTGATTGTCATACCGGCTGCCATGTTGCTCGTATGTTTGGCATTGTTTGTGCTGTTGACGGCTTCTATTCCTTATTTGGGGCTGTTGGCGGGCAGATTACTCGACGGGGTAGTTGACTGTTTGATGTGTTTTTTGCGATTCGTCGAGCACTTGCCTTATTCGTCGACTCATTGCCATTTCACGCTGCCGATGACTATGCTTATGTTCGTTGCGATAGCATTCTCGTTAGTGTTTGTGCGCGATGGCAAGCGAGTGCTGATAGTCCCTGTCATGGTGTGTCTTGCGCTGATAGCCGTCTTCTTTTACAACAGCGAGCACTCACGTCTTTATCGTGACGAATTGGCGGTGACGACACACGTGCAACATCTGATGGGTGAGCGGGTTGATACTATCGGTGCAGATACCTGTACTGCCTTTTGTTGGAATGGCAAGCGTTATGTGTCGGTGTGGGGCGAGCAGTTTTATGGTATGACGACGGCGTCTGCCTTGAGGGTTGACTATTTGGTGGTAAACGCCATCGGCAGGACTCAGCCGCAGGACCTTTTAGAGTGTTTCAACCCCGATACGGTAGTGTTGTCGCAGGCTTTAAGTCGAAGAAAAGCAGACATGATAATCAGGCAGTGTGAACAGCACCAACTGCCATATATCAACACGCGGCAAACGAGTTTCGTTCATAAATATAACTAAACTAATATGGAGTCTATTTCTCTGACAGAGCTGTCTAATGTAGTGAGTCGTACTATAGGTATGGCATTCCCGTCGACCTATTGGGTGCGTGCCGAGATATCTGAGTTGCATGTCAATCGTCATGCTTATTTCGAGCTTGTCGACAAGTCCGAGTCCGGCGGTCAGATTTCGGCAAAGATGCGTGCTACATGTTGGTCGAATATATACAGTATGCTATCCGCTTATTTCGAGCAGCAGACGTCCCGACGGCTCTGTGTCGGCATGAAGGTGTTGCTTGAGGTAGAAGTGAGCTATCATAATGTGTATGGTATGAGCCTTAATATCTGCAATATCCACCCCGAGTATACAATTGGTGACATGGCACGCGAGCGTCAGCAAACCATCGAAAGGCTCAGGAAAGACGGTACTTTCGAGATGCAGCAGTCGTTGTCGTTACCTACTTTGGTGAAGCATGTTGCAGTCGTCTCGTCGTCGTCGGCTGCGGGTTATGAAGACTTCCGTCATCAGCTTGAAAACAGCGCTAATGTCGCCCGTGTCAGCTGTACGCTCTTTGCTGCCACCATGCAAGGCGAGGCGGCTGCTGAGTCGATAATATCGGCATTGAATAAGATATACGCCGAGGTCGACAAGTTCGATGCCGTTGTGATAGTTCGCGGAGGGGGTGCCACCACCGACCTCAGTTGCTTCGACGACTACATGCTTTGTTCGGTATGCTCCCAGCTGCCTATTCCCATCATCAGCGGGATAGGTCATACACGCGATGTGGCGGTGCTCGACATGGTCGCTTTTCGCAGTGTGAAGACGCCCACTGCCGCTGCAGAGCTTTTTATATCTCATAACGACATACAGGTTCAGCGAGTGCAACAACTTCGTCAGCGTCTGTCAGTCTTGGTCGCCAACTACTCACAACGCAAACGTCAACGACTGAGTGCTATACGTCAGCTCTTCGACGTGCGTCGGAAGCATTATCTGTCAGCCCGACATCGTCAGCTTGCCGACTACGAGCGTACTCTCAGCCTTCTTTCACCGGAGACGCTGTTTCGCAAAGGGTATACCATAACGACCTCAAAAGGTAAGGTGGTGCGCTCGGTGGCAGAGATTAAGTCGGGAGATATGATAGTCACTGAATGGATCGATGGTACTTTAGAGTCTCAGGTAAGATGACACAGCCCAACAGAAACCGATGGCAGACCTCTCTGACCCTGCGTCAGTTGATAGGTATAGTGATAGTGTTGGCTGTAGCCGTTGCTTTTATCGTCACGCTTCATTATATAGAGCGTCGTCTGCTTAGCCATGTAACTTATAGTGAGGTGGAGATGGCAGGCGACCGCCTCGACTCGCTGAATGCCTCTGTGCGTTCCCGTTATGCAAAGTACGAGTATCCCCACCGTAAGAAGGTCGTTTTGCCACCTATCTCGATGACCACGTTCGACCCAAACACCGCAGACTCGCTGTTGCTGTTACAGCTTGGCTTGAAGCCGTGGCAGGCAAAGACACTGATAGCCTACCGCACAGCCGGTGCCGTTTTTCGCAAGGCTGAAGACATGCGTAAGCTGTATTTTATGTCCGACACACTCTATTCGCGACTTGAACCTTATATAACAATACAAGCAGATAGCCTTATTTCTCAGACATCTGATTCGCTTCATACGACGTTTGTTCACAGAGTGAAGAAAGACACTATACTCGAGCTTAATTCGGCTGACACTGCTCAGCTGCAGTTGCTTCGTGGGGTGGGGCGGTATACGGCGTTGCAGATAGTGCGCTATCGTCAGCAACTCGGAGGTTATGTCAGTGTCAATCAGCTCTACGAGATAGAGAAGATAAACACTGACTCGTTTGCGTCGAAGTTGACAGTCGACACCGCATTGGTGGTTCGTCTTAGGGTGAACTACGCCTCTGTCGACCGACTGCAGCGTCATCCTTACTTAACGTTTACGAAGGCAAAAGCACTATATACATTCCGGCGTGAGCATGTTCGTCTGACCAAGCAACAGTTCGTCAGTGAGCAAGATATCTTTTCTGCAGCCGAGCTTGAGAAAATACTGCCCTATCTCGACTTCTCTGTCGATTAGAGGTTAGCACCAATAGGTCATCAGACTGACTAATGACGGCTCAGAAATTGATTAGCAGAGTTCTAAAAAATACATTTTTAGAGGCTAAAATGCACTTTTTTTGAAAAATATTTGCACAATTCAAAAAGTTAACGTACCTTTGCAGCCGCTTTTGAAGAGAAGCGCTTATGATGGTCCATTCGTCTATCGGTTAGGACGACAGATTTTCATTCTGTAAAGAGCAGTTCGATTCTGCTATGGACTACTAATAATTAAAATCAATACTAAACACTTATTATTTCAGATTAAGATGGCAAATCATAAATCATCTTTGAAGAGAATACGTCAGACTGAGAAACGTAAGTTGCATAACCACTATTATGCAAAGACCACTCGTAATGCAGTTCGTAAACTGCGTGCTACGACAGACAAGGCTGAGGCAGCAGAGATGCTTCCGAAGGTTACCAGTATGCTCGATAAGCTTGCAAAGCGTAACATCATCCATGTTAACAAAGCAAGCAACCTCAAGTCGCGCTTAGCTATTTATGTAAACAAGCTCCAATAATGTTGTAGCCTCTATTCTCAACAATACAAGAGACCTCTCATGAGGTCTCTTTTTTGTGTCTGCTACGTCTTTTTTCACACAGATTTCTCCTGCGCATTTTACGCCACTACGGATTCTTTTTTCCGTATAGAAACAGCATTAACACTTGCATAAAGTTGTCTCACTGCCAAACATCTCCCAATTCAAAGACGTAACCACCGAATTTTCAGTTGCTTATCACTCTGAAACGACCTCTGCGGTCATGTTTTTAAAATTCAGCCTAACTGCCTCAATCCCAGCCTCTAACAGCCGCTTCGCTCCTGTCACCTTCGAGTGAAGATCGAGTGAAGAACGAGTAAAGGAAGAGAGACCAATCAGTGGCACTCTGTATATCAATAATATACAGCAAATTGGCGTAACCGTCGGCATTTTATGAGTTAATAGGATGTAGACCTCTTTGTTGTGCTTGCTGTAGTAGGTATTGCAGTGCGGCATCATACTCATTGGGTATGACACCGTCGAGTATGGCATCTTTAATAGACGCCTTCAGTTCTCCTACGAGGTTGCATGGCTGCAACGCGAACATCTGCATGATCTGGTCGCCATTGATAGGCGGCTGGAAGTTACGGATACGGTCGCGCTCTTCCAAGTCAATCATCTTCTGCTTGAGTATCTCGTAGTTGCGGTGGTACTTTTTTACCTTCTCTTCGTTTTTCGAGGTTATATCGGCATTGCACAGAATCATGAGGTCCTCGATGTCGTCGCCTGCCTCGAATAACAAGCGTCTGACGGCGGAGTCGGTAACGGTATCTTCGATGAGGTTGATGGGGCGCATGTGCAGGTCGACAAGTTTTTGTACGTATAACATCTTGTCGTTGAGCGGCATCTTCATGCGTTTAAAGATGCCGGGTATCATCTTCGCTCCTACGAAGTTGTGATTCTTGAATGTCCATCCTACACCTTCTTCCCATTGTTTGGTGCGCGGTTTGCCCACGTCATGTAGCAATGCCGCCCATCTGAGCCATACGTTTTTGCTTTCCAAAGCAACGTTATCAAGCACTTTGAGAGTGTGCAAAAACACGTCTTTGTGTCCTCTGCCCTCTTTTGTCTCGATGCCTTTTAGTGCCGCTATCTCCGGCATGACAAGCTGCAACAGTCCTGTCTTGTCGAGCAGTCGCCATCCTATCGAAGGTCTGTCCGACAGCATTATCTTTTGCAGTTCGTCAACGATGCGTTCTTTGGTGATTATCTTTATTCGCTCTGCGTTACGGCAGATAGCGTCTAACGTGTTGTCATCGATAAAAAAGCCGAGTTGCGTCGCAAAGCGTATGGCTCTCATCATTCTAAGGGGGTCATCGCTGAATGTGATGTCGGGGTCGAGAGGCGTGCGTATTGTTCGTTTGTCGAGGTCTTCTACTCCTGTGAAAGGGTCGAGCAGTTCGCCATAGCGTTGCCGGTTGAGGCAAATAGCCATGGCGTTGATAGTGAAGTCGCGGCGGTTTTGGTCGTCTTCTAAGGTGCCTGATTCAACAATGGGGTTTCTGCTCTCGCGGTGGTAGCTCTCTTTTCGTGCTCCTACAAATTCTATTTCGGTGTCACCTTTCTTGACTTGTGCGGTGCCATAGGTTTTGAATACCGAAAGGTGTGCACCCTTGCCTAATTTATGAGTGACAAGCTCTGCGAGTTCGATGCCGCTTCCTACCACCACGACGTCGATGTCTTTACTATGCCTGTTAAGCAGTAAGTCGCGCACCCAACCGCCGATGACATAGCACTCGACGCCTAACTCATCGGCAGCTGAGCCTACCAAATGGAAGACAGGTGTGTCAATATGGCTGTATATGAGTTGATGTGAGATATTCATTATGGTTTGAGGTTTTTATAAAATTGTTTGACTTGAGGGTGACCTATTATCAGCCATATTGATGAAGCAAACATTACGACGGCAAGCATAAGGAAGACGTATCGTTGTGGCAGAATCATGGTTATCAGGTAGTATGTCACTGATGCTCCGAACATAAACAGGAACGACACTTGGTTGAAATATGCGAGTACGGTGTTGAGTTCATCGGGTTTGACCGTCCGTTGTATTGTAGCGTCGAGTGGCACTTTGAACATGCCTCCAAGCACTCCGACGAAAAACAGCAGAATGGTGAAGATGATATAATGTCCGTTGTTGAGGCAGAAGATGCCCACTAAGCCCAAAGAGAGCAGTGCTCCGTAGAAAGGTACTCTGACAACCTCGTTTACGAATTTATGCCCTATTTTGCCGCTAATCACGCAACCGAGTGAAATGCCGATAGCAGCTATGCACATTATTATTCCGGGCTTACCTTTCTCGAGTCCCATAGCCTCTTGGCAATATACGATGGTACATAGCTGAATAGTCGTTGCAAACCACCAGAAGATACTCAGTATGTAGATGGCGGTGTTGAGTCCTTTGTATTGCAGTGCCATTTGGTGCGAGGACTTCATATATGCAAACGGGTTGAGACGTTCGCGATGGTCGGTGGGTGTCTCCTCTGCTTTGATGAGCAGCGAGGCAATCCATCCTGCTACGGCTAAGATAAACAGCAGACTGCTATAGATAAGGGGTTGGTCGGAGAACTTATCGACCATAAAGGCAGCGAGTGCTGTTGCAAGTAGCATCCCGAGGAAACTCAGACTTTCCATTCCGCCCATTCCTCTTGATACGTTTTCTATTCCTCCGATGTCGCGTATCAGTCCGTATTTGGCAGGCGAATACATCGAGCTTTGTATGCCGAGTAGGAAGATGGCGGTGATAACCAAAACGGTGGCTATGATGGTGCTGTATTCGTTCTGGGCGAAGCAGTTAGGGTCTTTGAGCAGGAAGCCGAGAATGGCAAGTAGCACAATAGGCAGCTCAAGGATCTTACATACTCTGACGACGCGTTGTTTGCCATATACTTGCGCAGCTCTGTTTGCCATTGGTGAGCAGAAGATATAAGGTAGCACCAAGGCGGCTCCGGTGATGCTTATTACCAGCGGTTTATATTCTGAACTCACCCACTCGGTGACTACCAGCATGCCGAGCATCTTTTGGTAGTTGTCGTTGAGTGTGGAAAGGAAATTGGTTGTATATAGCGCGTTGTACATAGTTGGTGGGTTTAAGATTCTAAGAGAAATTCTAAGGATGTGAAGAAGGCATTCAATGCGTATTAAGAGGGCATTGCATGCTTGCAAGCGGCAAAGTTAGTCATTTTATTTGTAACCGCCAAATGACAATCGAGACCATTAGCCAAGATTGGCAGGTGCATTCCTTGTTTATCAGCCAAGATTGGCGGGTGCATTCCTTGTTTATCAGCCAATATCGGCTGATGCTGTTGTGGCTTAGCGGTTGGTTTTTCGTATCATGGTGCCTACTATCATAGGCATCATGGCGTTGATCACCCACAGCAGTATCGAAGCCATGGCGATAGCGGGTATGTTGGCGGTGTGCTGAGAGAAGACCACTATCGCCCAGCTGCCTCTGATACCTACGTCTGCCACCGGCATCGAAGGCGTGACGCTGACGAGCATGTAGTATGCTAAGATGTCGGTCAGCATGGTGCCGATGCTAAGGTCAACACCGCAGAAGCGTAGTATGAGGATCATCTGCACACAATAAACGGCATATCTCAGTGCGCTGAGCAGCATAATGTAGAGCAGACGTGGAGTGTCGAGTGTGGCGAGGGTATCGACTATATTACGCACGTTGTCGGAGAAGTGTCGGTTGCGCAGCCTACGGCAGATAGCCGGCGAGAAGGCATATCCGAACACGAACATCGCGCTGACCAGATACATGTACCATTTGATGCTATAGCTGTTGAGTGCGGCAGGCAGACCTAAGATGATTTGCAGCGACGAGAGTGCCGCGGTGCCTACGAAGCCGAGAGTGATGGCGGGTATCCATACCTTGCGGTCGGCGATGAGTGTGACGCGGGTGGGGTAGTCGCCTACGCGTGCAGGAGTGATGAAAGCGCCGGCAGCACCGCAATACACTTGGCGCATCGCCTCGCGAAGCGTCAAGGGTACAAGGTCGCGAAGCAGGTAGCGCCACTTGACCGACTCGGCGAGTATGTTTATCGGGAACAGAAGGAAGCAGGCAATGAGATAGAGAAACTGTGTGGCATCGATCGACGAGAAATGGGCAGTGATGGTACTATAGTCGTCGAAAGTGACTAACTTGTATGTCAGGTAACCGTAGGCTATGACGGCTATCGACACGTGCAGTATGCGGTTGACCCACTTGTTCATGCTGTCCGGTTCAGTCTTTTCTGTCGTCGTTGGTCGAATTTCTTAGTGTCTCGTGTGTTCTTCTGTTCGTATCTCTTAGGCTTGTCGATGGTCTCTTTGGCGTTGCTGAAATAGTCGACAGCGGTGGTGTCACGTCGTAGTGTGATGCGGTCGTAGAGCTGTTGTATGTCGGTTTGGTAGGTGTCGATAGTCATCGAGTCGCGGTTGTAGTTGACCACTGCTATTACGGGATGTCCTGACAATATGCGGTCGTCGTAGTTGCTTATTTTACCGAGGTAGTATTTGTCAGATGAGCCGAGCACGTAGCTTGCGCTCTGTGTAGTGTAGTCGCCATGGGTCTGTGTGATGAGTCGTCGTGCGTAGTTGTGGTCGTGTCCGGCGAGGATGAGGTCGGCATTTCGCAGTTGGTATTTGAAGGTGAGGTATATGAGCGGGTTGGCGCGGTTCATTCCTGCGGAATAGACAGGGTGATGCATCATCACCACTTTCCATTTGTTGTTTGCGTCGGCATCGGTGAGCACCTTCTCGAGCCATGTCGCGGTGCGGGTGTAGTCGGAAAAGAGTTGCAGCTGGTCGGTGTCGATAACGACGAAGCGAAGGTTGTCGAAGTCGATGTAATATGTCCTGCCCAACGCTCTTATAGGACCGTTTTCGGGGTTAGCGAAGATATGTGTCCAGCGGTTGTCGAGAGTCTTTCGCACTCCTTTGAGGTATTCATGATTACCTGTGGCAAAGACCATAGGGTAGAGTGTGTCGGTGCGTTGCCATGTAGAGAAGAAGAGTTGCCAATAGCTGTCGGTGGGTCGCTCGATGAGGTCGCCTACTTGGCATACGAAGTCGGCTGAGCTGATAGCGGATTGTGCGGCAGCGAAGATATGCGTTGCGAACTGCTCGTCGGATGTTTGCACATCGCCCATTACGACGAATCTGCCCTTGTTGCGTATGGGGCTGACGGTGAAGAGCATCGGCTCTGAGCTGAGGTTAGCGGTGTATGCTCTTACTTTGTATGTGCCCGGCTTGAGGTGCTTGAGGTCGGCGCGGTAGAAGACGGCATTGCCGGCACGAGTGGTGAGTGGCGTGCAGTATGCCCTGATGGTGTCGGCTTTGTCGGCTTGCCTTGAGACGATGACGTAGGCAAGCGTGTCGTAGCGTGAGCTACGCCATGTTAGGCGTCGTTGTGTGGCAGCGTCGTCGCCAAAGGTAAGAGTGAGGTTATGTGGATAGCTGTCGACGACATAGTCGTGTTCGGGCACATTGCCAAACCACGCGTTCCATCTGACGATGCAAAGCGCCACGAGACCTGCTATCACGATAACCGTAATGAGCCATGTTGCTACTTTCTTCATAACAGCTTGGGTTGAAACATACGGGTGCATAGAACTGTCATTCCGATGCACCCGTATGGTGTTAGTATTGTTTACCCTATCACGGGTTGCCCTTCTTTAGGTTATGGGCTTTTAGAATGGGAGGTCAGAGCCGTCGTCAGCTGAGCCGTCGAATGTAGCAGCTGTGGTTTGAGCTGCAGCGGGTTGCGAAGCAGGTGCTGCCGCAGCCTGAGTCTGAGCCTGTGCTGCGGGCTGCGCAGCCGCTGCTACGGGTGCTGCTACGGGTGCTGCTACTGCACCTTGCTGTACTCGCCATGCTCTGACTGAGGTGTACCAGCGACCGTTGAACTCGCGGCTTTCAAGGTCGAAGCTCACGGTTACGATTTCGTTTTCTGCGATAGGATTAGTCTTGATGCGCTCCTCGCCAAACATCTCGATGCATACCTTGCGAGGGAATTGGTCTTGAGTCTCAAGTATAAACGATTGAATAGCCCATGGGTTGCCGGTGCGTTGGCTGGTGCCGGTCTGCATCGGGAGAACTTGAGTTATCTTACCTACTATTTCCATAATAATCTGTTTTATTGGTTGTTTATTAGCCTTTGATAGCAGCTACGCCGGGTAGCACTTTTCCTTCGATGGCTTCGAGCAGTGCGCCACCGCCGGTTGAGATATACGACACTTGGTCAGCCATGCCGAATTTGTTGATGCAGGCTACCGAGTCGCCACCTCCGATAAGAGAGTATGCACCTTGAGCTGTGGCTTTGGCTATAGCCTCGGCGATGGCTCGGCTTCCGTCCGTGAAGTTGTCGAATTCGAAGACACCTGCAGGACCGTTCCAGAGAATGGTTTTAGCGCCTTCGATAGCTTCGGCAAAAGCTTTGCGTGTCTCAGGTCCGGCATCCATGCCTTCCCATCCGTCGGGTATGTCGTTGGCGGGTACTACTTGAGTGTGTGCGTCGTTGCTGAAGTCGTCGGCTGCCACGCAGTCGCTACCCAGTACGAGGTTGACGCCTTTAGCTTTGGCTTGTGCTATGATGTCGAGTGCGAGGTCGAGTTTGTCGTCTTCGCATATCGAGTTGCCTATCTTGCCGCCTTGTGCTTTAGCGAAGGTATATGTCATACCGCCGCAAAGGATGAGGTTGTCGACTTTGTCCATGAGGTTTTCGATGATACCGATCTTGGTTGATACCTTCGAGCCGCCCATGATAGCGGTGAAGGGTCGACGTATGTTGCTGAGGATGTTATCTACTGCCTGCACTTCTTTCTCCATCAGGTAGCCGAGCATCTTGTGGTCGGCATCGAAGAAGTCGGCAATGACGGCTGTCGAGGCGTGTTTGCGGTGTGCGGTACCGAAAGCGTCGTTGACGTAGCAGTCGGCGTACGAGGCGAGGGTCTTGGCGAACTCTTTCTGCGAAGCCTTCATCTCTTTCTTAGCCTGCTCGTAAGCGGGGTCTTCTTTGTCGATACCGACGGGTTTGCCCTCTTCCTCGGCGTAGAAACGCAGGTTTTCGAGCAGCAATACTTCACCCGGCTTGAGGTCGGCAGCAGCCTGCTGAGCCTTAGCGCAGTCGGGAGCAAAAAGCACGGGAGCGCCGAGAGCCTTAGCAACGGCATCCTTGATTTGGCTGAGAGAGAACTTGGGATTTACTTTTCCTTTGGGTTTGCCCATGTGGCTCATGATAATCAGAGCGCCACCGTCGGCAAGAATCTTTTTGAGTGTGGGAAGGGCACCACGGATACGAGTGTCGTCGGTGATGTTACCATTCTCGTCGAGCGGAACGTTGAAGTCCACGCGTACTATCGCCTTTTGTCCGGCGAATTTGTAATTGTCAATCGTCATAGTGTATAATTATTTAGTTGTTTTAGAAAAGCAAAGTGAGCTGCAAGCAGCTCGCGCAAAATGCGCTGCAAAGTTAAGAAATAATTTTCATTTACGAAATAGCCACGACCGAAAATAAATGATTTAAACTACTAAATAGAACACAATTCTTTTAGTAAATTTCAGATAGCTAACTACGATTATATCTAACCACGATTATAGTGAACCGCGTGCGGGGCAAACAGATACAACTCAAATACAATCGTGTACAACCGATGTAAGCGGTACAAGCAGTGTTTTGAGTGGTTTTGTATATTGTTGATATACAGAGTGTCTCTGAATGACGGTTCAGCCTTTACCCGTTCTTGACTCGAGCTTCACTCGAAGGTGACAGGAGCGAAGCGGCTGTTATAGTCTGGAATTGTGGCAGTTAGGTTGAATTTGAAAAACATGACCGCAGAGGTCGTTTTTAAGAGGTAAGCGGCTGGAGGTGTGGTGGTTACTTCTTTCTGTTGGGAGATGGCGGATGGCGAGACAACTTTATGCAAGCGGTAATAGTGTAGCTATATGTGTTGCGGCAATGACATTGCCGCCATCAAAACAATGTTTTATGTGTATTGCAGCGCGTGTTTTTCTCTGTGTTGCGGCAATGACATTGCCGCCATCAAAACAATGTTTTATGTGTATTGCAG